>JADGPJ010000114.1 GCA_017882505.1 Solirubrobacterales bacterium | reverse complement strand
AAGCCAACGGGGAAGCCGCCGCCCCCCAGTTGGGAAACGGCTATCTACGGGCTTCTGCATCCGATCCAGGTCGCGGTGATCGAAGCGCACATCTGGATCGATCAGCCGCTCTCGCCGACGATCCTGATCGACGTCTTTGACCAGACCCTCCCGCTCAACATTGTCGCCTACCACGTGCGCCGACTCGCCAACCGCGGCGTCCTGTACGAGGTCTCGACCGTGCCGAGGCGCGGCGCCCTCGAGCACTTCTACCGACTCCAGGGCACCGCCGCGCCCCGCGACTTCCAGGAGCCGACCGGATGAACGCCCGCAGCGCCGCCGTTCTGCTGGCCCTCGCCCTGCTCGCCCCTGGCTGCGGTGGGGGTGGGGGAGACCAAGTCGCCGCCACCGCCGCAAGCCAAGCCGCCACTGCAACCAGGCGCGAAGCCGGATCCACGGCCAACCCGAGCAAGGGCCGACCGCCGCAATCCCACGCCACCCACCACGACCCCGCCACCGGCGCCGCCCAGTTCGAGCGCGACGGCGTCGACAACTCGATCCAGGAATCCGGCTCCGAAGCCTCCGCCACCGAACTGCGCCAAGCCGCCGCCGCCCTGCACGGCTACCTCGACGCCCGCGCCGCCGGCGCCTGGTCCCGCGCCTGCGCGGCCGCCGCCACCGCGCTCTCAGCCCAACTTGCCCAACTCACCACCGGCGCGGTCAAGAGCCACGTCGCCCCGAGCTGCCCCAAGCTCCTCGCCACCGTCTCCGCCACCATCCCGCCCGCCGCCCGCCGCGAAGCCGCGGTCGCCCAGGTCGGCGCCCTGCGGGTCGAAGACCAGAGCGCCTTCATCCTCTTCCACGGCGCTCACGGCCAGGACTACTTCACCCCGATGGCTCTAGAACAGGGCCTCTGGAAGGTCGCCGCCATCGCCCCCTCGCCGCTTTCGTAATGCCCTGCGAAGGGAGCTGATCCCCGCTCCGCCTATCGGCCCACTGACGCCCCGGCCGCCTGTGGGGTGCCTAAACCCGATTCCGGGTGAGCAGCAGCCGGGGGGCGCCTGTGCCTCTAGAGTCGCCGCCCGCCACCGACCCGAGGGAGCCGCCGTTGTTGATGTCGTTCCTCTACCTCGCGCTGCGCAAGCTGATCGAGCTTGCCCTCCTGCGCCCTCGCTCCGCCGAATACAAGGAGCTCGAGATAGTCGTCCTCCGCCATGAGCTGAGCGTCCTGCGCCGACAAATCCATCGGCCGGACCTACGGCCGGCCGATCGCGCCTTCCTGGCGGCGGCCGCTCGCCTCCTGCCCCGGTGGCGCTGGTCGTCCTTCTTCGTCACTCCGCAGACCCTGCTCGCCTGGCACCGTCGCCTCGTTGCCCGTCGCTGGACCTATCCGAGCCGCAGACCCGGTCGTCCGCGAATCGACCCGGCGCTCCACGCGCTCATTCTGCGGCTGGCCCGCGAGAACCGGCGTTGGGGCTACCGGCGCATCGTCGGCGAGTTGGCTGGACTGGGGTTCTCTGTCTCGACGACCAGCGTGCGACGGATTCTCGCCGGCGCCGGACTCGGTCCGGCCGGGGCGCGAAGCGGTCCCTCCTGGGCGGACTTCATCCGTCACCAGGCCAAGAGCACGATCGCCTGCGATTTCTTCACCGTCGACACGGTCTTCCTACGGCGGGTCTACGTGCTCTTCTTCATCGAGCTCGCAAGCCGGAGGGTCCACCTTGCCGGGGTGACGGAAAGGCCCGACGGGGCCTGGGTCACACAGCAGGCGAGGAACTTCGTCTGGAACCTGCAAGACGGTGGGTCTCCGGTGCGCTTTCTGCTCCGCGACAACGACGCCAAGTTCAGCGGCGCCTTCGACGAGGTCTTCCGCAGCGACGGGATCGAGGTCATTCGGACGCCGGTAGAAGCGCCGAAGGCGAATGCCATCGCTGAGCGATTTGTCGGCACGATGCGGCGAGAGTGCCTGGACTGGCTGCTCATCGCCAACCGACGCCATCTCGAGCGGGTACTGCAAACCTTCCTCAACCACTACAACGGGCACCGTCCCCATCGCGGGCTGGGTCTCGCGGCGCCGGATCGCGCAAACGTCTTTGCCTTCCCTCCGACCTCGCCGATGAACCGAAGCGTGATCAGGCGCGACCGTCTCGGCGGGCTGATCCACGAGTACCACGCCGCGGCGTGAGCAGATCGACGGCGAGTTCGCGGTGGCGAGGCGTGTTCGTTGATGGCCGACTCTCTGCTCCGCTCCCGGATCGGCTCAGTCGCGACAGACATCCAGGTCGCCACGGAAGAAGTCGCCGACTTCACCAAAGACGCCGCCGCCGATCAGACGTGCCCTTCCAGGGTGGAATCCGGTTTTGGCACCCAACAGGGCAACGGCTACCGGCTCAAGCTCGAACTGGGCCAGGTCTTCGATTCGCAGAAGCCAGTGTGCGGAGGCTCGGCCGATCTGGCGCTTCACGGCAATGAAGGCGCCGATTCTCCGGTCACGCAGGTGCGGGCGCCAAGGCGCGAGTTTCTCCAGGTCGCATCCTCCGGCGATCACAAAAGCCGCGACTTCAGCTCCACGGTCTCGATCAAGCACGGCGGACTGGCGGGCATCCATACTTTTGAGAACCACCGTGAGCTGACGGTTCGCCTGAGCTGGTTCCCCCCAGGCGAAATCGCCGCCGAGCGCAACCGGCTTGGGAACATCGAATGCGATCACCTGATCTGTGAAGAAGACGACTGGGGTAGATGAGGCAGTGGCGATCTTCCAATCCCGGCGCTGATGATCAGGATCTCGGCTGGTCCCAATGCATCCCTTGCGTGCGGTCCGCAGATGCATTTCCCGAGTACCGCTTCGTGAAGGAGTTAAGCGACGGAGCCGAGTCGCTCCCCACAGATGACCTCCCCAGCATCCGCGGAAGAGTCGGTCGGCGGAGTCGCGTGGATCAACCCCGCCCGGCCGGCGACCCGCTGGCGACGGGCGCGACGCATCAGGAATAGCAGCACCGCGGCGGTTGCCGCGGCTATCACCGCGATCGTCACCCAATCGCCGACGGCGTCGTAGAGCGAGATCAGCGATGGCCCTACGTAGAAGGTCCCGAGCCCGATCGTCAGCGTCCAGGCCACGCCCGAGAGGGCGCTTCCGGCGATGAAGGGGCGCGGGGAAATCTCGTTGACTCCCGCGAACCAGCCGGGGACGAGCAGGGAGGCGAGGAATGGGTGCCGCTGCGCTATCGCCTCGCTCCGGGCCAATGCCCGGGCGCGCCAGGCGAGGAACGGGCCCGGCCTGAGCAGCAGACGGCGGCCTCCGGCGCGGCCGAGCCAATAGGCGGCAACGCTGCCCGCGACGGTCCCGGCGAAGGCGATCGCGAGCACGGCGGCGATCTGCTCGTCGCCCTGTGCTGCGATCACGCCGGCGCTTACAAGCGCCGCCTCTCCGGGACCGGAGACGGCGATCCAGGTCGCAACTACGGCGGCGAAGAGCCCGATGCAGGCGGTGAGGCCCATTCCCCAATCTTGACAGCCTCGCGTCTCGGCGCCGGTTCCCCGGTTGGACCCGGCGAAGCGCTCCGTAGGTGGGTGTTGTCGGGCGCTGGGAGGGGGCGGGGCTCCCCTCGCCAGAGTTATCGGGCGTTGGGCAGCCTTCGTCCGGCGGGCTCAGCGGACGAACCGTTTGCGCTCCAGGCGCCGGGTCGAGCGTCGGGCTCAAATGATCCGGCCGAGCCGCGTCCGGCTGACGAGGACCCAGGCGAGCGCGAACGAGCCGGCCACGCCGAGGATCGCCACGGCCAGCGCCTTGACCTCGGCGGGCACGCCGATCGGCCGCAGCGCGATCATCAGCCCGATGAGCACGACCCCCTGGAGGAGGAACGCGGCGTAGGCGCTCCGCGCCATGGCGCGACCGAGCGGGCCCGGGCGACGATTGAGGTGTCGTTGCGCGAAGCCGAGCAGCCACAGCGACGCGCCGACGGCGAGCGGGCCCTCGACGATGGCGAGAGAGAGCGCGGGCCAGTGCAGCCCGGAGTCGAAGATCACGCCCCCATCCACGCCGGTCGCCGCCATGATCCCGGCGACGACCAAGAATGCCGCGACCCCGCCCAGCGCGGCAAAGCCGCACCCGCGGCGAATCCGATCAGGCACCGGGTCCAGCCAGCCGCGCGGGGCGGCGACGATTCCCAGGCCGAACATCGCCACGAACTGCGGCCACTGCCACAGGTGGGATTGGCCGATCTGGCCGCTGGCGGCGGGAAAGACGGGTCGCACTAGAACGGTGGCCACCGAGATCGCGGCGGCAAGCGCGACGAGCGTCCGTCCGGACGGC
>JADGPJ010000016.1 GCA_017882505.1 Solirubrobacterales bacterium | reverse complement strand
CCTCTACCGGAAAGTGGGCTGAGCCTTGTCAGAAGCGAATTACCCAGACGACCTCCGCTACCACGACCAGCACGACTGGGCGCGGCTGGAGGGCGACGACCACGCCGTCTTCGGAATCACCTGGTACGCCCAGGACTCGCTCGGCGAGGTTGTCTTCTACGACGGTCCGGAGGTCGGCGCGAGCGTCCAGAAAGACTCCTCCTACGCCGAGGTCGAGTCGGTCAAGGCCGTCTCCGATGTGATCGCGCCGATGTCGGGGGAGATCGTCGAGGTCAACGACGCCCTCGAGGACGCTCCGGAGCGGATCAACGATGATCCCTACGGCGAGGGCTGGCTGGTCAAAGTCCGGCTCACCTCGCCCCGGGAGACCGAGTCGCTGCTCGCCGCCGCCGAGTACCAGAAGCTGCTGGAGGGCTAGGCCGAAGCGCGGCCACCCGCTTCCGTAGCCTTAGATCCTGTGACCCGCTACACGTCCGCCACCCCCGACGACCGCGCCGAGATGCTCGAGGCGATCGGCGTCGAGTCCGCCGCCGACCTCTTCGAGCAGATCCCCGAGCCGCTGCGGCTCGGCCGGCCGCTCGCGATCCCCGACGGCCTCAGCGAGACCGAGGTCTTCGATCGCCTCGCGGCGCTGGCGGCGCGCAACGCCGACGCCGAGAAGCAGGTCTGCTTCGTCGGCGCCGGGATGTACGACCACTACGTGCCGGCGATCGTCGACGCGATCACCTCGCGCTCGGAGTTCCTCACCCCCTACACGCCCTACCAGCCGGAGATCTCACAGGGCGGACTGCAGGTGATGTTCGAGTTCCAGACGGCAATGTCGGAGCTGACCGGGCTGCCGGTCTCCAACGCCGGCCTCTATGAGGGCCCCTCCTCGGTCGCCTCCGCCGGCTACCTGGCGATGGGCGCGACCAAGCGGCGGCGCTTCGTCGTCTCCCGCGGGGTCCACCCGCACAGCCGTGAGACCCTCGCGACCTACTCGCAGGGCTACCGCGCCGAGATCGTCGAGGTCGGCCTCGAGGGCGGGCTGACCGACGCCGCCGCGCTCGCCGCCGCGGTCGACGGCGAGACCGCCGCGGTGATCCTCCAGAGCCCCAACTTCCTCGGCGCGGTCGAGGACGTCGAGGCGCTCGGCGCCGCCGCCAAGGAGCACGGCGCCCTGCTCGTCGTCGCCACCGACCCGATGACGCTCGGCATCCTCAAACCGCCTGGCGAGTGCGGGGCCGACATCGCCCTCGGCGAGGGTCAGCCACTCGGCAACCGGCTCGACTTCGGTGGCCCCTCGTTCGGCTTCTTCTGCGCGACCGAGGAGCAGATCCGCCGCATGCCGGGACGGATCGCCGGCGAGACTGAGGACATCGACGGCCGCCGCGGCTTCGTCCTGGCGCTGCAGACCCGCGAGCAGCACATCCGCCGCGAGAAGGCGACCAACAACATCTGCACCGCGCAGGCGCTGAACGCGCTCGGAGCGATGGTCCACCTCGCCTGGCTCGGCCGCCACGGATTCCGCGAGCTCGGCGAGCTGCTGGCCCAGCGCACCGCCTACGCTCGCGAGCGCCTTGCCGCCGTCGACGGGGTCGAGCTGCTGCACGAGGCGCCGGTCGTACGCGAGTTCGCGGTCCGGCTCGAGGCGCCGGTCGCCGCCGTCCTCGACCGCTGCGCCGAGGGCGGGATCGCCGCCGGCTATCCGCTCGGCCACGAGTATCCCGAGCACGAGAACGGCCTCCTCGTGGCGATCACCGAGCGCCGTAGCCGCGAGCAGATCGACGAGCTCGCCGAGGTCCTCGGTACCGCGATCGCAGAAATCTCGTCATCGCGCGGTTCCTTTTCCACGAAGGACGTGCAAAAGGAACCGCAGGCCGGGGGGGTTGCCTGATGCCCGCGTCCGAGACGCCGATGCAGCGCGAACGGGCGAAGACGATTTACGAGAAGTCGAAGCCCGGGCGCCGCGCCGCGGTGCTGCCCGACGCCGGTGTGCCGGAGCGCCCGCTGGAGGATCTGATTCCGGCGAACCTGCTGCGCTCCGAGCCGCCGCGGTTGCCGGAGATCGCCGAGCCGGAGATCGTCCGCCACTACAACCGCCTCTCGCGGCGCAACTTCGACCTCGACAGCGGCTTCTACCCGCTCGGCTCCTGCACGATGAAGCACAACCCGCGTTTGAATGAGCGCGTGGCGGCGCTGCCCGGCCACGCCCGCCTGCACCCGGCCCAGGACCCGCAGCGGGCTCAGGGGGCGCTGGAGCTGATGTGGCTCCTGCAGCAGTCGCTGGGGGAGATCTGCGGGCTGCCGCACGTCAGCCTCCAGCCCTCGGCCGGCTCCCATGGCGAGCTCGCCGGGCTGCTGCTGACCCGCGCCTACCACGCCGACCGCGGCGAACAGCGCACCAAGGTCCTCGCTCCCGACACCTCACACGGGACCAACCCGGCCTCGGTGACGATGGCCGGCTACGAGGTCGTCAAAGTGGCGACCAACGAGCGCGGCGGTGTCGAGATGGACGACCTGCGGGCCAAGGTGACGGACGAGATCGCCTGCCTGATGCTGACCAACCCGAACACGCTCGGGCTCTTCGACGAGAACATCGCCGAGATCGCGGCGCTGATCCATGAGGTGGGAGGGACCCTCTACTACGACGGCGCCAACCTCAACGCGGTGATGGGCCAGTCCCGCCCGGGCGACATGGGTTTCGACATCGTCCACCTCAACCTCCACAAGTCCTTCAGCCAGCCGCACGGCGGCGGCGGGCCGGGAGCCGGGCCGATTGCCGTCTCGGACCGGATCGAGCCCTACCTGCCGCGCCCCCAGGTTGTCCGGCGCGAGAGCGACAACGGCGGCGGTCCCAGCTTCGACCTCGAGTTCGACCGGCCCAAGTCGATCGGCCGCCTGCGCGGCTTCCAGGGCAACTTCGGCGTCTTCGTCCGCTCCTACGCCTACATCCTCAGCCTCGGCGCCGACGGCCTCGCGGAGGCCTCGGAGACGGCTGTCCTCAACGCCAACTACCTGAAGGCGCGCCTGGCCGAGGGCCGCGCCGGCGAGCGGCTGCCGATCGCCTTCGAGCGCCACTGCATGCACGAGTTCGTCCTCTCCGGCAAGCCGATGAAGAAGGAGCTCGGCCTCGCCACCCTCGACCTCGCCAAGCGGCTGCTCGACTACGGCTTCCACCCGCCGACCGTCTACTTCCCGCTGCTGGTCGACGAGGCGTTGATGGTCGAGCCGACCGAGACCGAGACCAAGGAGAGCCTCGACGCCTTCGCCGACGCGATCGAGCAGATCCTCACCGAGGCCGAGTCCGACCCCGAGATCGCCAAGCAGGCCCCGTACACCACCCCCGTCCGCCGCCTCGACGAGGTCCGGGCGACCCGCAGGCCGGTGGTCCGCCAGCCGCTCGGGGACTAGCTTGGACGAGCCGACGCTCGCGATCACCGGCTCGGCGCTGGAGGGCGCCGACTAGAGCTCCGGCAGCTCCTGCACCAGCTCGAGCACCGGGGCGAAGAGGTCGCCGTGCTTCTCGATCCGCTCCAGCACCGCGTCGGCCTCGAAGACGAGCGTCGAGGCGTCGCCGGAATCCGCCACCGCCTCGACCTCGTCCCACTTCACCGGCGTCGAAACCGTCGGCCGTTCCCGCGCCCGCAGCGAGTAGACGGCGATCGTCGTCTTGCGCTGGTGATTCTGGGACCAGTCGACGAAGACCTTACCCTCGCGTTCGACCTTTTTCATTTTCGAGACGACCTGGTCCGGCGTCTGCTTCTCGAGCAGCTGGGCGATCGCTTTGGCGAACGGTTTGGTGACGTCGTAGGAGGTCTTGTTGTTGAGCGGGACATAGACCTGCAGGCCCTTGGAACCGGACGTCTTGGGGAAGGCCTCGACGCCGAAGTGGCCGAACAGCTCGCGCAGCCGCAGTCCCACCCGGCAGCAGTCGACGACGTCCGCCGGCGGTCCCGGATCGAGGTCGAAGACGAGCACAGTCGGCCGATTCGGCGCCCGCGTCAACGAGAGCGAGGGGTGCAGCTCGATCGAGGCCAGCTGCGCCATCCAGACCAGCGTCGGCAGGCCGTCGCAGACGCAGAAGTCGATCTTGCCGGCATGCGGGCCGGCTTCGACCCGCGCCGTCTTTACCCACTGCGGCCGGTGCTTGGGGCAGCGCTTCTCGAAGAAGGCGGCGTCGAGGTCGTCGACCCCTTCCGGGAAGCGGCGCAGCGTCACCGCGCGGCCGCTCAGGTGCGGCACCATCGCGGGCGCCACCTTGGCGTAGTAGTCGACCATCTCGCCCTTGGTGAAGCCGGCCTTCGGGTAGAGGACCTTGTCGAGGTTGGTGAGCTTCAGCTCCCGGCCCTCGACCTCGACCTGCTGGCTCGTGGCCACGGGCTACTTCGAGGCTTTGGATTTCGAGCGCGACGAAGATTTCGGTTTCGTCGCTCTGCTCTTCTCCGGCGCCGCGTTGGCTTTCTTCGCCGCCGGTTTCCTCGCCGGGCGCTTCCTGTCCTTGACCGCGGCGATGCTCTGCTCGAGCGCCGCCATCAGGTCGGGGGCCTTGGTCGCCTGCGGCCCCTCGCTCTTCGGCGTCACGATCTCCTTGCCTTCGGCCTTACGTTCGATCAGGCCGAGCAGCTCCTCGCGGTACTCGTCGCGGTAGGCGGTCGGGTCGAAGTCGGTGCTGAGCGATTCGATCAGCTGCTCGGCCATCTCCTGCTCGCGCTTGGCGACCTTCGGGGCTTTCTCCGGCAGCACCTCCTCGAGCTCGCTGGCCGGGACGACCTCGTCGGCGAAGCGCATCGTGGTCAGGGTGAGGACGCCGCCGGAGGTGCGGATCGCCGCCAGGTGCTCCTTGTTGCGGAAGACGAAACGGGCGACCGCGACCTTGCCGGACGCCTTCATCGCCGCCGCCAGCAGGGAGTAGGCCTTCTCGGCGCCGTCGGCCGGCCCGAGGTAGTAGGGGCTGTCGAAGTAGATCGGGTCGATCTCGTCGAGGTCGACGAAGTCCTGGACCTCGATCGCCCGCGTCTTCTCCGGCGCCAGCGCCGACATCTCGTCTTTGCTCAGCGGCACGTAGTTGCCGGGGGTGATCTCGAAGGCCTTGACGATTTCGTCGTAGGGGACCTCCTCGTCGGTTCCCTCGGCGACGCGGCGGTGTTTGATCCGGGCGCTGTCGGAGCCACGGATCTCGCGCAGGGCGACGTTGCGCCGCGCGACCGCGCTGTACAGCTTCACGGGCACGTTGAGGAGCCCAAAGCTGATCGAGCCGCTCCAGATTGCTCTCGCCATCAGCAGATCACCTACCCGGATTCTTCCAGTCAAGCGCCGCCAGGGGAAGGACTCGGTGCGGGGCGGGAGTCATCTTGCGCGGCGGCGCCCCGGCCCCGGCCGGTGGATCAGTCGGCGCCGCCGACGGTCAGCGCACAGCACCAGCTCTGGCGCCAACCGTCCGCTCGCCGTATCGAGGGCACGGACTTCGTAGGCGGCCGGGTAGCCCGCTTTGAGGTACCGGATCAGGTAGACGGTCGAGCCGTCGGGGGAAATCGCGTCGAAGGCGAAGTCTCCCGGGAGGTCGATGCGCTTGATCGCGTGGAGCGGGCGATGCTGTTCGGCCCCTGCGGGGATGGTTGAGGTAGAGGTCGGTGTCGAGGATCGCGAGCCTGGTCGTCTTCGGCGGGTATTCCCACGAGAACCGGCTCAGGACCAGCGTCCTCCCGTCGGCGGAGAGGCCGCCGCCGCTGCCGTCGTAGGCGACCGCGGGCACGAAGAAGGCGCCCCGCAGGTACCACCATCGGGCCACCCGACCGCCGTCGCGGTCGACCTGCTCGACCACGTTGAGCTTTTCAGCCCCTTTCGGGAACCGCGCCTGGTAGTTCGGGAACAGGGCGACGTAGCGGTAGGGGTTCGCACCGGCGATGACACCTTCCGGTGACGCCATCGTGCCTACGCCCTTCGCCCTCGCCGCCGGCGTGGCCACGCCGCAGCCGGCCAGGGCGATCCACGCGATCAGCAGCAACCTCTTCGCCATCTCTCCTCCTCGCCGGTTACACCCTGTGTACGGACGGGGGGGCGCCGGAGGTCCCGCCGCGGTGGTTGGGCCGCGAGATTGCCCACCTAGACTCGAACGGTGTCCCGCCAGCAACGTTTGACGCTGATCGCGACGATCCTCGGCTCGACCGTCGTCTTCCTCGACGGCACCGTCGTCAACGTCGCCCTGCCCTCGATCAGCGACAGCCTCGACGTCGGCCTCGCCGGCCAGCAGTGGGTGGTCGAGGCCTACATGCTGACGATGGTCTCGCTGCTCCTCGTCGGCGGTTCGCTCGGGGACCAGTTCGGGCGGCGGCGGATGTTCGTCACCGGGCTGATCGCCTTCGGCGCCACCTCGGCGCTCTGCGCGATCTCGCCCTCGGTCGAGTTCCTGGTCGGCGCCCGCGCCCTGCAGGGAATCGCCGGGGCGCTGCTGGTGCCGGGGTCGCTGGCGATCGTCGCCGCCACCTTCGAGGGCTCCGCCCGCGGCAAGGCGGTCGGAACCTGGACCGCCTGGACCGGAATCGCCACGGTGCTCGGGCCTGCGGGCGGCGGCGCCCTGATCAGCCTGCTCTCCTGGCGGGCGATCTTCTGGGTCAACCTGCCGCTGATCGCGGCGACGGTGGTGCTGACCCTGTGCGCGGTGCAGGAGAGCCGCGACCCCGACGCCTTCCAGGGCATCGACTGGCCCGGGATCCTGCTCTCGGCGGCGGGGCTCGGCGGCCCGGTCTTCGCCCTGATCGAGCAGCCGACCCACGGCTGGAGCGACCCGATGGTCTGGGTGCCGCTGGTGGCGGGCGTCGCCTGCTTCGCGCTCTTTCTCCTCTACGAGGCCCGGGCGCGTCACCCGATGCTCGACCTCGGCCTCTTCCGCATCCGCAACTTCAGCGTCGCCAACCTGACCACGCTCTCGGCCTACGCCGGCCTGATCGGCGGGCTCTTCTTCGTTGGCCTCTTCCTCCAGCAGGTCGCCGGCTACTCGCCGCTGGAGGCGGGGCTGGCGACGACGCCGATCTCGATAACGCTCTTCGTCCTCTCGCCGCGCTTCGGCCGCCTCGCCTCCGGCGCCGGGCCGCGGCTGCCGATGACCGCCGGCCCGATCGTCGGCGGCCTCGGACTGCTGGCGATGCTGCGGGTCGGCTCCGGCGCCGACTACCTGACCGACGTGCTGCCGGCGATCCTCGTCTTCGGGCTCGGCCTGGCGGCGACGGTGGCGCCGCTGACCGCGACGGTGCTCGACTCGGTCGAAGAACGCCGGGTAGGGATCGCCTCTGGCGTCAACAACGGCGTCTCGCGGGTCGCCGGGCTGCTGGCGATCGCCGTCCTCGGCGCCGCGATCTCGGCCCACTTCGGCGCCAGGCTCGACTCCGAACTGGGCGCGGCGCCGCTGACCCCCGCCGCAGCGAAGACCGTCGCCGACGCCAAGGCGGAGCCGCTGGCGGTGCCGAAGACCGGCTCGCTGCCGCCCGCCGAAGCGGCGCGGGTGCGGACCGCGTCGGTCTCCGCCTCGACCTCGGCCTTCCACCTCGGCGTCCTCATCGCCGGCCTGCTGATGATCGCCGGCGGCATCGCCTCGGGGTTCGGGATCCAGGACCCCCGCCGCAAGAGCGTGGATGTCGTAGTTGCCTCCGGATAGCGGCAACAAGTACGACAGCAATGGGGCAATAGGGTTCGCCGCGTGAGCACGCCGATCATCTTCTCCGGGATCCAGCCGACCGGGCGCAAGCACCTCGGCAACTTCATCGGCGCGGTCCAGCAGTACGTCGAGGGCCAGGACCGCGGCGAACCGGCGATCTTCTGCATCGTCGACCTACACGCGATCTCGGTCGCCTACGAGCCGGCCGAGCTGCGCGAGTGCCTCTACGACACGACCGCAATCCTGCTCGCCGCCGGCCTCGACCCCGAGCGCTGCATCCTCTTCCGCCAGTCCGACGTCCGCGAGCACACCGAGCTGACCTGGCTGCTCTCCGCCGTCACCTCGCACGGCGACCTCAACCGCATGCACCAGTTCAAGGACAAGTCGGCGCGCCAGCGCGAGCTGGTCTCGGCGGCGCTCTTCTTCTACCCGGTGCTGATGGCCTCCGATGTCCTCGCCTACCGCGCCACCGAGGTCCCGGTCGGCGACGACCAGCGCCAGCACGTCGAGCTGATGCGGGAGATCGGCCGCCGCTTCAACGAGCGCTTCGGCGAGACCCTGGTCGTGCCAGAGCTGAAGATCCCCGAGGTCGGCGCCCGGATCATGGACCTGCAGGAGCCGGAGCGGAAGATGTCGACCACCGGCGGCACCGAAGCGGGCACCGTCTACGTGCTCGACGAGCCCGGCACGATCCGCAAGAAGCTCGCCAGCGCCGTCACCGACTCCGGCCGCGAAGTGGTTCGCGGCCCCGACAAGGCCGGGATCACCAACCTGATCGACATCCTCGCCGTCGCCCGCGGCGTCGACCAGGCCGAGATCGAGCTCGAGTTCGACGGCGCCGGCTACGGCGAGTTCAAGAAGGCGGTCGCCGAGGGCGTGATCGAGCTGCTGGCTCCGGTCCGCGAGCGCTACGCCGAGCTGCGTCCCGACCAGGCGGCGCTGGAGACGGCGCTCGCCGCCGGCGCCGAGAAGGCGCGCGCGATCGCCGCCGCGACGCTCGCCGACGTCCGCCACGCCATGGGCATCGGCCCTAAATAGCCCGAAACGCCGTCGCTTCGTCCCGCGCCGGGGCTAGGCTGACCCAGATGCCAGTCGCGGACCTCGATCTCGACCTCGACATCTTCGCCGGGCCGTTCGACCTGCTGATAGCCGTCGTCCTGCGCGAAGAGGTGAGCCTGCTCGACCTGCAGCTGGGCGAGGTCGTCGTCGCCTATGTCGAGCACCTCGAGCGCGAGGGCGAGCTGGAGCTGGAGGTCGCGACCGAGTTCCTGGTCCTGATCGCGGCGCTGCTGGAGCTGAAGTCGCGGCTGATGCTGCCGGGCCCGGAGACCGAGCTGGACGAGCTCGGGCCCGAGGAGGCGGTCGAGGAGCTGCTGGCGCGGATGCTCGAGTATCGGCGCTACCGTGACGCCGCCGCCGAGCTTGCGGAGACGTTCGAGTCCCAGCGCGGCTACCTCTACCGCTCAGCGCCGCTGCCGGCGGGTCTGCGCCGGGTCGCGGTCGACGCCGCCGTCGCGGTCTACGACCCCGACCAGCTCGGCACCGCGCTCGGCGACCTGCTGCTGGAGCCGGCCGATGTCGACGTCAGTCACATCCGGCCGACCGTCTCGCTCGAGCGCCGCCTGCGCGCCCTGCGCGACGCGCTCGGGCGCCGCACCAACTTCGACTTCGACGACGAGTTCGGCAACGAGGACCGGCTCACCCAGGCGGTCACCGTCTTCGCCCTGCTCGAGCTCTACCGCAAGGGCGAGGTGACCTGGGAGCAGAGTGAGTGCTTCGGTCCGATCCAGGTCCGGAAGATCCTCCCGGGATGAGCGATCTCGCCCGCACCGTCGAGGCACTGCTCTTCCTCTCGCCGCAACCGGTCGCCGTCGCCGACCTCGCCGAGGCGACCGAGGCGACCGAGGGCCAGGTCTCCGAGGCGATCGAGCTGCTGCGCGAGGACCTCGCCGAGGGCAGGCGCGGCGTCGTCCTGCGCGAGGTCTCCGGCGGCTTCGCCCTCGCCTCGGATCCGGCCAGCGAGGAGGCGGCGCGGCGGCTGCTGGCGAAGCCGCGGACGCCGCCGCTGACCCAGGCCCAGGCGGAGACGCTCTCGATCGTCGCCTACCTGCAGCCGGTCTCGCGGCCGGAGATCGCCCGGATCCGCGGCGTCACCTCGGAGTCGGCGGTCCAGACCCTGGCCGAGCGTGGCCTGATCGAGGAGTCGGGACGCTCGCGCTTCGGCGCCGCGATCTTCAAGACCTCGGAGCTGTTCGAGCGCCTCTTCGGACTTGCCGGCCTCGACCAGTTGCCCGACCCCTCGCGCTTCGACCCCAGCCCCGAGGACGCCCGCGAGCTGCGCGAGCGCCTGCTCAAAGCCGGGGAACAGCGGGCAGAGCCATGAGGCGGGGAAGGGCCCCTCTCGCGTCGTGAGGCTGGCTAAGTTCCTCGCGCATGGGGGGGTCGCTTCGCGGCGGCGGGCTGAGCTGATCATCTCCAAGGGCCGCGTCACTGTTGCGGGCAGGGTCGTCACCGACCCCGCCCGCGACGTCGGCGAGGACGACGACGTCCGCGTCGACGGCAGCCCGGTCGGCACCGAGGCGCACGAGGTCTGGGTGGTGAACAAGCCGGCCGGCGTCGTCTCGACCGCGCGCGAGCCGGGGGAGAGGCCCGCGGTCGTCGAGCTGGTCGAGTCCTCGGCCCGTCTCTACCCGGTCGGCCGCCTCGACGCCGAGTCGACCGGCCTGCTGGTGCTGACCAACGACGGCGCCCTCGCCAACCGCCTCACCCACCCGCGCTACGGCGTCAGCAAGACCTACCGGGCGCAGCTGCGGACCTCGATCGCCGACCGCGACCTGGAGCGCCTGCGGCGCGGAGTCGAGCTCGAAGACGGGCCGACCGCGCCGGCCGAGGTGAAGCGGCTGGGCGAGCGCGAAATCGAGATCGTCCTGCGCGAAGGTCGCAACCGCCAGGTCCGGCGCATGGTCGAGGGGGTGGGGAACCGGGTCGTGGCGTTGCGTCGCGTCGCCTTCGGATCACTGCGGCTCGGACGCCTGCACGAAGGCGGTTGTCGCCGGCTCAACCGCGAGGAGATCGCCCGGCTCTGGAAAGATGCGGGGTCGTGAACGTCGACGTCGGCCGCTTCGAGGGACCGAGCCAGCGCCTCTTCGCCGTGCGCGGCGCCACACAGGTCGAGGTCAACGAGGCCGAGGCGATCGTCGCCGCGACCGAGGAGCTGATGAAGGAGCTGATCGCCCGCAACGCGCTCGAGCCCGTTGCAATGGTGAGCTGTCTTTTCACGACGACCGAGGACCTCGACGCCGAGTTCCCGGCCGTCGCCGCGCGCAAGCTCGGGCTCGACCAGGTGCCGCTGCTCTGCTGCCGCGAGATCCCTGTCCCCGGCTCGATGCCGCGGGTGATCCGGGTGATGGCGCATTACTACGCGCCGGCGGACCACGCCCCCTCGCACGTCTACATGGGCGGCGCCCAGGACCTGCGGCGCGATCTCCAGTCCGCCCAGTAGCCGGCCGTCCGTCAGAATCCAACGACGATGACCGTCACCTTCGCCGAGAAGCTGGCCCGGATGCCGGGCTACCAGGCAGGCGTGCCGACCGGGCAGGCGCCCGAGGCGATCGCCGCCGGCGGGATCGCCCAGCTCGCCTCCAACGAGTCGCCGTTCCCGCCCCACCCGAAGGTGATCGAGGCGATCGTGCGGGCGACCGGGGCGATGCACCGCTATCCGGACCCCGACGCGACCCTGCTGCGCCGGCGCCTGGCCGAGCGCTACGAGACCGAGCCAGGTCGCGTGGCCGTCGGCAACGGCTCCTGCGAGATCCTGCTCGCCGCCGCCGAGGCGCTCTGCGAGCCGGGGGCGGAGATCCTCTATGCCTGGCCGGCCTTCTCGATGTACCCGTACCTGCCGGCGCTGACCGGCGCCCGCGAGATCCGCGTCCCGCTGGCGCCAGGCGACGTCCATGACCTCGAGGCGATGGCGGCGGAGGTGACCGCGGCGACCCAGCTGCTGATCGTCTGCAATCCGAACAACCCGACCGCCACCCACCTGCCGGCGGTGGAGATCGCCGCCTTCTGCGAGCGGATCCCGCCGCACGTCACGGTGATCCTCGACGAGGCCTACATCGAGTTCCAGACCAACGACGACCCCGACGCGACCCTAGACCTGCTCGCCGACTTCCCCAACCTGGTCGTCCTGCGCACCTTCAGCAAGTGCTATGGCCTGGCCGGGCTGCGGGTCGGCTACGCGATCGGCTCCTCGACCTTCCGCGCCGCCGTCGACGCCGTGCGCCAGCCCTTCAGCGTCAACGCCCTCGCCCAGGCGGCTGGGGCGGAGGCGGTCCTGCACTCCGACGACGTCCTCTTCCGGGTCGAGAGCACGATCGCCGAGCGGCTGCGGGTCGAGGAGGCGCTGGCCGAGCTCGGCCTCGAGACCTCGGACTCGCAGGCCAACTTCTCCTGGATCGATCTCGGCGCCGCCGAGGAGGGAGAGGTGGTCGCCGGGCTGGCCGCGCGCGAGGTCGCCGTTCGCGCCGGCACCCCGCTCGGTGGCCCCGGTCACATCCGCGTCACCTACGGAACCGCCGAGGAGAACGACCGCTTTCTGACCGGCCTGTCGGAATTGCTCGACTAATCGCGCGGCCCGTGCTACAACGTCCTCCAAGGTGATCAGCACTGCCATATCCGCGAACGGCCCCAGCGCTCCCGGCGCCGCAGTCGTGTACGGCTTCTTCACCTATTCCTATTGGCGATTTAGCTAGGCGTCCGGCCTGGCGGCATTTCGCCGCTTCGAAACTCCTTCGGCCCGGGCGCCGACCCTCGTAGGTGTACGCCGCTGCCTGCGTGGAGGTGGCAGCGAGCGACCAGAAAGTACGATTTCAGTGGTTTGGAGAAAGGTAAAGGCAAAATGATCATCGGGATGCAGGAGGGCGCCAAACGAGATCTGGTCCGGGACCAGCGGATCGCGAAAGTGGTCGAGCTTGCCCCACCGGAAAGACTGTTGGAGGAGCTGCCGCTCGGCCCGGAGCGGGCGAAAGCCGTGGTCAGGGGACGCGAAGAAGTCGTCGACGTCCTCCACGGCACGGACTCGAGGCTGCTGGTGGTGGTCGGGCCGTGCAGCGTCCACGACCCCAAAGCGGCGCTCGATTACGCCCGCCGGCTCGCCGCCACGGCGAAGGAACTGAACGACCGGCTGCTGATCGTGATGCGGGTCTACTTCGAGAAGCCCCGAACCACGACCGGCTGGAAGGGCCTGATCAACGACCCGCATCTGGACGGATCGGGTGACGTCAACGCGGGGCTGAGGATCGCCCGCAAGCTGCTGCTCGAGGTCGTGGACGTGGGGCTGCCGGTCGGCTGCGAGTTCCTCGACCCGATCACGCCGCAGTACATCTCCGACACCGTCGCCTGGGGGGCGATCGGGGCGCGCACCTCGGAGAGCCAGATCCATCGCCAGCTCGGCTCCGGTCTCTCGATGCCGATCGGCTTCAAGAACCGGACCGACGGCAACATCCAGGTCGCCGTCGACGCGGTGCGGGCGGCCGCGGCTCCCCATGCCTTCGCCGGGATCGACGACGCCGGCGCACCGGCGATCCTGCACACGACCGGCAATCCCGACTGCCACATCATCCTTCGCGGCGGCCACGGGATGCCGAACTACCACGTGCCTGAGGTCGAGGACGCGCTGGTCACCCTCGGCATCGCCGGCCTGCCGGAGCGCCTGGTGATCGACGCTTCGCACGACAACAGCGGCAAGGACCCGGAGAAACAGTTCTTCGCGGCCGGCGAAATCGCCGACCAGATCGCCGACGGCAACGAGGCGATCGTCGGGATCATGCTCGAGTCCTTCCTCGTCGAGGGCCGCCAGGACCTGCGGCCCGGGGAGAAACTCGTCTACGGGCAGTCGATCACCGACCCGTGCATCGATTGGGAGGACACGGTGTCGGCCCTGGATCGCCTCGCCTCGGCGATCGAGGCCCGGCGCAGTTGACCAGTGGGCCGTCCCCGCGGGTCGCCGTTCTCGGAGTGGGCCTGATCGGAGGCTCGATCGGGCTCGCCGCGAAGGGGCGGCTCGGCGCCGAGGTGGTCGGGTTCGGCCACCGGCCGCAGACGGTCGCGCGGGCGGTCGAGATCGGCGCGCTCGATCGCGGCGCCGCCACGGTCGCCGAGGCCTGCGAGGGAGCGGAGCTGGTCTTCTGCGCGGCGCCGGTGGCGATCCTGCCGGCGATGGTCGGCGAGGCGCTGCGGGCGAGCGGGCCCGAGACCGTCGTCACCGACGTCGGCTCGACCAAGCGCGAGCTGGTCAAGGCCTGCGGCGGCGACGAGCGCTTCATCGGCGGCCACCCGCTGGCCGGGGCCGAGACGGCCGGGGTCGAGAACGCCCGCGAGGACCTCTTCGAGGGCGCCCGCTGGTACCTGACGCCGACAGACCGCTCCAGCGGCCTGCTCTACGACCGCCTGCAGCGGCTGCTGTCGGAGCTGGGAGCGCGGCCGCAGGCGATCGACGCCGCCTCGCACGACCGGTTGATGGCGACCGTCAGCCACATGCCCCACGTCGTCGCCAACGCGCTCGCGGCGGAGGCCGCGCAGGCGCTGACCGACGGCACCGAGCGGCTGCCCGAGGTCGGGCCGAGCTTCCGTGACGCGACTCGCGTCGCCGGCTCCAACCCGTCGATCTGGGCCGACATCTTCGCCACCAACCGCGACGCCGTCGCCGGCTCGGTCGAGTCGGTGGCGCGGCGGCTGGGCGAGGCGGCGGAGCTGATCCGCGACGGCGACCGCGAGCGGCTCGTCGCCTGGCACGCCGCCGCCGGTGAGGACCGCCGCCGCCTGCTGGAGTCAGACTCCAGCGCCGGCCCGCTGCACGAGCTGCGCATCGTCGTCGACAACCGCCCCGGGACGATCGCCGAGCTGGCGCTGGCGCTGGGCGAGGCGGGCGTCAACATCGAGGACATGGCGCTCTACCCGGCGCCCGACATGACCTCTGGCGCGGTGACGCTGTGGGTGGCCGGCTCGGCCGGAGCCGAGCGGGCGGCGCAGCTGGTCCGCGGCCTGGGCCACACGGTCAGCGTCCTCGGCGCCGGGGAGTAGCGCCGCAATGACCCGCTTCGACCCCACCGGCCCGCTGCGAGGCCGGCTGCGCCCGCCCTCTGACAAGTCGATATCCCACCGGGCGGCGCTGATCGCCGCGATGGGGGAGGGGGAGACGGCGATCAAGGGCTATCTCGACGCCGCCGACACCCGCTCGACCCTGGCCGCGGTCGAGGCGTTGGGGGCGCGGGTCGAGGGGCTTGGCGTGGCCGGCCTGGAGCCGACGATCCGGGTCGCCGGGGTCGGCCTGAGCGGCGCCCGCGGCGCCCGGATCGACGTCGGCAATGCCGGCACCCTGCTGCGGCTGCTGCCGGGCTGGCTGGCCGGGCAGGAGGGCGGCGAGTGGACGCTCGACGGCGACGACTCGATCCGCCGCCGGCCGGTCGACCGGATCGCCGTGCCGCTGCGCGAGATGGGCGCCCGCCTCGTGTGCCGGGAGGAGCGGCTGCCGCCGCTGCAGATCACCGGCGCGCCGCTGCAGGGCATCACGTACGAGATGCCGGTCGCCAGCGCCCAGGTCAAGTCCTGCCTGCTCTTCGCCGGGCTGCTGGCGGAGGGCGAGACGCGCGTGATCGAGGGGCTACCAAGCCGCGACCACAGCGAGCGCATGCTCGCCGCCGCCGGCGCCATCGTCCGCCGCGAGAGCGACTCCGTCGTGATCGAGCCGGCGCAGCGGCTCGAGCCCGGTGAGATCGCGATCCCGGCCGACATCTCCTCGGCCGCCTTCTTCGTCGTCGCGGCCCTGCTGGTCGGCGGCAGCGAGGTCGTGCTCGAGGAGGTCGGGATCAACCCGACGCGCACCGGCCTGCTGGCGATCCTCAGTCGCATGGGAGCCGAGATCGAGGTTGAGCCCCAGGGCGAGCGCGGCGGCGAGCCGACCGGGCGGATCCGCGTGCGGCATGTGCGGCCAGAGCAGCTGCAGGGGGTCGAAGTCGAGGGCGCCGAGATCCCGCTGGCGATCGACGAGCTGCCGCTGGTCGCTCTCGTCGCCTGCTTCGCCGATGGTACGACGAGGATCCGCGACGCCGCCGAGCTGCGGCGCAAGGAGTCCGACCGGATCCTCACCATCGCCGCCGCGCTGACGGCGATGGGCGGCCAGGTCGACACGACCGAGGACGGGATGGAGATCCATGGCGCCGGCGGCCTGCGGGGCGGTGCCATCGATTCCCACGGCGATCACCGCATCGCGATGCTCGGCGCCGTCGCCGGCCTCGCCTCCTTCCAGGGAGTCGAGGTCGCCGGCATGGACGCGGCCGCGGTCAGCTACCCCGGCTTCGAGGTCGACCTCGGCTCGCTGCTGGACGGCGGCGGCTGAGCGGGCGAGAGACGCCCCGAGCCCGTCGCATCCATACGCTGCCCCCATGGTTATCGCGATCGACGGCCCCGCTGGGGCCGGCAAGTCCTCAGTCGCCCGCGCCGTGGCGGCTGAGCTCGGCTTCACCTACCTCGACTCTGGGGCGATGTACCGCTGCGTGGCGCTGGCCGCGGTCGAGGCGGGGGTAGATCTCGACGACGGCGCGACGCTCGGCCCCCTCGCCGGCGGCCTTGAGATCGAGCTCGACGGCAGGCGGGCCCTGCTCGGCGGGCGCGACGTCACCCCCCAGATCCGCGGCCGCGACGTCACCGCCGCCGCCTCCCGCGTCTCGGTCCACCCAGAGGTGCGCGAGGCGATGGTCGCCCGCCAGCGCCAGCTGGTCGCCGCCGGCAACTACGTCGCCGAGGGTCGCGACATCGGCACCGTGGTCAGCCCGGAGGCGCCGCTGAAGGTCTTTCTCACCGCCTCCGACGAGGAGCGAGCCCACCGGCGCGCGGCGGAGACCGGCGATGACTTCGAGTCGGTGCTCGACGCCCAGCGCCGCCGCGACGCCCGCGACACCGCCCGCGAGCACGGTGCCCTGCGCGCCGCCGAGGACGCGGTCGAGCTCGACACGTCATCAATGAGCTTGGAAGAGGTCACTGGCCGAGTTGTGGCGATGGCGCGCCAGCGGGGTCTCACTTGAATCGGGGCGCTTTCCTCTCGTTGCGCGAGCAAACGCCACTTTGGTGGCGCCGATGAGCGCCCGGATGCCAACCGTCGCCGTGGTCGGCTTCCCCAACGTCGGCAAGAGCACGCTGGTCAACCGCCTGGTCGGCGGCAGCGAGGCCGTGACCGCGGCCGAGCCGGGAGTGACCCGGGACCGCAAGCGCCTTGCGACCGAATGGAACGGTCTCGCCTTCGAGCTGATAGACACCGGCGGCATCGACCTCGAGGACGAGGCAGAGCTGGCGCGCGACGTCCAGAGCCAGGCGCGCCTGGCGATCGCCGAGGCCGACGCGGTGCTGATGGTCGTCGACGGCCGCGCCGGGCTGCGGGCCGGCGACGCCGAGCTGGCGAAGACGCTGCGCGGCGGTGAGGTCCCGGTCCTGGTCGCAGTCAACAAAGCCGACCAGCCCAACGACTTCGGCGTCACCGCCGAGTTTCACGGCCTCGGGCTCGGAGAGCCGCTGCCGATCTCGGCCACCCACGGCCTCGGCACCGGCGACCTGCTCGACGCGCTCGTCACCGCGCTCGGCGACCGCACGCCGCGGCCGGTCGACGACGATGCCGTCCGCATCGCCGTGATCGGCCGCCCCAACGTCGGCAAGTCCTCGCTCGTCAACGCCTTCCTCGGCTCCGACCGGGTGATCGTCTCCGACCGTGCCGGCACCACTCGCGACGCGATCGACACCGAACTCGACATCGACAACCGGCGGGTGATCCTCGTCGACACGGCCGGCCTGCGGCGCCGCTCCAAGGTCGCCGGGACCATCGACTACTACGCCCAGCTGCGCTCCGAACGCGCCGTCCACCGCGCCGACGTGGCGCTGGTCGTCTGCGACGCCTCCGAGGGGGTCACCTCCGAGGACCTGCGGGTCGCCGAGATGGCGATGAAGGGCGGCTGCGCCAGCCTGCTCGTGCTCAACAAGTGGGACAAGACCGAGACCGACATCGACGACGCCCGGGCCCGCGTCGCCCGCAAATCGCGCCTGCGACCGGCCGTGATCACCTGCTCGGCCACCCGTGGCCGCAACGTCCCGGCGCTGCTGCCGCGGGCGCTGCAGCTGGCCGATCGCGCCGGCGAGCGGATCCCGACCCCGGAGCTGAACCGCTTCGTCGGCTCCGTCGTCGCCAAAACCCCGCCGCCGTCGAAACGCGGTCGCCGCCTGCGGCTCTACTACTCGGCGCAGGTGGGGGAGCGGCCGGTGCGGGTGGCGATCCAGGTCAACGACCGCAAGCTGATCAGTCGCGACTGGGCCTACCACCTCGAGAATCGGATGCGCGAGAACTACGAGCTCGAGGGCGTTCCGCTCGTCATCGACTTCGTGCCGCATACCGGTCGGCGCGGCCGCCCGGCGTAACACCTCGGCCTGCCCGTGGATTCCTCTAGGCTTCCGCCATGTCTATGACCAAGCCGCTCGCCGAGAACGAGCATCTCTTCACTTCCGAGTCAGTCACCGAGGGTCACCCGGACAAGGTCAGCGACCAGATCTCCGACAGTGTCCTCGACGCGATCATGGCCGAGGACCCGGGTGGCCGCGTCGCCTGCGAGACGCTCGTCAACACCGGGATGGCCGTGGTTTCCGGCGAGATCTCGACCGACGTCCACCTCGACATCCCCGACATCGTCCGCGAGACGATCCGCGGGATCGGCTACGACCACGGCGACTACGGCTACAACTGCGACCACATCTCAGTCCTCGTCTCGATCGACAAGCAGTCGCCCGACATCGCACAGGGCGTCGACGTCGCCTACGAGACCAGGGTCGGCGACTCCGACGACGAGCTGCTGCTGGCCGGCGCGGGGGATCAGGGAATGATGTTCGGCTACGCCAGCAACGAGACCGAGGCGCTGATGCCGATGCCGATCCACATCGCCCACCGGCTCGCCGAACGCCTCGCCGCGGTCCGCAAGGACCGCACTCTCGACTACCTCGGTCCTGACGGCAAGACCCAGGTCAGCGTCCGCTATGCCGAAGGCCGGCCGGTCTCGATCGACAAGCTGCTGATCTCGACCCAGCACGCCGAGGGCGTCGACTCGCAGACGAGGATCAAGCCCGACCTCTGGGAGCACGTGGTGCTGCCGGTGTTGGAGGCCGAGGTTCCCGGCCGCTACGAGGAGAACGAACTCAGCGAGGGCTTCCTCGTCAACCCGACCGGCAAGTTCGTGATCGGCGGCCCGGTCGGCGACGCCGGCCTCACCGGCCGCAAGATCATCGTCGACACCTACGGCGGCATGGCCCGCCATGGCGGTGGCGCCTTCTCCGGCAAGGACCCGTCCAAGGTCGACCGCTCGGCCGCCTACGCGGTTCGCTACGTGGCCAAGAACGTCGTCGCCGCCGGTCTCGCCGATCGCTGCGAGGTTCAGGTCGCCTACGCGATCGGCGTCGCCCACCCGGTCTCGCTGATGGTCGAAACCTTCGGCACCGGCAAGCTTCCCGACTCGCGGATCTCGCAACTGGTCGAGGCCGAGTTCGACATGCGGCCCGGCGCCTTCCGCAGCTACCTCGACCTGCACCGGCCGATCTACCAGAAGACCGCCGCCTACGGACACTTCGGCCGTGACGACGACGACTTCACCTGGGAGAAGACGGACCGCGCCGACGCCCTTCGCGACGCAGCCGGGCTTGCCGCCACGACTGCCTAAGATGTGCGCGCCGGCTATTCGCGTACCTGACGATGTGTGAATAGTCCCTGAAGGTTCTTTGAGTATTGGCTATTACGCCGGGCCGCTTGGCTGTAGCCTGATCCAGATGATCTACATCACCGAAGTGCGCATGGACCCGCCCGGCACCGAGCATGGGCACGTTGCTGCCGTCAAGTGGGAGATGCGAGAGAGCCCCGAGGCCGGCGAATCGACCCGTGAGGAAATGGTCGATTGGATCGGCAACAAAGAAGGCTTCGCTCACGTGCGTGACGAGGCAGGCAACGAGGTCGAAGTCCGCGTCGTCCGCCCCGAGGAAGCGCAGCCCTACCTCCGCACCTACCCTGCCGACGGGATCCCGAGCGACAACCTGCTTTCGCTGCCGCGGTACTGAGCGGCCCGTCTGCGGCTATTGGCTCGGCGGCTGCGCTTCGCCGAGACCGTGGCTGCCGGCGGCGTTGGCGCCGGTGGCCTGGTCGACGCGGTGGACGACTTCGGCCGGGTCGGCAACGCCGGCGAAGACGAAGTTGTAGTCGTCGGTCGCGGCGGTGTCGAAGTCGACGTCGCCGATCTGCATCAGGCGCTGGTAGACCGACTGGCGGTAGTTGACGTTCTGGACCCGCTCCAGGCGCGTCTCCTGGATCTCCCGCGAGACGATCCCGCGCTTGATGTTGAGACGGCGGTTGGTGATCGTGTAGGTCGTCGCGACACGCCTGAGGAAGCCGATCAGCACGGTCAGCGCGAAGACGACGAGGATCACCAGGAAGGCGGTTCCGTTGCTGTCGGCGATCTTCGCGATGACGCCGAGGATCACGGCGATCACCAGGCCTTTCAGGTAGAAGCCGAGGATCGCCCGCCAGGACGGATGACCCTCGAAGATGACCTGCTCTCCGGCACTGAGATTGAGGCTCACGGGCGCCAGCATATGCCCTCGGCCGGGCGCTCGCCACTGACGGCGGGGCGGGCCGTCCCCGAGCGGACATACCCTCGCCGGATGGCAATCCTCAGGGTCGAGCCGTTGACCACCGCCCGCGCCCTGCGGGGCCCGTTCGATTACCGCCGGCCGGCGGCGATGAAGGGCATCGAGGTTGGCAGCGTGGTCCGGGTCCCGTTCGGCTCGCGGCGCCTGCTCGGCGTCGTCGTCGAGGTGGCGCAGACCTCCGAGCTGGCGCCCGAGCGGCTGGCCGAGCCGATCGAGGCGCTCGAGGCCGGGGCACCGCCGGAGCTGGTCGAGCTCGGCCTCTGGGTTGGCCGCGAGTACTGCTCGACCCCCTCGCGCGGCCTGCAGTTGGTGCTGCCGCCGGGGACCGGCGCGGGCGGTCGCACGGTCCGCTCCAAGACGGAGCTGCGGGCGCAGATCCTGCCCGCCGGGGAGGCCGCCCTCAGCGGTGACGAGCGGCTCGGGATCAAGCAGCGAGCGGTGCTCGAGGCGCTGCGCGCGGGCGAGATGTCGAACGCGGAGCTGACCGCCGCGGTCGGCTCCGACCGCCAGACGCTGCGACGGCTCGAGCAACGCGAGCTGATCGGCACCCGCAGCTCGCGACTGCGGCGCGCGCCCGGGCAGTCCGGGCTGGCCGCGCCCGCGCAGCGCCCGCAGCTGCTGCCCGAGCAGGAGGCGGCGGTCGACTCGATCGTCGCCGCGCTCGACGGCGACGCCGGCGCCCCGCGCGGCCTGCTCCTGCACGGGGTCACCGGTTCGGGCAAGACCGAGGTCTACCTGGCGGCCGTCGAGGCGGCGCTGGAGCGCGGCCGCGGCGCGATCGTCCTCGTCCCCGAGATCGGCCTCGCGCCGCAGGCCGTGGCGCGCTTCCGCGCCCGCCTCGGCGACCGCTTCGCCGTCCTCCACTCGGCCCTCTCGGCCGGCGAGCGCTACGACGAGTGGCGCCGCCTGCGCAGTGGCGAAGCGAGCGTCTGCGTCGGCCCGCGCTCCGCCGTCTTCGCGCCGGTCCGCGACCTCGGCCTGATCGTGATCGACGAGGAGCACGATCCCTCCTACAAGCAGGAGGGTGATCCCTGGTACGACGCCCGCACGGTCGCCAGGAAACGGGCCTCCGACCGCGGCGCCGTCCTTGTCGCCGGCACCGCGACGCCGCGGCCGGAGACCTGGCTGGAGCTGCCGCGGCTGGAGCTGCCGCGCCGGGTCGACGGGCGCCGCCTGCCGCCGGTCGAGCTGGTCGACATGCGTCAGGCCGACCCGCGCTCGGGGCCGCTGCACCCGGACACCTGGGAGGCGCTGGAGGGCGTCCGCCATGCCGGCGCCAAGGCGATCGTGATGATCAACCGCCGCGGCTTCGCGCCCTGGCTCACCTGTCGCTCCTGCGGGCACCACTGGGGCTGCCCCAACTGCGACGTCTCGCTGATCGTCCACCGCCACAGCGGTCGCCTCGTCTGCCACCACTGCGCCCACGTCGAGCCCGCTCCCCGCGCCTGTCCCGAGTGCGCCTCGACGACGCTCTCGCGAGCCGGAGCCGGCACCGAGCGGATCGAGGCCCTGCTGAGCGAGCGGCTGGCGCCGATGCCGGTCTTCCGGCTCGACTCCGACACCGCCGCTCGGCGCGGCGCCCATGCCCGCATCCTCGCCCGCTTCGGCGAGGCGCCGAGCGGCGTCCTCGTCGGCACCCAGATGGTCGCCAAGGGGCACGACTTCCCCGAGGTGACGCTGAGCGCGATCCTCGACGCCGACGCGACCCTCCGCTTCCCCGACTTCCGGGCCGAGGAGCGGACCTTCGCGATGGTCGCCCAGCTCGCCGGCCGCTCCGGCCGCGGCGAGGCCGGCGGCGAGGTGATCGTCCAGACTCTGGCGCCGACCGCGTCGAGCATCGAGCACGCCGCCCGCCACGACTCCGCCGGCTTCCTCGCGGGCGAGCTCGAGCGCCGCCGCATCCTTCGCTACCCGCCGTTCTCCCACCTGGTCCGGATCGGCTTCTCCGCCGAGCGGGAAGCGCGCCTGGAAACCGCGGCCACCGCCATCGCCACGGAGCTGCGGGGAGCGCTCCCCGAGGGGTCGGAGCTGCTCGGCCCGGCGCCGATGTTCCGCGTCCGCAACCGCCACCGCCGCCGCATCCTGATCAAGGCCTCCGACCGCGAGGGCACGGTCGCGGCCGTGCGCGACGTGGTCGAGCGCCGGGCCGCCGACCGGTCGCTGCGCGAGATCGCGATCGGAGTCGACGTCGACCCGCAGTGACGCCCGCCGAACGCCGGGGATGGTTTCCGGGTAGTCACTTAAACTCAGTTGCGATGAGCGATCAGGTCGAAACCGGCACCGACCACGAGGCCGACAGCGAGCAGCGTGAGCTCGAATCAGCGTTGCTGGAGCGCCGTGAGAAGGCGCTGGCCCACGTCATCAAGTTTGGCGATCCGGTGCTCAAGAGCAAGGCTTCGCCGGTCGCCAACTTCGGCCCCGAGCTGCGGGTCGAGGTCGAGCGGATGGTCGCGATCATGCGCGACGGGATGGGCGTCGGCCTCGCCGCGACCCAGCTCGGCGTGCTGCGCCGGCTGCTGGTCTTCCAGGCCGGCCCCGACTGCGAGCCGACCGCGCTCGTCAACCCGGTGATCGATTGGCTCTCCGACGAGGCGATCCTCGCCGAGGAGGGCTGCCTCAGCCTGCCGCGGGTCTCGATGGACGTCGAGCGGCCGCTGCACGCAAGGGTCAGAGGCTTCGACGCCGAGGGCGAGGCGATCGTGATCGAGGCCTCCGGGCTCGAGGCGCGCGTCCTCCAGCACGAGATCGACCACCTCGACGGCGTCCTGATCCTCGATCGCACCAGCCGCGACCAGCGCAAGGGCGCCCTCCGCGCCCTCCGCGAAGGCGGTAGCTACAGCCCGCCGGACGAGTTCGACGACGGCGAGTTTCGCGAGCCGCGCACCGACGCGTGAGAACGGTCTACCTAGGTACCTCCGACTTCGCCGCCACCGTCCTGCGGCGACTGGCGGCCTCCAACCACAAGCCCGCGCTCGTCGTCACCCCGCCCGACAGCAGACAGGGGCGGGGGCGCCACGAGTCGCCGCCGCCGACGGCCGTGGCGGCGACCGAGCTGGGGATCGACCTGCTGCAGACGGGGAACGTCAACGAGGCGGAGGCGTTGGACCGGATCCGCGCGGCGAGGCCCGAGGCGGCGGTCGTCTGCGCCTTCGGCCAGCTGATCCGCGAGCCGCTGCTGAGCGAGTTCCCGATCCTCAACGTCCACCCATCGTTACTGCCGCGCTGGCGCGGGGCGGCGCCTATCGAGCGCGCGATCATGGCCGGCGACCGCCGCACCGGCGTCTGCATTATGCGGCTCACCGCCGGCCTCGACTCCGGTCCCGTCGCCCTCAGCCAGGAGGTCGCGCTGGGGCCCGACGAAGACTTCGAGGCGGTCTCGGCGACGCTCGCCGTGCTCGGCGGCGATCTCCTCGTCAGGGCACTCGACCTCCAGGCTCAGGGCAGCCTCGAGTTCACCGAGCAGGACGAGAGCCAGGCGACCTACGCCGAGAAGATCGAGGCGGCCGACCGCCGCCTCGACCCCTCGCGTCCGGCCACCGAGCTGGCGGCGACCGTGCGCGGTCTGACTCCTCATATCGGCGCTTACCTGGAGATGGCCGACGAGGAGCGCTTGGGGGTACGGCGCGCCCGCGCCGTCGACGTCAGCGTCAAGACCGGCGCCGTCAAGGCCGAATGGGGAGCGATGCTGGTCGGGTGCTGCCGCGGCGCGCTGCGGCTCGAGGTGATCCAGCCGCCCGGCGGCAAGCCGATGCCGGTCGACGCCTACCTGCGCGGCCACTCCCTGCCGAAGCTACCGTGATCGCGCCCGCCCGCCTGCTCGCCTTCGAGACGATCCGGCAGACCTTCGAGGACAGCGCCCACACCGAGCGCGCCTTCCGCGCCGCCGCCGACCGGCTCGAGATCGCCGGTCGCGAGCGAGCCCAGGCGCAGCGCCTCGCCTTCGGCGCCGTCCAGCGCCGGGGTACCACCGACGCCGCGATCGAGCGCCTCGCGGGGCGCTCGATCAGCCTGCTCGACCCGCCGGTCCTTGCCGCGCTGCGGCTCGGTCTCTACGAGCTCCTCTTCGCCGACGGCACCCCCGACCACGCCGCCGTCGACCAGGCGGTCGAGCTGGTCAAGGACGCCGGCGCCTCTCACGCCTCGGGGCTCGTCAACGCGGTCCTGCGCCGCGCGACCCGCGAGCGCTCGGAGCTGACGGCGGCGCTGCTCGGCGACGACTCGACTCCCGCGGCGGCCGCGATCGCCCACTCGGCGCCGGAGTGGCTGGCGCGGATGTGGTGGGAGGAGCTCGGCCCCGATGTCGCCCGTTCCCTGCTCGCCGCCTGCAACGAGCCGGCCGAGGTCGCGCTGCGGGCGGACTCAGACCGGGAGCAGGCGCTGGCGAGCCTGCGCGAGGCCGGAGTGGAGGCCGTCCCGGCGGCGGGGGCGTGGCCGCTGGCGGCGCCGGAGTCGATCGTGATCGCGGGACGGACCGGGAAAGCGGTTCCGGAGATGGTCGCGGCCGGGTCGCTGACCCCGCAGAGTCGCGGCTCCGCCGCCGTGGTCGAAGTGCTCGACCCGCAGCCGGGGGAGCAGCTGCTCGACCTCTGCGCGGGCCCGGGGATCAAGACCGGCCAGATCTCCGAGCGGATGCGGGATCGCGGCGAGGTGATCTCGGTCGAGCTCGACCCCAACCGCGCCGCCGAGGTCGCGGCGCAGGCCGGGCGCCTGGGGCTGCGCGGCATCACCGTGATCGAGGCCGACGCGGCGGAGATGGAGATGGCACCGGGCTTCGACCGCGTCCTGCTCGACGCCCCCTGCTCGGACCTCGGCGCCCTCGCCTCGCGGCCCGATGCCCGCTGGCGCAAATCCCCGAAGGGGATCGAGCGCCTGGCCGAGATCCAGGGGCGGGCGCTGCTCGGCGCCGCCAGGGTGCTGAGACCGGGGGGGACGCTGGTCTACGCGACCTGCACGATCTCCCGCCGCGAGAACGAGGACCGGGTTGCGGCGCTGCTCGACGCGGTGGCCGCCGGCGAGGTGCCGCCGCTGCGGCTGGAGGACCTCGGCGCCCGCGCTCCGGAGCTCGCCTCGCCGCTCGAGCCGCGCTGCCTGCAGCTGCGCCCCGACCGCGACGGGACCACCGGATTCTTCATCGCCCGCCTGAAGCGAGATGATTAGGCGGTGAGCGAGCCGGGCGAACCCGAGATCGGCGGCAGCAGCATCTTCAACCGGGCCCCGTGCCCGAACTGTGGCGAGCCCTGGCTGCGCCCGACGCAGCTGCCCGGCCGCCTGCGCTGCGTCAACTGCCTCAGCCGCTTCGAGCTCGTCTCCCAGTGCCCGAACTGCGGCGAACACGGGACGATCGCCCGCATGAGCCACACCGAGGACATGCAATGCCAGTCCTGCGGCGCCTCGATGCTGCGCGCCACCTGAGCCGGCTGGCGATCGACTAGGTTCCAGGCACGATGAGTGAGCGGATGTGGGAGCTGATCGAGTCGCCGCGGGTCGCGCCGTCGGTCCTCTCCGCCGACTTCTCGCGGCTCGGATCCCAGGTGGCAGAGGTGATGGCGGCAGGGGCGCGGGTGATCCACGTCGACGTCATGGACGGTCACTTCGTGCCGCCGATAACGATCGGACCGCTCATCGCCGGCGCGATCGCCGACCAGGTCCACGAGGCCGGCGGCGCGATCGACGTCCACATGATGATCGCGGCGCCCGAGCGCCAGATCGCCGAGTTCGCAAGGGCCGGCGCCGACTCGATCACCTTCCACCAGGAGGCGACGCCGCACGCCCACCGCACCCTCGGCGCGATCCGCGAGCTCGGCTGCCTGGCCGGTATCGCGATCAATCCCGGCACCCCGGCCGAGGCCGTGGCGGAGCTTCGCGACCTCGCCGACGTCGTCCTCTGCATGTCGGTCAACCCGGGTTGGGGCGGCCAGTCCTTCATCGAGTCCTCACCCGCCAAGATCGAGCGCCTGCGCCCGCTGGTCGGCGAGGCCAAGATCGAGGTGGACGGCGGCGTCGACACCGCCACCGCCGGCTTTGTCGCCGCCGCCGGCGCCTCCCTCTTCGTCGCCGGCTCGGCGATCTTCGGCGCCGCCGACCCGGCCCAGGCCTACGCCGAAATTACGAGCGCCGCAGGCGCGAGCTGAAGCAAGCACGAGGGTCTGAGGCCAAGCAGATCAAGGATGCAGGGAACGCCGTGTGCTCCGCACACAAGCGACCGAAGACGCAGATATGCGCCGGTCTCAGCCCCTCGCGATCAAGGCGCCAGTTACCTCCTGCCACCAGGCACGTTCCGCCTGGTCGACCCCGGGCCGCGCGGCACGCCTCTCGCACCACCCCGCCAGGGCGCGCCTTCCTCCGACCGCAATCAGCTCTTCGCCGGTAACCGCGTAGCGGCCGTCTGCCAGCGCCGCCATCGCCCCGACCTCGTCGCCGCGGCTGCGCAGCACCGCCAGCACCGGGATACCGTCGACCTGGTTCAGCGCCCGTGGGTCGTCGCCCTCGCGGACCGGGCGCACCGTGAACACCTGCGAGGCTGCTCGCCGCGGCAGCGGCAGCGGTGGCGGGCGTCCGACCGGCCCCTTCGTCCAGACCTCCGTCTGCGCCTCGACCTCGTCGCGAAGCTCGCTGCGGACGAGGATGTGGAGCTCGTCGCCCTCGCGGATTTCGGTCGAGCCGCGCGGCGGGATCGCGTGGCCGTCGCGGACGATCACGTTGACCAGCGCCTGCCGCGGCAGCTCCAGCTCGCGCACCCGGTGCCCGGCCGCCGCGGCTCCCGGCGGCAGCCTGTAGGCGATCACGTCGCCGCCCATCCGGCGGATGCGCCCGGACTCGAGCAGGCGCCGCGGCAGCGCCGGCTCGTCGGTGGTCAGCCCCAGCCGGGTCGCCAGCGGCTCGAAGCTCGCCCCCTGGACCAGGGTCGAGGTGACGACGACGAAGAAGACGATCGCGAACAGTTCCTGGCCGGCGCCGATCCCGGCGACGACCGGAAAGGTCGCCAGCCAGATCGGCGTCGCCCCCCGCAGCCCCGCCCAGCCGAGCATCAGCCGCTCGCGCGAGTTGAGCGGCGCCAGCGCCGTCGCCAGGAAGGTCGCGACCGGCCTGGCGACGACGATCAGCGCCGCCGAGAGCGCCAGGCCCTTGAGCGCGACGCTATCGAGGCTGCTGGGGAAGACCAGCAGGCCGAGCAGGATGAAGAGCGAGATCTGCGCGATCCAGCCCAGGCCCTCGTGGAAGGAGACGACGGTGCGGCGGGCGGGGATGCTGGCCGAGCCGAGGGCCAGCGCGGTCAGGTAGACGGCCAGCAGCCCGGAGCCGTGCGCCACCTCGGCGAGCCCGTAGGCGAGCCCGGCGATCGCCATCGTCGCCACCGGGTAGATGCCGTCGGTCGGCAGCTCGATCTTGTTCAGGATCCAGACCGCGATCCGGCCCACGGCCAACCCGATGCCGATCCCCAGCGCCAGTTTCAGCACCAGCAGCCCGGCCATGTCGGCGAACCCGTAGCCGGGGGTCTGGATCCACTCGATGAAGCCGATCACCAGCAGCAGCGCGACCGGGTCGTTCATCCCCGACTCGCCCTCGAGCGAGCGCGCCAGGCGCTTCTCGAGGGTCGAGTTGCGCAGCACGGCGAAGATCGCGGCCGAGTCGGTGGCGGCGATCGCGGCGCCGACGATCATCCCTTCCAGCAGGCTGAGGTCGAAGATGAGCTTCGCCGCGATGCCGGCGATCGCCGCCGTGACCAGGGTCCCGAGCGTCGCCAGCGAGGCCGCGGTGCCGAGGACCGGCCGGATCTCCGACCAGCCCGCGGTCAGCCCGCCCTCGAAGAGGATCAGGACCAGCGCGATCGTCCCCAGCGTCCGCGCCAGCTCGGCGTTGGTGAAGTCGATGCCGCCGATTCCCTGCGAGCCGGCGAGCATTCCGAGGCCGAGGAACAGCAGCAGGCCCGGGACCCGGACGCGGTCGGCGAGCAGCGCTCCCGCGATGCCGGCGGCCAGCAGAACGCCGGCTATGAGGATCAGCTCGGCATCGTGTCCCCCCATTTTACGGACCCTAGTGAACCGTCAGACGTTCTCGTCGATCAGTGCCAGGCGGGCCTCCAGCTCCTCTCCCGAACCGGGCTCGGGAACGTCCTCGGCCCGCTCGTGCGGGCGGCGGTAGACGTAGTAGAGGAGGGAGAGGAGGACCCCGGCGGCGAGCAGGAAGCCGATCTCGACGCGGCGGAACTCGTTGCTGACCAGCGGCACGAAGTTCCAGCCGATGAAGAGCGCGGCGCAGCTGATCCAGCGGACCGAGGCGCGCCGCACCTGACCCTGGGCGATACAGGCCTGGTTGACCGTCACCGAGCAGAGGTAGAGCCCCATCCCGACCGAGACCAGCAGCAGGCCGGGGCGGTCGTAGGTGAACTTGTTGCTGAACGCGATCTGCATCAGCTTCGGCCCGGCGACCAGGACCACGACGACGACCAGGGCGGTGAAGGCGGCGAGCCCAAGCAGCACCATCCGCACCGTCTTGTGGAATTCGCGCTCCCCCTCGGCGGTGGCGCTGGCGTGGAGTTTGGTCAGGTGGGGCAGGATGCTGGTCGAGACCGACTGGAACAACTGCAGCGGCGCCCGGGCGAGCATCAGCACGTTGAAGATGAAGCCCGCCGCCGCGGCACCCTGAAGACCGCGGATGATCAGCGGGCCGGCGTTGAGGAAGGCCTGTTCGCTGAACATGATCAACAGCACCGCGCCGGCGAACCCACCTCCCTCGGCGAATGAGAACTTTTCCTCGACGGCGTCCGACGGCGGCCGCTTGGGCCTCGCCTCCTCCTGTTTCGCCCGCCGCGCGAAGGCGAAGGGAACGACCATCAGGCTCAGCGCCGGTGCGGCGACGATCCCGATCGCGACCGCCGACTGGCCTTCGAGCACGCTGACCGCGACCAGCACCGCGAAGATCGTCCGGAAGACCGATTCGGAGAGGATCAGGGCCACGAACAGGCCGAAGCGCTGATTTCCGGCCAGGAACCCGCGCGCGAAGTAGCTCGCCGCGTAGAAGAGGACCGAGGAGAAGAAGACCCAATAAAGGGTTGAGTTCCCCTCCAGCAGGCCATTCTGGATCGGACCGCGCAGGGCCAGGGCGGTGACGGCGAAGAAGAGCGAGAGCCCGAACTGGATCGTCGACGCGACCCGCATCGGCTCGCTGACCGACTTCCCCTTCTCCAGCCGCTCGGAGATGTGGCGGGAGAGCAGCTGTTCGATCGGGCGGTAGAGGGTCGAGATCGTGATGAAGACCGCCGACCAGAGCACCGTGATCTGCCCGTAGTCGGGCTTGGAGAGGACGTGCGAGGCGATCAGGAAGTAGGCGTAGGTGACGACGCCGGTGAGGCCGACGCCGACCGCCAGGAAGCTCGCGGTCTTGCCGTAGTCGGCCGAGCTGGCCGCCGCGCCGCCCTTGCTCGCCTCCATCAGTCGCGCTGGTCGCCGGACTCGTAATGGGAGGGCTCGACGCCGAGCGCCAGCTCGACCCGGCGCACGCGCTCGAAGACGCGCTGGGTCATCACCCGCTGGCCGGCGAGCAGGTCGCCGATCACCCCGAGCGCAAACAGCTGCACCGCGGCGATGAAGAGGACGGCGCCGAGGATCAGCGACTGGATGTGGCCGTTGCTGTGGCCGTTGAAGATCCAGTCGATCAGGAAAGGCAGCCACGCCGCCAGGGCGAGGACCATGACGACGAGGCCGGCGGTGGCGAAGGCGCGCAGTGGCTCGTAGCGGGCGTAGATCCGCAGGATCGCCGGGCCGTTGCGACGCACGTAGGCGCCGGTCGAGTCGAAGAGGCGCGACTCGCGGGTCTGCGGGTTGGTCGCGACCGTGACCTGGTCGACGGCGATCAGCATCTTGCCGGCCTGGATCAGGCTCTCGAGCGTGTAGGTGTAGTTGTCGACGACCGAGAGCTGCAGCGCCGCCTCGCGGTTGTAGGCGCGAAAGCCGGAGGTGGTGTCGGTGATCTCGGTGCCCGAGAGCCGCCGCACGACCCAGCTGCCGAGCCGCTGCAGCCCCTTTTTCGAGCCGGAGAAGTGCTCGATCTGGGTCACCTGGCGGTCGCCGACGACCATGTCGGCCTCGCCGGCGAGGATCGGCGCCACCAGCTTGGCGACGTCGGCGCCGCTGTATTGGTTGTCGGCGTCGGTGTTGACGACGATGTCGGCGCCGAGCTTCAGGCAGGCGTCGAGCCCGGCCTGAAAGCCGGCGGCGAGCCCCTTGTTGTTGGTCAGGCGGACGATGTGCTCGACCCCGCACTCGCGGGCGACCGCGATGGTGCGGTCGGTGGAGCCGTCGTCGACGACCAGCAGCTCGATCGCCTCGATGCCGTCGAGCTGGCGCGGCAGGTCGGCGATCGTCGCCGGGAGAGTGGCCTCCTCATTCAGGCACGGGATCTGAATTATCAGCTTCATAGGGCGGGTCGACCAGGGTATTCGCGCCCCCGGCGCGCGGGTCCTGTCCCCGGGGGAGAGGCCTGCGGGCGGGCAAGTATGTCCGTTCTCGGCCTCTCCCCCGGGGACACCCGCGGGAGGGGCGTAGAATTGCGACTGATTGACCAGTCAATCGGTCCGATGAACTCTCAGGTCACAGCCGCGGACGGGACCCACCTAAGGCGGGCGCTTGAACTTGCGGAGCGTGGGAGGGGCAGAGTCAGTCCGAACCCTCTCGTCGGCGCCGTGGTCGTACGCGACGGGAAGGTTATCGGTGAGGGCTTCCACGCCGAGCTTGGCGGGTTGCACGCGGAGCGGGTGGCGCTGGAGGATTGCCGCGAGCGCGGCGAGGACCCGGCGGGGGCGACGATGTGCGTGACGCTCGAGCCCTGCGCCCACCAGGGTCGCCAGCCTCCGTGCACCGAGGCGATCCTCGAGGCCGGGATCGCCCGCGTCGTGATCGCCTCCGAGGACCCGACGGAGAAGGCTTCCGGCCGCGGGCCCGGCATCCTCCGCGACGGCGGCGTCGAGGTCGCCTTCGCCGCCGGCGCCGAGGCCAGCGCCGCCCGGCTGCTCAACCAGTCCTTCCGCAAGCACGCCCGCACCGGCCTGCCGCTGGTCACCTTGAAGATGGCGATGTCCCTCGACGGCCAGACCTCGACCGCCCCCGGCGACAGCCGCTGGATCTCGGGCGAGCTCAGCCGCGCCATGGTCCAGCGCTGGCGCGCCGACTCCGACGCGATCGCGGTCGGGATCGGCACCGTCTTCGCCGACGACCCGCTGCTGACCGTCCGCCAGGCCAGCGCCCGCCAGCCGGTTCGCATCGTCTTCGACGCCCAGGCCAGGCTGCCGCTCGACTCCCGGCTGCTCGCCAGCCTCGACCAGTCGCCGGTGCTCGTCGTCACCGCGCCGGGCGCCGACCCGGGGCGGGTCCGCGCCCTCGAGGCCGCCGCCGCCGAGATCCTCGTCGCCGGCGGCTCGACCCGCGCCGAGCGCGTCGAGGCCGCCCTCGCCGACCTCGGCCGCCGCGACGTCACCAGCCTCTTCCTCGAGGGGGGGCGCACCCTCGCCTCGGCCTTCGTCGCCGCCGAGCAGATCGACGTCTCCCACACCTTCATCGCGCCGCTGCTCCTCGGCAGCTCCGACATCGGCTCGGTCACTCCGGGTCCGGGGCGGTTGACGGCGCTGGAGTCGAGCGCGGAGAGCGTCGGCGAGGACACTCTGATCACGGCCCGCTACAAGGAGTGGTGAGATGTTCACGGGACTGATCCAGGACGTCGGCACGATCGAGACGCTGGAGTCCGGCGCCGACGGCGCCAGGCTGCGGATCGCGACCTCGCTCGGACCGGAAATCGGACTCGGCGATTCGGTCGCCGTCAACGGGGTCTGCCTGACCGCGACCGCCGCCGACGCCGGTGGCTTCGAGACCGAGGCGATGAACCAGACGCTCACGGTCACCGCGCTGGGAGGCGTCGAGGCCGGCGGCGAGGTCAACCTTGAGCTGGCGATGCAGGCCTCCGATCGTCTCGGCGGCCACATCGTCCAGGGTCATGTCGACGGGGTCGGCGAGGTCCTCGGCGTCAGCGAGGACGGCTTCGCCAGGCGGCTCCGCGTCGGCCTCCCGGCCGAGTTGATGCGTTACGTCGTCGACAAGGGGTCGATAACCCTCAACGGGGTCAGTCTCACGGTCGCCGAATTGGGGGAGTCTTGGGCAGAACTTTCCCTGATCCCTGAGACTCTGGAGCGCACGACCATGGGCAAGCTCGAGGTCGGAAGCCACCTGAACGTCGAGTGCGACATCGTGGCCAAGTACGTGGAGCGTTTGGTGGCACCATTCGCCGGAAAGGAATGAGCGTGACCCAGATGACGGAGACTCAGAGGAAAGTGGCGGTCAAGGATGGAGCGGGGGGCAGCCCCTTCGCGACGATCGAGGAAGCGCTCGAGGAGATCCGGCGCGGCCGGATGATCGTCGTCTGCGACGGCGAGGACCGCGAGAACGAGGGCGACCTGGTGATGGCGGCGCAGTTCGCCACCCCCGAGGCGGTCAACTTCATGGCCAAAGAGGCGCGCGGCCTGATCTGCCTGGCGCTGACCGCCGAACGCTGCGAGCAGCTCGGCCTGAACCTGATGGCGGCCAAGAACGAGGCGCCGCTGCAGACCGCCTTCACGGTCACGATCGAGGCCGCCGGCGGGGTCAGCACCGGGATCTCGGCGCACGACCGCGCCCACACGATCCAGGTCGCGATCGATCCCCAGTCGGGCTCGCGCGACATCGTCGTCCCCGGCCACATGTTCCCCCTCCGCGCCAAAGAGGGCGGCGTCCTGGAGCGGACCGGCCACACCGAGGCCAGCGTCGACTTCGCCCGCCTCGCCGGGCTGATCCCAGCCGGCGTGATCTGCGAGGTGATGAACGACGACGGCACCATGGCCCGCGTCCCCGACCTCGTCCCCTACTGCGAAAGGCACGGGCTGAAGATGGTCACGGTCGCCGACCTGATCGCCTACCGCCGCCGCACCGAGAAGCTGGTGGAGCGCGTCGTCGCGACCGCGCTGCCGACCGCCCTCGGCGACTTCACCGCGGTCGGCTACCGCTCCCTGGTCGACGACAAACACCACGTCGCGATGGTCAAGGGCGAGGTCGACGGCGCCGCCGACGTGCTCGTCCGGGTCCACAGCGAGTGCCTCACCGGCGATGTCTTCCACAGCATGCGCTGCGACTGCGGCGAGCAGCTGGAGGCGGCACTGTCGATGATCGAGGCCGAGGGCCAGGGCGTCCTCCTCTACCTCTCCCAGGAGGGACGGGGAATCGGCCTGCTGAACAAGCTGCGCGCCTACAAGCTCCAGGAGGAGGGCGCGGACACGGTCGAGGCCAACCTCAAACTGGGCCTGCCCGCCGACCTGCGCGACTACGGCATCGGCGCCCAGATCCTCGGCGACCTCGGCCTCACCAGCATCCGCCTGCTGACCAACAACCCGAAAAAGATCGTCGGCCTCGAGGGCTACGGCCTCTCGGTCAGCGAGCAGGTGCCGATCGAATCCAGCCCCAACACCCACAATGAGGCCTACCTGCGGGTCAAGCGCGACAAGCTCGGGCACTCGCTCCACCACCAGGGGCTGGCGCTCGACGAAGAGATGCTCCACGACGAGGAGGAGCGCGACGCGAAGGGCGAGGATGGCTGACGCGGAGGGGGAGTTCCTCGAGCAGTTCAGCGAGGAGGAGCAGGTCCAGCTGGCGCCGCTCCGCTTCGCGGTGTGCGTCGGGCGCTACTACGAGGACCTGGCGCTGCGGTTGCTGCAGGGGGCCGACGACGGCTTCAAGCTCGCGGGCGTCCCGACCGGCTCCGTCAGCCACCACTCGGTGCCCGGCGCCTTCGAGCTGCCGATGGCGGCGAAGCTGCTGGTCGAGACCGGTGAGTTCGCGGGCGTCGCCTGTCTCGGCGTCGTCATCCGCGGCGAGACCGACCACTTCGACTTCGTCTGCGCCGAGGCGGCGCGAGGGATCCAGGACGTCCAGCTCAAGACCGGGGTGCCCTGCGCCTTCGGCGTGATCACCTGCGACAACATGGATCAGGCCCTCGCCAGGGCCGGCGGCGACAAACGCGACCAGGGCAGGAACTCGGCCCTGACCGTTGCCCGGATGGCGCTGTTGAAGCGCCAACTCTCCTGACTGGGTACCATCCCCGATCCCGATGGCGAAGGTATGTCACAGCTGCGGCAAGGGACCGGCCTTCGGCCAGTCCAGGAGCCACTCGATGGTCGCGACCAAGCGCCGCTTCGATCCGAACCTGCAGAAGGTGCGGATCCAGGAGAACGGCCGCCCGATGCGGGTTTACGTCTGCACTCGTTGCCTGAAGTCCAACAAGGTCACGAAGGCCGCCTGATCTAGCTGGGTTGGGTGTGAGGGGCACCAGCATCCCCTCGCCACCGGTCCGCTCAGTCAGCCTGCGGAACCACAGGATGCTCGCCCGTCGGCGACGGATCCCCTTCGCCCGGCTCGACGTGCAACTTTGGGAGGATGCGGCCGAGCCACTCGGGGAAGTACCAGGCGCGCTTGCCGAAGAGCTGCATGATCGCCGGGACGAGGACGGAGCGGATGATGACGGCGTCGATGAAGACGGCCGAGGCGAGGCCGAGGCCGAAGAGTTTGATGATCCGGTCTTCGCCGAGCATGAAGGAGGCGAAGACGGTGACCATGATCGCCGCCGCGGCGGTGATCACGCGGCCGGTCAGGGCGAGACCGCGGGTGACTGCGAGGGTTGCGTCCTGGCGATGCTCCCACTCCTCGTGGATCCGCGACATCAGGAAGACCTCGTAGTCCATCGAGAGCCCGAAGACGATCGAGAAGAGGAATATCGGGAAGAAGGAGATGATCGGCCCGGTGCCGTCGACGCCGATGATGCTCGCGCCCCAGCCCCACTGGAAGACGGCGACGATCAGGCCGAAGGCGGCGCCGATGCTGAGCAGGTTCATCAGGATCGCCTTCAGCGGCACCAGGAGCGAGCGGAAGACGGTCATCAGCAGCAGCGCCGAGAGCAGCACGACGACGCCGATGAAGAGCGGCAGCTTTTCGGAGATCGCGTTGCCGAAGTCCTCGAAGATCGCGGTGATGCCGCCGACGTGCACCTGGGCGCCCGTCTTCGCCTCGATCGGCGGGATCACGTCGTTGCGGATGTGATCGAGCAGCTTGGTCGTGTCCACGCTCTGCGGCGAGGTGGTGGGGTACAGCTGGAATACGCCCGTGTTCTTCTGTTCGTTGAGCGTCACCGGGGTCACTGCGGCGACCCCCTCTTCGCCTTCCAGCGTCTTGCTCAGCTCCGCCAGCACTTCGTCGTTGCCCTTTTCCGGCAGCGCCGCGACGATCTGGAACGGGCCGTTGAAGCCGGCCCCGAAGCCTTCCGCGAGCAGGTCGTAGGCTTCGCGGGTCGTCGTCCCGGAGGGGTCGGTGCCGGCGTCGTTGGAGCCGAGCCGCAGCGAGAGCGTGGGGATGCAGAGGGCGAGCAGGAGCCCGCCCGAGACCAGCATCGAGAGCAGCGGCCGGCGTTGGATGATTAGGCTCCAGCGATACCACCAGCCGGTCGCGTCGACGCCGGCGTGGCGACCATAGCCGGGGATGCGGAGTTTGTTGATCCGCCGGCCGACGATCGAGAGCAGCGCCGGCAGCAGCGTCAGCGCCGCGATCATCGTCATCAGGACCGACAGCGCCGCGGCCACCGCGACGCCGTAGAGGAAGTTGATGTTGAGCAGGAACATCCCCATCAGGGCGATGATCACGGTGATCCCCGCGAACAGCACCGCGCGGCCCGCGGTGTCGGCGGCGGCGATCGCGGCCTCGCGCGGCTCCAGGCCGTCGTCGAGCCCGTTGCGGAAGCGGGTGACGATGAACAGCGCGTAGTCGATGCCGACGCCGAGGCCGATCATCAGCGCCAGCTGGGGGGCGAATTCGGCGGTGTCGAAGATGTGGGTGCCGAGCGTCACCAGGCTGAGTCCCACCCCGAGCGCGAACAGGGCGGTGACCAGCGGCAGGCCCATCGCGACGACCGAGCCGAAGGTGATCAGGAGGATCACGATCGCGGCCAGCAGGCCGATCGCGAAGGAGGAGTCGCCGCCTTCTTCCGCCCGCGCTTCCTCGATCGGCTGGCCGCCGAGCTCGACCTGGAGGCCGTCGCCCGCGGCGGCCTGAGAGTCCGAGATCACCTTTTCGACGTTGGCCTTGCCGATCTTCTTGCCGATCTCGTCGAACTGGACGGTCGCGTAGGCGATCTTGCCGTCCTTGCTGATCGCCGCCGCGCCTTCGCCGCTGTAGGGGCTGGCGACTTCGCTCACGTGCGGCACCTCGGCGACTTCGGCGAAGACCGATTCCATCTCCCGCTTGATCGCGGGGGATTCGACTCCACCCGGCGCCTTGAAGACGATCGTCGCGCTGCCCCCCGACTGCGCGGGGAACTTGGTTTCGAGCAGGTTGAAGGCTTCCTGGGAATCCGACTTCGGCAGTTTGAATTCTTCGGAGAAGGCCGAACCGGCGGATCCGGCGATAGCCCCGACCCCGAACAGGGCAACGATCCAGCCGATGATCACGGTCTTGCGGTGACCGGTCGTCCAGGTGGCGAAGCGTCGCATTCGCGGGCACGCTAGCAACCGTTCTGGGCGGGCTGGGTCCAACCGTCGCAGGGGGCGGTTAGATTCCCCGACAGATGTCCGATCCCTCGATTGCCCGGTTCCGCCGGGTCATCAGTTCTGCGTACGCCTCGCTCGAGGCGCGACGCCAGGAGGTCAACGACCTCAACGTCTTCCCGGTCGCCGACGGCGACACCGGCGACAACATGGCGATGACGCTGCGCGCGGTGATGGAGGAGCTCGACCGGCTCGACAGTTTCGAGGTCGGCGAGGAGGTCGGCCGCACCCAGCTGGTCCAGGCCCTGGCCCGCGCCGCCCTGATGGGCGCCCGCGGCAACTCCGGCGTGATCCTCAGCCAGATCGTTCGCGGCGCCGCCGAGGAGCTCGCCAGTCGCCCCGGCGAGCTGGTGGACCCGGTCCTCGTCGCCGCCGCCTTCGCCAGCGCCGCCGACGCCGCCTACGAGTCGGTGCGCGAGCCGGCCGAGGGGACGATGCTGACCGTCTTCCGCGAGATGGCCCACTCGCTCGCCCGCCAGCTCGCCCACCTCGAAGCCGACAAACAGCGGCTCGGCCGCGACGTCGGCGAAGAGCAACAGGATGCGATTCTCGCCGAGGTGCTCGAGCGGGCGATCGAAGACGGCGAGCGGGCGGTGGCGCGGACGCCGGAGCAGCTCGAGGTGCTGCGCGAATCCGGCGTCGTCGACGCCGGCGGCCACGGGCTGGTGCTGATCCTCGCCGGGGTCGTCGCCGGCCTGCGCGGCGACGGCGCCGAGGTTCCGCAGATCCCCCACCAGGAAGCGCCGCGGGCGAGCCTTCCCCACCACGAGGACAGCCGCTACCGCTACTGCACCAACTTCATCGTCGCCGGCAGCGGCCTCGGCAGCCGCGAGTTCCTGCCGCGGCTGGAGGGGCTCGGCGACTCGGTCCTCGTCGTCGGCGACGAAGCGACCCTGAAGGTCCACGTCCACACCGACCGGCCCGAGGCCGCCGTCTCCCTCTTCAATGGGGTCGGGGAGGTCACCAACCTCGACGTCGCCGACATGCGCGAGCAGATGGCCGCGCGCAGCGCCCGCCTCGCCGCCGGGCGGACGGGAGTCGTCGCGGTCGCGGCGGGGGAGGGGCTGGAGCGCCTCTTCGCCGAGCTCGGCGCCAACGTCGTCCCCGGCGGCGAGACGCTGAACCCGTCCACCTATGAGCTGCTGGCTGGGATCCACGGCGTCGCCGCCTCCGAGGTTCTCGTCCTGCCCAGCTCCTCGAACGTGATTATGGCCGCCGAGCGCGCCTGCGAGCTCTCCGAGAAGCCGGCGCGCGTCGTCGCGGCGACCTCGCAGCAGGCGAGCCTGCTGGCCCTGGTCGAGCTCGATCCGGGAGCCTCGGCCGAGGAGAACGCGACTCGGCTGGAGGGAGCACTGTCCGGGGTGGCGACCGGCGGCGTCGCTCCCGCCGCCCGCGACGACACCCAGGGCCGCTTCAAGAAGGGCGACGCCGTCGGCTTCGCCGATGGCGAGATCGTCGCCTGGGGCGGCGCCGGCTCGACCCTGACCGAGACGATCCAGCACCTCGCCGAGGACGCCGAGATCGTCACCGTGATCGCCGGCGACGGCGCCCCGATCGCGCTCTCGGAGATCGACACCCACGTCCCCGAAGGCGTCGAGATCGAGACCCACGAGGGGGGTCAGCCGAGCTGGTGGTGGCTGCTGGCGGCCCAGTAGTGCGGACGACTATCTGGGTGCTCACCTGATGCGCTCCTTCGCCGGAGCCTCCGAGCTGACGCCGTCCCAGCTGCGCGAGGCCCCTGTCCACTGGCCCCGTCCCAGCGTCCTCGACGTCTCGATCCAGGCTCTCCCGGGAGTCGGCCCGAAACTCGCCGAGGCTGCGGCGGAAGCCGGCCTCGCCACCGTCGGCGACCTCCTCTACCGAGTCCCGCACAGCTACCGCGACCGTGCCGACGTCCGCGACCTCGCAAGCTTGGAGCCCGGCGAGGAGGCGACCGTCATGGTCGAAGTCGTCGGCAGCCAACCGCGCCCCTTCCGCAAACGCGGCGGCCTCTCCATTCTCACCGCCAAAGTCGCTGACGAATCCGGCTCCGCCAGAGCAACCTGGTTCAACCAACCCTGGCTGGCGGACAAATTGATCCCCGGCACCGCTTTGCTCCTCGTCGGCTCTCGAGACAAACGAGGCCTCCGAGTCTCGGCGCACGAGATCCTGGCGACCGCGGGTGGGGAGGAGGGGAGTCCGAGAACGAACACACCTGCCCGCCCGCAGGACTCCCCTCCTCCCCTCCAACGGCCGGCTGATGGAGTCCCGCCGGGCATCCACACCACCGGCCTCGTCCCAGTCCACTCCGCCACCGAGGCCCTCAAGCCCCAGCGCATTCGCGAGTGGGCCTGGCAGGCGTGCCAATGGGCCTCGAACGCGATCGAGGGCCTGCCGGCGGAGATTCGGGCTCGGCGAAGCCTGGCCGGGGCAGGCGACGCGATCCGCGCGGCGCATTTCCCGGAGAACGAGGATGAGCTCGCGACCGCTCGCGAGCGCCTCGCCTTCGAGGAGCTGTTCCTGCACCAGGCGATCCTCGCCACGCGCAAGCGGACGCACCGGATCGCGCGACCGGCGCCGCGGTTCGGCAAGCCCGGCGAGATGGTCGGCCGCTGGATCGACTCGCTGCCGTTCGAGCTGACCAGGGACCAGCTGGGCGCGCTCGACGACGTCGACGCCGATCTCGACCGCGGCGAGCCGATGCAGCGGCTGCTGATGGGGGAGGTCGGCTCGGGCAAGACCGTGGTCGCCGTCTACGCGATGCTTCGGGCGCTGGAAGCGGGGTTCCAGGCGGTGCTGATGGCGCCGACCGAGACCCTCGCCGAGCAGCACGCGATCACGCTCGGCCGGCTGCTCGCGGCGGAGGCGACTCCCTTCGCGCTGCTGAGCGGTGCGACGCCGGCCGCGGTGCGCAAGCGCGCCCTCGACCAGCTGGCCAGTGGCGAGCTGGGCCTCATCGTCGGCACCCACGCGCTGATCGAGCCGACGGTCCGTTTCGCCCGACTCGGCCTCAGCGTCGTCGACGAGCAGCACCGCTTCGGAGTCGAGCAGCGCCGCGCCCTCGACGCCAAGGGGGTGGAGGGGATGGCGCCGCACGTCCTCCACATGACCGCCACCCCGATCCCCCGCACGCTCTCGCTGACCGCCTACGGCGATCTCGACACCACGGCCCTGCGCCAGCTGCCCGCCGGGCGGATGCCGGTCGAGACTTCGCTCGTCGGCGAGGACGAGCGCGCCGGCGCCTACGAGTTCGTCCGCGAACGGCTGCGCGAGGGGCGCCAGGCCTTCGTGGTCTGCCCGCTGGTCGCCGAGTCCGACAAATTTCCCGGCAAGGCGGCGGAGGTCGAGGCGGAGCGGCTGCGGCTGGGGGAGTTGCGCGAGTTCTCGGTCGGCGTCCTCCACGGCCAGATGCCCTCGGCCCAGAAGGCGGAGGCGATGCGGGCCTTCGCCGCGGGGGAGACCGACGTGCTGGTGGCGACGACGGTGATCGAGGTCGGGATCGACGTCGCCAACGCGACCGTGATGGTGATCGAGGGGGCCGAGCGCTTCGGCGTCTCCCAGCTGCACCAGCTGCGCGGCCGGGTCGGCCGCGGCGAGCACGCCTCCCAGTGCCTGCTCTTCGCCGAAGAGGCGGGTGAGCTCGCGCGAAAGCGCCTGCGAGCGGTCGCCGGCGAGCGCGACGGCTTCAAGCTTGCCGAGGTCGACCTCGGCCTGCGCGGTGAGGGCGAGATCCTCGGCACCCGCCAGCACGGCCTGCCGCGCTTCGCCGTCGCCAGCCTGCCCGAGGACATGGCGGTCCTGATCGCCGCCCGCGAGGAGATCCTGGCGCTGCTGAGGAGCCACGGCTCGCTTGAGGATCCGGCGCTCGGGCCGCTGCTCGACGCCGCCCGGCGTCGCTTCGGCGCCGGTGCCGCCGACCCGATTCCTCTCTAATGAAGAGATGAGAGTGATCGCTGGAGAGCTCGGCGGACAGAGCCTGGTCGCCCCGCGCGGGTGGAAGGTGCGCCCGACCTCCGACCGCGTCCGCGAGGCGATCTTCTCGGCGCTGGGGGATCGCGTCGCCGGCGCCCGCGTCCTCGACCTCTACAGCGGCACCGGCGCCCTGGCGATCGAGGCGCTCTCCCGCGGCGCCGAGACCGCCGTCCTCGTCGACCGCGACACTAGGCCGGCGCTCGGCAACGTCGAGCGCCTCGGCCTCGCCGCCCGAGCCGAGCTGGTCCGAGCCGACGTCGGGCGCTGGCTGGAAGCACTTGTGGAGGAGGCCAAAGCGCCCGGTTTCGATCTCGTCTTCGTCGACGCCCCCTATAGACTCGCCGACCGCGTGGAGCACGATCTCGACACCCACCTTCCCCAGCTGCTCGCCCGAGACGGGCGGGCGATCATCGAGAGCGGCGCCGGCAAGCCGTTGCGCATCTCCTCGCTCGAGCGCCTGCGCCAGCGCCGCTACGGCGCGGCCGACGTCTCGATTTACGGCAGTTCGGGTAGGTCGGCGGCGTGAGCGAAACCAACGGCACCGTGGTCTGTCCGGGCAGCTATGACCCGGTCACCAACGGTCACATCGACATCATCACGAGGACCTCGCGCGTCTTCGACAAGGTCGTCGTCGGCGTCGTCAACAACCCGGTCCGCAAGCAGAGGACGCTCTTCACCGCCGAGGAGCGCTGCGACTTCATCCTCGCGGCGACCGCCGACCTGCCGAACGTCGAGGTTCAGATCTTCGCCACGCTGCTGGTCGAGTTCGCCCGCGACAACGACGCCAAGGCGATCGTCAAGGGGCTGCGGGCGATCTCCGACTTCGAGTACGAGTTCGAGATGGCGCAGCTCAACCGCAAGCTCGATCCCGGGATCGAGAGCATGTACGTGATCGCCTCACCGCATTACAGCTTCCTCTCCTCGACCGGGGTGAAGGAGATGGCCACCTTCGGTGGCGACGTCTCCGACCTGGTTCCCGCCCCGGTCGCGGCTGCTCTGTCTGAGCGCCTGCCCGAGAGGTAGGCTGTCCGCCTCGCTCGACCCCCCCAGTGGGCGACAGCTTGCAAGAAACGGCACGGATAACGGCATCTTCACCAAAAACCCCGCATACACGTAGGCTTACGACCTGCAAATGGACGTTCTCGTTCTCATAGACAAGCTGGACGACGTCGTCCACAACGCCCGGCCCGTCCCACTGACGGACCAGGTGCGTGTGGATCGCGAGGAGATCTACGATCTCCTCGACCAGATGCGCGCGACGATCCCCGAGGAGATCAAGCAGGCGCGCTGGATCGTCAAGGAGCGCCAGGAGATGCTGGCCGAGGCCAAGCGCGAGGCGGAGCGGGTCGTCCGCGAGGCCCGCGAGCAGCAGGCCCGCCTGATCTCCGACGAGGAGGTCACCAAGCAGGCCGAGCGCGCCGCCGACGAGATCGTCGAGGACGCCCGCACCCGTGAGCGCGAAATCCGCCTCGGCGCCGAGGACTACGCCGACGAGATCCTCAACACCCTCGAAGTCAACCTTCAGAAGTTCCTCGCCGCCGTTCAGCGCGGTCGCGACCGGCTTGCCGGCCGCGACGACGAACCGGCGGCGGAGCTAGAGCAGCCGTAGCTTTCGGGGAAGGGGTCCGGTGATCCCTCCGCCGACGCCTCGGGCAGCTGATCTGCGTGAAGGGTTGTGGGGGCTGGGGCCACCACGATCCTTCGACCAAGGTCTCAAGGCCGGCTTTCTCCCCGGCTACTCCAGCTTGAGGTTGTCCAACGCCGCCCAGCGGGGGTCTTTGCCGCTGTCGTGCTCGTGGTCGGCTGGGTCGGCATCGTTGAGGGACTCGCCGCAGACCGGGCAGAGGCCGGCGCAGTCGGGGCGGCAGAGGAGACGGGTGGGGAGGGCGAGGAGAGTCGCGTCGTGGGCCCAGCGGCCGATGTCGAGCTCGTCGTCCTCGACGTAGGGGCTGCGCAGCTCGGGGTCGTCGGTCGCCGACTGGTCGACCTCGCGCGACTCGACCTCGAGATCGAGCGCCGCCGGCTCCAGACAGCGCATGCAGGGCCCTTCGATATGGACGGGGAAGCGGAGGCGGAAGGCGAAGCCGCCGCTGGGACGCGAGACCTCGAGCCGCACCGTCGGCGAGGCCGGGTTGGCGACGTAGGTCTGACCGGCTAGCTCGAAGGGGTCGAGCTCGACCGGGACATCAAGCCGTTTGCCCTCGCCATGAGCCAGGGCGAGGCGCGAAAGGTCGATGATCGTCGTGCGCGCTTGAGACATGAGCGAACCTCCGCTGGGATACGGGCTTACGATGACCCTTCCCGAACGAGGTTACGAGATGGGTCAATTCGACTGGACACCTGAGGTTTACCTGGAGCGGATCCGCGCCGAGATCCCCGCCTACGACGAGCTGCAGCGGCAAGCGGTGGCGGCGATCCCGTTCCCGCCCGAGCGCGTTCTGGAGCTAGGGATGGGCACGGGGGAGACGACGCGGCGCCTGATC
>JADGPJ010000067.1 GCA_017882505.1 Solirubrobacterales bacterium | reverse complement strand
ACTAGCCGGCCGAGGACTCGGTCAGTTTCATTCCGACACGCTCGGCGACCAGGGCAATGTCGGTGCGGTGCTTGACGATGATCGACATCGACTGGGCGAAGGTCTCGCGGTCGATGTCCTCGGAGCCCATCAGCAGCAGAGTCCGCGCCCAGTCGATCGACTCGGCGATCGAAGGCGGCTTTTTCAGGTCCAGCGCCCGCACCATCTCGATCACCTCGACCAGTCGCCGCGTCAGCTTCTCGGAGAGCTCCGGCACGTGCAGGCGGACGATTTCCATCTCGCGCTCGACCCCGGGGTAGTCGAGCCAGAGATAGAGGCAGCGGCGCTTCAGCGCCTCGGTCAGCTCGCGCGAGTCGTTCGAGGTGAGGACGACGATCGGCATCGTCGTCGCCGAGATCTGGCCCAGCTCGGGGATCGTGATCTGGAAGTCGGAGAGGAGCTCGAGCAGCATCGCCTCGAACTCTTGGTCGGTCTTGTCGATCTCGTCGATCAGCAGCACGACCGGCTCGGGGCTCGAGATCGCCTGCATCAGCGGCCGCGTCAGCAGGAAGTCGGAGCTGAAGATGTCGTCTTGAACATCGTCCCAGCTTCCCTGGGCGCCGCCGGCCTGGATCCGCAGCAGCTGCTTGCGGTAGTTCCACTCGTACATCGCCTTCGCCTCGTCGAGCCCCTCGTAGCACTGCAGGCGCACGAGCTCGCGGCCGGTCGATCGCGACAGCGCCTTCGCCAGCTCGGTCTTGCCGACTCCGGCCGGGCCCTCGACGAGGACCGGCTTCCCCAGCTGCTGAGCGAGGAAGGAGACCAGCGCCGCTGGCTCGTCGGCGAGGTAGCCGACCTGCGCCAGCGCGTCCTTCACCTCTGCCACGGAGCCGTTGGCCATGCGGGCGATGATAATCCGGCTTCGTGCTCGACCTCGCTCCGCCGCTCGCCGCGCTGCTTCCCCGCAGCCCCGGCCCCTATGTCGCGCTGATGCTGGCGGGGTTCGTGATCGGCATCCTCGGGCACCTGACCAAGACCCGCTGGCTGGTCGCCTCGGGGGTGATCCTGATCTTCCTCGGCGCCTTCCTCTTCCCGCTTGCCGCCAACCTGACGACGCAGAACAGGCCGCCGCCGATCGAAGAATCGCGCGGCGACTCCGGCGAATAGCCGGAGAGCGAACTCGGTCGCGGCTAGGATCGCCTCCGTGGGACGTCTCGACGAAGTCGACCTGACCCTCTCGCTCAGTCGCGAAGAGGAGGAACGCGAGCTGAAAGCCGCCTGGGAGCGGCTGGCTCAGCTGCGGCTCACCCTCGGCGGCCTGATCGGCGAACGCACCCTCGGGCCGCCGCTCTGCGTCGTCTTCGAGGGCTGGGACGCGGCCGGCAAGGGTGGCTCGATCAAGAGGCTGGTGGCGCCGCTCGACCCCCGGCACGTCCGCGTCGCCCAGTTCGCTGCGCCAAGCGCCGACGAGAAGCGCCACCACTTCCTCGGGCGCTTCTGGCCGGCGCTGCCGGGGTGGGGCGGGATGGCCGTCCTCGATCGCTCCTGGTACGGGCGGGTGCTGGTCGAGCGGGTGGAGGGCCTGGCCAGCGAGGAGCAGTGGCAACGCGCCTACGACGAGATCAACTCCTTCGAGCGGACGCTCGCCGACGAGGGATTGATCGTGGCCAAGATCTGGCTCCACATCTCTTCGAAGGAGCAGCTGAAGCGGTTCGAATCCCGCGCCGCCGATCCGCTCAAATCGTGGAAGCTGACGGCGGAAGACTGGGAGAACCGAAAGAAGCGCCGCGAATACGAGCTGGCGGTGGAGGAGATGTTCGACCGCACCGACCAATCGCACGCCCGCTGGCGGCCGGTGGCGGCGGAGTCGAAGCGCTACGCGAGGGTGCAGGTGATCCGGGTCGTGGTCGAGGAAATCGAAGCCGGGATGCGGCGCTGGGGGCAGGAGCCGCCGCCTCCGGAATAGACGATCGTCCGCCGCCGCGGGCGTCGGGGGGCTCCAGCTTCTACGATTCAGCTTCGATTCCGTCTCCGATCACGAGGAGCCCTTCCCTTGAGCCGTATTCGCATCTTCGTCCTGTTCGCGACCCTCGCAGCGCTGGCCACCGCATTCGCCGCCTGCGGGGGAGGTGGCGGTAGCAGCAGCGAAGACCCACAGAAGGTCGTCGACAACGCCACCCTCAAGGGGGTGAAGAGCGGCACCCTCGACGTCAAGATCGGGATCAAGTCCGAAGGCAGCGAAGGCGGCGACCTCAACGTGAGCCTTTCGGGCCCGTTCCAGAGCATGGGCAAAGGCAACCTCCCGGAGTTCGAACTCGCCGCCAAGGCGAGTGGCTCGATTCAGGGCGAAAAGGTCGACTTCGAAGGCGGCCTGACGCTGCTCAGCGACCGCGCCTTCGTCAACTTCAAGGGCACCGAGTACGAAGTCGACCCGACCACCTTCGGCTTCGTCAAGTCGAGCTTCGAACAGGCTCAGCAGGGTGGATCGCAGGAAACCGGCGACGTCACCGCCTGCCAGGAAGCCGCGGCCGGCCTCGAAGTCGGCGAATTCGTCGACAACCTCAGCAACGAAGGCAGCGCCGACGTCGAAGGAACCAGCACCACCAAGATCAGCGGTGACCTCAACACCGGGGGCGCGGTCGATGCGCTGATCAAACTGACCGAAAACCCGGCCTGCAGCGCCCAGCTCGAAGCCGCGGGGCCGCTGCCGCTCGGCGAACTCGAATCGGCCAAGGGCGAACTCTCCAGCGCGGTCAAGAAGGCCCACGTCGACGTCTACGTCGGCGACGACAACATCATCCGCAAGCTTGCCGCCGAAGTGACGATCGAACCGAAGGGCGCCAGCGAAGAAAAGGTCGAAATCGAATTCGAACTCTCGCTCGGCAGCGTCAACGAAGAACAGGAAATCTCGGCTCCCGCCAATGCGAAGCCGCTCGAAGGCCTGTTCCAGGAACTCGGCGTCAACCCGCTGGAACTGCTCGAAGGTGCCGGCAGCGGCGGCGGGATCGGCGGACTGCTCGAAGGTGCCACCGGCGGCGGATCCTCGGCGGAAGGATCGCCCGCGGAAGGCCCCACCGGCGGCGTCGCCGGCCAGCAGGCTTACCTCGAATGCCTGCAGGGGGCGGAAACGCCAACCGATCTGCAGGCCTGCGCGAGCAAGCTCAAGTAGCGATCTAGCGCGATCCGGATTGCGAAGGGCGTCGCTCAGGCGGCGCCCTTCGTCATTCCGCGTACGCTTCGCTGCCCGTGAACCCCCCGGCAGAGCACCCCAACCGCCCCCGGCTCGACGCCTCGTTCCTGCGCACGCCGCAGGGCTGGCCCTACCTGCTGGCGCCTCTGATCCCCCTCGCCGTCGCCCTCGATCTTGCCGGCGTCCCGGCGACCGTGGTCTTCGCCACCTCGGCGCTGGGAATCATCCCGACGGCAGCGCTGATGGGCCGCGCGACCGAGGAGCTCGCCGCCCGCTCCGGCCCGGGCATCGGCGGTCTGCTCAACGTCACCTTCGGCAACGCCCCGGAGCTGATCATCGCCCTCTTCGCGCTCGGTCAGGGCCTGCAGGAGGTGGTCAAGGCCTCGATCGTCGGCTCGATCATCGGCAACGTCCTGCTCGTCCTCGGGGCGGCGATGCTGGCCGGCGGCATCGGCCGCGACAAGCAGACCTTCAGCGGCACCGGCGCCAGCATCCAGACTTCGATGCTGATGCTCGCCGCCGCGGCGCTGCTGATGCCGGCGATCTTCGAGCTGGTCGAGGGCAAGGGGCTGCCGGCGCCCGGCGCCGAGTCGGTCAACTACGGCTCGACGGTCGAGCACCTCTCGCTGGCCGTCGCGATCGTCCTCATGGTCACCTACGGGCTCGGCCTGCTGTTCTCGCTGAAGACCCACCGCGATCTCTTCAACCCTGAGTACGAGGACGAGGACAGCTGGGGTTGGTCGACCCGGACCTCGGTGACGGCGCTGGCGATCGCCGGCGTGCTCGTCGGCGTGATGTCCGAGGTCCTGGTCGGCTCGATCAGCGAGGCCTCGCACTCGATCGGCCTCTCGGAGTTCTTCATCGGCGTGATCGTCGTCGCGATCGTCGGCAACGCGGCCGAGCACTGGGTCGCGGTCCTGGTCGCGATGAAAGACAAGATGGACCTGGCGGTCAACATCGCCGTCGGCTCCAGCGCCCAGGTGGCGCTCTTCGTCGCCCCGGTCCTGGTCATGGCCTCCTTCTTCATCGGCCCGCACCCGCTGGCGCTGGTCTTCAACGGCTTCGAGCTGGGGGCGATCCTGCTGGCCATCCTGATCGCCAACTACGTCACCCAGGACGGCGAGTCGACCTGGTTCGAGGGCGTGCAGCTGCTCGCCGTCTACTTCGTCTTCGGCCTCGCCTTTTACTTCGCCTGACCTGCGGCCAGTTCGCCCAGGGCCTTGAGCACGACGTCGTCGTGCTCTTTTGGCGAGACCTTGGGGAAGACTCCGGCGATCTTGCCGGCAGGATCGATCAGGAAGGTGGCGCGCTGCACGCCCATGTACTTCTTCCCGTACATCGACTTCTCGACCCAGGTCCCGTAGGCGTCGGCGACGGCATGATCGGCGTCGGCCAGCAGGGTGAAGTCGAGGTCGTACTTGCCGGCGAACTTGGCGATCTTGCCGACCTCGTCCGGTGAGACGCCGAGCACCCGCGCTCCCGCCGCCGCGTACTCACCGCGCGGTCGCGGACGCCGCAGGCCTGGGTGGTGCAGCCGGGCGTACCAACTCTCCGAGGCTGTTAGAGCCGCCCTGGCCGACGCTGAGGGCCGCGCCAGCGTTGAGGACAACTCCCGACAGGCTGAGGCGGACGCCGAGAAAGCACAGGCGGATCTAGACGCCGCGATTCGCGCCTTTGCCGGACTAGAGGGTGAGCAGTCGGCAACGGACAAGCTGGCCGAGCTACATGCGCTCCGAGATAAAGCCCTAGAGCGTTTGGACAAACTAGGCGGCAACCGCGCCAGCGTTACCGTCAACGCTGCTAAGGACTGGAACAGCTTTCCGCTCGATACCCGCCGCGCCCTCATCCGCGCCACCGTTGACCGGGCTGAGGTTAAGCCGGGGAGAGGCAAGGACCGGATTACCGTCCACCTTGTCGGTTAAGCGGCGGCGAGCCTCCGCGTCAAGAATCCGGCGGACTTCTCTCTGTACCTGGGGCGGCAAGCTGTTCACCCGTAGGTGGTAGCAGATTAGATCGCTCCCGCCCGGTAAAAAAATGCGACCCCGCCCTAAGCAAGCGAGGCCGCTGTGGTTTATCTCTTATGGACCACACCCGGCCCGAGCGGGACTGAGTGCGGCTAGTTCGATCCTAGGTTGATCTTTCGCTAACAGAGGTCCGGCGACCAGAATCGGTAGACCCAAGACGATCCTTCTTGGAGGTATTGGGCACATTCAGGGCCAAGCGCCAGAGTTCTCCATCGCGCAGCAGCTGGATCGAGAACATATGACTTGAAATCAGCGGCTAGAACAACCGCACCAATGAGAGTAGGTAGGGCGGAAGGGGCATGAAGTGCTGCGACTTCCCCTCCTAGTGCGGCTACTTGTTTGCCAAGAGCGGCGGCTTTCCGCTTATAGGTGGCGGCTTCCCGCTTATAGGTGGCGGCTTGTCGTTTGTAGGTTCTGACCTGTCCCTTTAGCTTCTTGATCTGAACGCATGAGGCGTTGCAGTTCGCGGCGCTTGCCACGGCTGGCGAAACCACCGTCAGCGCGGCGAGCGACGGAACAGCAAGCAAAAGCGCCGCGAGCGCAGCCACGCGGACAATGAACTTGCGCATTGGGGAAACCTCCTGGACTGAGGGGGGCTCCAAAGAGAATCAACTCAGCGCACCCCCTCCTCGCTGGGTCGAGTCCAGCCTCGTGCTTCCTCCAGACTGGCGCATCGGTAATTCACCGCATGGACGAGGTGGAAGGTACCTCGGTCAAGCGTCCACCCGCCGTCGGGGCTGGAACTGTAAGTGCCCTAGCTGCGGATTCACAACCTTCCGCTGCCCGCGTACAACCCCCGAACGCAGCCATCTACTATCCACGCGAACGACAATTTGGGCATCTCACGGTTGTTGCTGAGGTTGACCGTGCTAATAGTGGAAAAAGGAGTATCTCTGTGAATGCACCTGTGGTAACGAAACAGAGGTACGAGGTTTAGGTCTGCGAAGCGGACATACACGGTCCTGTTCCTGCCTGCGTGGGAAAGACTCAACGGTCAGAGCGGCGGCAAGGGCTCGCCGGAGTGTCTCCCGCGTTCAGCAAAACTCCCTACGGCCCGACTGGATCGCCACCATGCAACAGGCTAGAAATAATCTGCTCGACACTCAGCCCGACGCCCATAGTGTGCTACAGGCAGCTTTGAGTGCCACCGATTCGAGGGGCAACCCATTGTGGAAAGAGAGAATCTCGGCGGCTCGCGCTTTGACCGGCCTGGGTAGTGGGCAGCGTCCGCCTACACCGGACGCCCAACCCATCGTTTTCTCGGATGATCTTCTAGACGATGACCGTCCGGGTGCCGGAATCAATCGTAACGGCAACTAATGGTGACGCGGCGGCAGGAAGTAGCGGCGGCAGTTGAATCGCAACCTCCCGGTTCAACGGTTCTTGTTTCCGATGGTTCCAAGCTGCTCGCGTCTAGGGACGGACACGGAGATTCTGCCGTACTCCTAATGTTGGACCCTGATCTAGTTGACCGGATCATGGACGGTGAGCCTTACAACGTCCGCCCGGAGATGACACCGAAAATCCAAGCCGCTCTGAGGAAGAAAGCGAAAGCGGATCGCGCCCGGAACAGGAAGGCGAAGCGGAAGCAAGCGGCGGCCAAGAGTGCGGACGGCCCGAACTTGGCTAGTGCGGGTACTCGCGGGCTTTCGGGGCGTCCGGTAATTCCCGAGCCTGTGCGCGAGCCGGAGCCGCCAGCGGAGCCGATGCCGTCCCGGACTTCTGACCGTCTGCGGGTGATCTGAGTGGCCGACTACATCGAACTGTGGGGCGAGTTCGTCAAGGGCAAGCAAACCCGGCGCGGGCAGCCTCTCCCGGACGCGGAAATGCCGAAGCCCGAGACGGTCGTCACGATTTGCCGCTGCGAGAAAATCGACGCTTTCATCGGGAGCCGGAACCGAGCCGAGCGCCTTGCCCATCTTCGAGATTTGCGTGATCGCGAGATTCTGATTTGCGATTCTGGGCGTCTGACGCAATCCCTGATGCGGGGATCACCGGGCGTCAGCCGGGGCTACGTGTTCCGTCGAGAGGCGAGCAAGGTGCCTCGGGTGCCGAGGGAATCCAAGTCGGGAGACCGGCCCATCGGTTCCGCGACCGGCTCGATTAGAAAGATTCTAGAAGTCTGACGAAAACCGTTGATTTGCAGGGGTTGTGTAGGTGGACCCCCGCCATATAACTAACTAGCTCCAACGCCGTCGCAGACGACTGCCTCAATTGCCGGGCGTGCCGGCGCGCGGGTAGAAGTAGAGGACGACGGTCTCCCCGCGCAGGCCCGAGAGGCTGACCTCTTTGCCGTCCTGGTCGGGCAGGGTGAAGTCGGGTGCAGCGTCCCCTCGGAGAGCATCTAGTCCTCCCGGCCGGGGTCCTGCCCCTTCTCGTCGGCGTCCAGCTCCTCGTCGCCCTGTTCGAGCGCGGTCTCGGAGACGGAACCTGTGGAGCCGGGGTGGTAGTGCGTCTGGAACTTCTCGAGCACGCGGTCGCGGCTGTCCTCGTCGATCGGGACCTCGTCGGAGATCCGCACCCAGTCGGCCCCCTCGTAGGCCTCCATGTTGAAGACCTCCTGGTCGATCGAGGCGGAGTCGTCGACGACCACCACGACCTCGGTCTGGGGGTTGAAGTAGGTCCCGGGCTGCACCAGCAGCTCCTCGACCTTGTACAGGTTCTCCTCGGGAGCGGGGCTCATCAGCGCGATCCTACGCAATCCGGTCGAGCTGACGCTCGGTCTCGGCCTCGACGTCGAGTGGCGCCAGGCCCTGGCGCAGTCGCCGTTCGTTGCGGGCGGCGACCAGCTGGCGGACCTCGGCCCGCAACTCGGCGTCCATGCGGGCGCCGGGGGAGGGAGCCCGGTCCGCCGGCGCGAGCAGCCGTTTGGCTTCGGCGTCGACGTCGATCGGCGCCTCGCCGCGACGCTGTCGTCGCTCGGATTTCGCGTTCAGCATCTGCCGCACCTCCGCCGCCTGGATCGCCGGATCGACCGCCGGGGCGGGCTGGTGGGGGTAGCGCGGAACCAGCTGCGGCTGCTGCTCGATCGCGAAGGGGCCTTTGCCGATCGAGTCCCAGCCGCCCGCGACGCGCCGCAGGAGCAGCCCAGCGATCGGCGCCGCGACGCCGGTGAACAGCAGCACGATCATGCACTTTCCACTGGGGGACATCGCGAGCGTCAGATCCACAGGCCCAAGGGTAAACGGCCCACGCGACCCGGGTCATTCGCTACCCTTTGGACTGGTTGACTGACCAGTCAATCGGCCGGTTTGCCCACTTGGCACCGGCGCTCTGCAAAAGCTTGGAAAGCATCGACCAAAAGGAGCCTCGACCGGTGGTTGACTTCAGCCTGACCGACGAACAGAAGGATCTGCGCGAGCTGGCCCACAACTTCGCTGAGAAGGAGATGCGCAGCGTCGCTTGGGAGTTCGACAAGGACGGCACCTGGCCGCAGGACGTGATCAACAAGGCCTGGGAGGTCGGGTTGATGAACACCCACGTCCCCGAGGCCTACGGCGGACCCGGACTCGACTACCTCTCCGGCTGCCTGATCGAGGAGGAGATGGGGTGGGGCTGCTCGGGCATCGGCACCTCGCTGATGGCCAACGGCCTCGCCTCGGCGCCGATCGCCCTCGGCGGCTCCGAGGAGACCAAGAAGAAGTACCTGGGGATGCTGACCGAAAGCCCCAAGCTCGCCTCCTTCTGCCTGACCGAGCCCGACGCCGGCTCCGACGTCAGCGGGATGAAAACCAAGGCCGTGAGGAAGGGCGACAAGTACGTCATCAGCGGCTCCAAGTGCTTCATCACCAACGGCACTTACGCGGACTACTTCACCGTCTACGCCAAGACCGATCCCGAGGCCGGGCACCGCGGGATCAGCGCCTTCGTCGTCGATGCCGACCTCCCCGGGGTCAGCGTCGACAAGAAGGAGGACAAGATGGGCCAGCGGGCATCGAACACCGCGACCATCTCCTTCGACGAAGTCGAGGTCCCGGCCGAGAACCTGATCGGCGAGGAGAACAAGGGATTCAAACTGGCGATGATGACCCTCGACCGGACCCGTCCCGGCGTCTCGGCGATGGCCGTCGGCATCGGCCGGGCGGCGCTGGAGTACGCCACCGAGTACTCCAAGGAAAGGGTCCAGTTCGGCGTCCCGATCGCGATGCACCAGGCGATTCAGTTCATGATCGCCGACATGGCGACCAAGGTCGAGGCCGGCCGTCTGCTGGTCTGGAACTCGGCGGTGATGCTCGACCAGGGCCAGCGCAACAGCAAGGTCTCTTCGATGGCCAAGCGCTTCGCCGCCGACTCGGCGATGGAGATCACTGTCGACGCCGTCCAGGTCTACGGCGGTTACGGCTTCATCAAGGAGTACCCGGTCGAGAAACTGATGCGCGACGCGAAGATCATGCAGCTCTACGAGGGGACCAGCCAGATCCAGCGCCTGGTCATCGCCAAAGAAGTGCTGCTGCCCCGCCCCGTCGGCGAGCCCACTCCGGAGGCCGAGGCCAAGGCCGCCAACGCCGCCCGCGACAGCCAGTCTGAGCAGGCAGCAGCTACGGTTTGACCCCTGGACGTCTCCGAACGCGCCGCTGCTGGAAGAGCGGCGCGTTCGGGTCTCGATCTCCGCTGAGCAACGTGGCTGGTTCTTGCGCCTAGGAGGGACCTAGCCGGCGACGCCCGCCCTGGTCCGCTGCCGCGCCGCCTTCTGCCGCTGGGTTTTGTCCAGGATCAGCTTGCGCAGCCGCACCGACTCGGGCGTCACTTCGACGCACTCGTCGTCGCGCACGAACTCCAGCGAGTTCTCGAGCGAGAGCCGGGTGGCCGGGGTCAGGCGCACGAGCAGGTCGGCGCTGGCGGCGCGGACGTTGGTCTGGTGCTTTTCCTTGACCGCGTTGACGTCGAGGTCCTCCGAGCGGGCGTTCTCGCCGACGATCATCCCCTCGTAGACCTCCTCGCCGGGGCCGATGAAGAGGGTGCCGCGGTCCTGCAGGCTGAACAGCGCGAAGCTGGCGGTGGAGCCACGGCGGTCGGCGACGAGGGCGCCGGTCGGGCGCGTGCGCAGCTCGCCGGCCCAGGGCTCCCAGCGGTCGAAGACGTGGTGGAGGATCCCGGTGCCGCGGGTCTCGGTGAGGAACTCGGTGCGGAACCCGATCAGGCCGCGGGCCGGGACCAGGTACTCCATCCGCACCCACCCGGTCGAGTGGTTGACCATCTGCTCCAGCCGGCCTTTGCGCGAGGCGAGCAGCTGGGTGACGGAGCCGACGTGCTCCTCGGGGACGTCGATCGCCAGGCGCTCCACCGGCTCATGCACCTTGTCGTCGATTTCGCGGGTCAGGACCCGGGGCTGGCCGGCGGTCAGCTCGAAGCCTTCGCGGCGCATCAGCTCCAGCAGGACGACCAGCTGCAGCTCGCCGCGGCCCTGGACCTCCCAGGCGTCGGGACGCTCGGTGTCGAGGACGCGGATCGAGACGTTGCCGATCAGCTCGGCGTCGAGGCGGTCGCGGACCTGGCGCGCGGTCAGTTTGGTGCCCTCTTTGCCGGCCAGCGGCGAGGTGTTGATACCGACCACGATCGAGAGCGAGGGCTCGTCGACGGTGATCACCGGCAGCGCCTCCGGGTTCTCGGGATCGGCCAGCGTCTCGCCGATCGTCACCTCTTCCATCCCGGCGACCGCGATCAGTTCGCCGGGTCCGGCCTCCTGTGCCGGCACCCGGTCCAGCGCCTCGGTCACGAACAGTTCGGCGACGGTGGCGCGGGCGACGGTGCCGTCGGCCTTGCACCAGGCGATCTGCTGACCGGAGCGGATCGTCCCGTTGCGAACCCGGCAGAGTGCCAGGCGGCCGAGGTAGGGCGAGGCGTCGAGGTTGGTGACGTGCGCCTGCATCGCGTGGTCGGGGTCGTAGTCGGGGGCGGGGATCCGCTCCAGCATCAGGTCGAGGAGGGGGGAGAGGTCGGTGCCCTCGACCCCCTCCTCGAGCGCCGCCCAGCCGGCGCGGGCGTTCGTGTAGACGATCGGGAAGTCGATCTGATCGGAGTCGGCGTCGAGGTCGATGAAGAGCTCGTAGACCTCCTCGACGACCTCGGCGATGCGGGCGTCGGGGCGGTCGACCTTGTTGACGACGAGGATCACCGGCAGTTTCGACTCCAGCGCCTTGCGCAGGACGAACCGGGTCTGGGGCAGGGGCCCCTCGGAGGCGTCGACCAGGAGCAGCACCCCGTCGACCATCGTCAGCGCCCGCTCGACCTCGCCGCCGAAGTCGGCGTGTCCCGGCGTGTCGACGATGTTGAGCTTGACGTTGCCGTGGTTGACCGCGGTGTTCTTGGCGAGGATCGTGATCCCCTTCTCGCGCTCGAGGTCCATCGAGTCCATCACCCGCTCGTTGACGTCCTGGCCTTTGCGGAAGGTCCCGGTCTGCCACAGCATCGCGTCGACCAGCGTCGTCTTCCCATGGTCGACGTGGGCGATGATGGCGATGTTGCGGAGGTCGTCTCGAGTGGCGTTCATGGCGAATGGCGGAGAGTAGGGGACGGGCGTCGTCGGGCCCTGGATGGGTCCAGACAAAACGAAGCCCGCCACTGAGGCGGGCTTCGCAGGCTGCTTTAAGCGTGGTGCGCGACTACGAAGTCTGCTGGACGCTCGCGGCGGCCGGGCCCTTGGGGCCTTCTTCGGACTCGTAGCTCACTTTGCTGCCCTCGGTCAGGGACTTGAAGCCCTCTCCGAGGATGGCGCTGTGATGAACGAAGACGTCCTTCGAGCCGTCGTCGGGCGTGATGAACCCGTAGCCCTTGTCGTCGCTAAACCACTTAACAGTTCCAGTGGGCATGCATTGCCTCCACATAAATGTGCTGCGAACGCGGAGCATGCGGTGAAGCAACGACGCGAGCGCTAGACACAAACTTTGCCGGTCTTTACCGGCCCTAACACCGGGGACCGTAGCAGGATCGCCAGGGGCGGCGCCGCATATCGAGTGCCGGCGGGCGTCCGGTACCGGATCTAGCGTTGCGGTGTGCGCTTCTTGGACAGCATCGACCGCGACGCGATCGCCGGGCTGCTCGACCGCGACGAGTACTTCTGGCTGGACCTGGCGGATCCCGGCAAGGACGAGATCGCCGCCCTCGACGACGTCTTCTCCTTCCACGCGCTGGCGCTGGAGGACATGCTCAAACGCGGCCAGCGGCCGAAGCTGGACGACTTCGGCGACTACATGTTCCTCGTCTACTACGGGGCTGCCGAAGGCGACCAGAGCTCTGAGATCGCGCTGGAGGAGGTCCACGCCTTCCTCAGCGGCGGCTACATCGTCACCGCCCACCAGGGTCGCTGCGCGGCGCTGGAGGAAGCGCGCGAACGGCTCGAGGCGAAAACGCCGCGTTCGGAGCAGTTCGTCATCTACCGGGTCCTCGACGGCCTCACCGACACCTTCTTTCCCGTTCTCGACGGGCTCGACGAGCGCATGGAACGGCTCGACGGCGAAATCTTCGACCGGCCGCTGCCGAGCCAGCTGGAGGAGATCACGGCGCTGCGGCGCGAACTCGTCGCGCTGCGGCGAGTCGTCACCCCGCAGCGCGACCTGCTGGCGCGGGGCGTCGACGACATCCTTGAAATCCCCGGCCTCGAAGCCGACTCGCGCAACTACTTCCGCGACGTCTACGACCACGCGATCCGGATCTCCGACCAGATCGACGCCTACCGGGACCTCCTGGCCGTGACCCGCGACGCCTACCTCTCGGTCGTCTCCAACCGGCTCAACCAGATTACCAAGCAGCTGACGGTGGTGGCGACGATCTTCCTGCCGCTCTCCTTCGTCGTCGGCTTCTTCGGCCAGAACTTCAAATGGATGGTCGAAGGCATCGGCTCGGAGGCCGACTTCCTGATTCTCGGGGTCGGCAGTCTCGTGCTGTCGGTGATCGGCCTCCTGGCCTGGTTCCGGCGTGGCTCCTATCTCTGAGCACCTCCGCTCGGAATCTTCGTCCGTAGGTGTTTGGGGAAGCACCGGGCGTGTCGATATCTCGCTCTAGATGAACGCCGAAGGCATCCCCCGCAAGCGCCTGGCGGTCCGATCTTCACTTGCCGCCCTGACATTGGCCTGCCTGCTGTGCCCGGCCGCGGCGATCGCCCGCGCCACCCCGGACGGTGACGGGACCCTCTCCGCCGGCCTGGCCTACCTCGCGAAGCCCTCGGTGCAGTCGCAGTCTCCCAAGGCGCAGGCGCGGATTCTCGGCGTCGCCGCGAGCGGTCCGGGCAGCCTGCAGCGGCAAGGGAGCCGACTGTTGGTCAATGTCCGCTTTGAGCAGGGAGCGATCGCGCGGCTGGCCGATCTGAGATCGGCCGGCGCCCGAGTTCTCGACTCCAGCGGCCGCTACCAGGCCGTCACCGCTGCTGTCACCCCGGGGATGCTGCGCCGGGTTGCCGCGACGCCCGGGGTCGCGTCTGTGACGCCGAGCCGGGCGCCGATGCTCTATGCCGCGAAATGCGAAGGCGGCTCGGTGATCTCGGAGGGGGTCGCGCAGCTGCACGCGGAAACCGCTCGCCAAGCATTCGCCGTTGACGGCAGCGGCGTCACCGTGGGTGTCCTCTCCGACTCCTATGACGGTGCTGTTGAAGCCGCCGACGGGAGTGGCCCGATCGCCACCAAAGCGGCCCAGGACATCGCCACCGCCGACCTCCCCGGCACGGCGAGCGAATGCCCAGCCCAGACGACGCCGGTCGACGTGCTCGAAGACCTTGCTTCGGCGGAAGCGACCGACGAGGGCCGCGCGATGCTGCAGATCGTGCATGACGTCGCGCCGGGAGCCTCACTCGCCTTCGCGACCGCCTTCCTGGGCGAAGAATCCTTCGCCCAGAACATCGAAGCGCTGGCCGCCGCCGGCGCCCAGGTCATCGTCGACGACGTCGGCTACTTCGAGGAGCCCTTCTTCCAGGACGGCCCGGTCGCTGCCGCGGTCAACAAAGTCACCGGAGCAGGGGCCACCTACCTTTCGTCGGCCGGCAACGACAACCTCTTCGACGCCGAAGGAAACGAAATCTCCTCCTGGGAAGCTCCCGAATATCGCGACTCGGGCGGCTGTCCTGCCGCCG
>JADGPJ010000015.1 GCA_017882505.1 Solirubrobacterales bacterium | reverse complement strand
ATCGTCGGGATCCCGATCGTCGCGATCGGGACCAGCTCCGGCGGCTTGATCACGCGCAGGACCTCGAAGAGGAAGAAGAAGTACCACTCGGGCCGCGGCACGTAGGTGGTCGAGGTGGGGTCCGCCTTCGGGCCCTGCTCGGCGCCGAGGATCAACGACATCGCGATGATCACGGCGACGACGATCAGCGCCATCGTCGAGTCCTTCAGCACCGCGTAGGGGAAGAAGGGCTTGCCCTTCTTCTTGAAGATCTCGTATTCCTCGAGGTACTCCTGCTTGTCTTTCGGCTTCATGAGGTCGTCGAGTCCCCGTTGGCGCGGACACCGTCGGTATGTCCGGCGCCGTTGGCCCGCCCGGCTCCGTTGCTCTCGACGCCGGCGTCGAGCTGGGCGACCGGGGCGGCCACCTTGGGCTTGGCCACCTTCATCCACGGCGGCGCCGTGGTGCCGAGCTTCATCACCAGATAGAGATGGGCGCCGATCAGGGCGATGATCGCCCCTGGCACCAGCAGCATGTGGATCGCGTAGAAGCGCGACAGCGTCGTCGCCCCGAGCTCGGGTCCGGCGCGTAGGAAGTCACTGAGGTACGGACCGACGATCGGGCCGGTGCCGTTGATGTTGATGCCGACGATCGAGGCCCAGTAGGAGCGCTGGTCGAACGGCAGCAGGTAGCCGGTGAAGGCCATCGTCATCGTCAGGATCAGCAGCACGACGCCGATCACCCAGTTGAGCTCGCGCGGGTACTTGTAGGCGCCGAAGAAGAACGTTCGGCCCATGTGCAGGAAGATCAGGATGACCATCACGCTCGAGCCCCACTTGTGCATCCCGTGGACCAGCTGGCCGAGCGGGACGTCGTTGTTGATGTGGGAGATCGAGGCGTAGGCCTGGGTCGCGGAGGGCGTGTAGAACATCGCCAGGAAGACACCGGTGATCGCCTGGACGATGAAGGCGAAGAGCGTCGCCGAGCCCAGCGTGTAGAACCAGTTGGTCCCTTTCGGCACCTTGCGGTAGAGCATGCCGGTGAGGAAGCCGCTGGCACCGGTGCGCTGATCGACCCAGGCGAGGACGTCGACCGGGGCCTCCTTTGCCTGCGAGCCGAGGCGCTGGACGTCGGTCGGCCGCTCCGGCGGCGCCGTCTTCAGGTCCGCCGGCGCCTGGCCCGTGGCCGCGCCGCCCTGGCCGGGCTTGGCCGGTTTGCGGAGCGGTGCGGGGACCACCGAGTCGGGAATTTTCGGGACGCGCAGTTTCGGCATCAGGGGGCCGGGAAGGTGGAGGGACGCGGCGGGTAGAGGTATTCCCAGATCCCACCGGTGAACTCACCCGGGTCGCGAGCGCGGACCGGTTCGAGCTGGGAGGTGACGCTGTAGCGCGGGCCGAGCTCGACCTGGCCGTTGCGGACCCGGGTCTGGAACTGGTCGAGCGGGCGCACCGGCGGGCCACCGATCCGCTTGCCCTGGAAGTCGTAGACGCCGCCGTGACAGGGGCAGATGAAGTTGCCGGCGGCCTCGACGAAGCGGACCGGGCAGCCGAGGTGGGCGCAGCGGTTGGAGACGGCGACGTACTTGCCCGGTTCTTCTTCGAGTTCGGCGGAGCTCTTGCGAACGTAGGCGGTCGTCTTGCCGGCGTCGCCGATCCCCTCGGTTTCGGTGAAGACGACCTGGCGGTAGGTGTCTTCGACGAAGTCGCCGACCGGACCGACCGCCTCCCAGCGCTCCTTGCCGCGATGGAAGATCGGGGCGACGGCGAAGCCGACCGCGGGCAGGATGATCGCGGCGCCGGCGATTCCGCCGAGGCCCTGGGCGGCAATCGTGAAAGCCCGACGACGGGTCATCGACTCGCCCTCGAAGTAGCCGGGGGGGTCGGGCTTAACCCGCTGCTGGGGAGCCTCCTCGGCCCCGTTCATCTTGTCCGCCTCGTCAGCCACGTTTCTCGCGTTTCGCGTCGGGAAGTCTATTGCGTTGGCCCCGCGACCGACATCGAGCCGGCCCGGCTTGCCCCGCTACGATCAGCCTCGGCGCCGGGGAGCTTATGGAACCGGGCCGGCAAGGGACCGGGAGGCCTAGATATGCCGTTCGAGAGTCGACCTTCAAAAGTGCTTGCCGCGGCCCTGGCGGCGCTTCTCTGTAGCGCGCTGCTCGCCTCAGCGGCCCTTGCCATAACGGATCCCGGCCAGACCCGCGAAGGCTACGTGGCGCGGGTCGAGCCGATCTGCAAGGTCAACACCAAGTCGAACGAACGGATCCTCGCCGGGGTCCGCAAGGAGATCAAGCAAGGCAGGCTGAAGCTCGCCGCCGGTCGGTTCAAGCAGGCGGCGGCAGCCTTCGGGCGGGCCGTGAAGCAGATCGCCGCCGTCCCCCAACCGCCCGCCGACCAGGTGAAGCTGACGAAGTGGCTGGGCGCGCTCGGGGACGAGCAGGCGCTGCTGGGTGAAATCGGCAAGGCCCTGAGGGCCGGCAGGAAGACGCGGGCTCAGTCGCTCTCGGTGCGACTGAGCCACAACGGCAACGTCGCCAACACGATCGTCCTCGGCTTCGAATTCGACTACTGCCTGATCAGAGCCTCCAGGTTCAGCTGAGTTGCGCCGGGCGGGTTAGGCCGGCGCTAACCGGCGATCGAGCGGGCTGCCTCGGTCCAGAGGTCGGGGACCTCCTCACCGCGGCCCTCGGCGTGGAGCTGGGCGCAGCGGCTGATCAGGTTGGAGAGGATCGCGACGGCGGTGGTGTCGCCGAGGGCGGCGAGCCGGTTGAGGCCGAGGGCGTAGAGGTAGTCGCCGGCGAGCAGGCCGAGGTCGGCGTCGTGGCCGGCGAGCAGGCGCGGCTCGCCGTAGTGGAGGAGGTAGCCCTCGCGGACCGCCTCGACCACCACCGCGTACTCGCCCGGGGCCGCCGCGGCCCTCGGACCGGCGGCGGCGAGGGCGCCGAGCTTGGGTGAGGCCGGGGGATCGACCACATGCGGGGAGATCGGCGTCTCCTCCTCACGCAACTGGGCCGCCAGGGTCCGCAGAGCCTCCTCCGGCAAGGCGCTTTTTGCACCCCCCCGACGCACTAAAGCGCCTCATCCAGGGACTCGGCGGCGGCCTCGAGCGTGCGGTCGATCGCTGCCTCGTCGTGGGCGAGCGAGACGAACCAGGCCTCGAACTGCGACGGCGGCGGGTAGACGCCACGGTCGAGCATGGCGCGGCAGAAGCGGGCGTGGGCCTCGGTGTCGCAGGCGCCGGCGCCGGCGAAGTCGCGGACCGGCTCGGGGCTGAAGAAGAGGGTCGTCAGGCCGGGGGCAGCGGCGACCTGGAGTGGGCGCTCGGCGGCGAGCGCCAGGAAGCCGTCGGAGAGGCGGGCGGTGAGCTCGCCGAGGCGGGCGTAGGCGGGCGCGTCGAGCTGGGCCAGGGTCGCGAGGCCGGCGGCCGCGGCGAGCGGGTTGCCGGAGAGCGTTCCCGCCTGGTAGACGTCGCCGGCGGGGGCGATCCGCTCCATCGCCTCGCGCGGCCCGGCAAAGGCGGCCGCCGGCAGGCCGCCGCCGACGATCTTGCCGAGCACGGTGAGGTCGGGTTCGACGCCGTAGAGCTCCTGGGCGCCGCCGCGGGCGACGCGGAAGCCGGTGATCACCTCGTCGAAGACGAGCAGGGCGCCGGCGGCGCCGGTCGCCTCGCGGAGGAACTCGAGGAAGCCGGGGGCGGGCGGGACGACGCCCATGTTGGCGGCGATCGGCTCGGCCAGGAGGGCGGCGACGGAGTGCTCCTCGAGCGCCCGGGAGACGGCGTCGCGATCGTTCCAGGGGACGACGACGGTTCCGGCCGCCTGGGCGGCGGTGACCCCCGGGCTGCCGGGAACTCCGAGCGTCGCCAGACCCGAGCCGGCGTCGGCGAGCAGGCCGTCGGAGTGGCCGTGGTAGGCGCCGGCGAACTTGATCACGACCTCGCGGCCGGTTATCGCCCGCGCCAGCCGCACCGCCCCCATCGCCGCCTCGGTGCCGGAGCTGGTCATCCGCACCATCTCGACCGAGGGGAAGCGGTCGACCACCTGCTGTGCCAGATCGATCTCGACCGCGGTCGCGGCGCCGAAGCTGGTGCCCCGCTTCGCCGCTTCGATCACCGCCTCGACCACCGAGGGCTCGGCGTGGCCGAGGATCAGCGGACCCCAGGAGCCGATCCAGTCGAGGTAGCGGTTGCCGTCGACGTCGACGAGCTCGCAGCCTTCGCCGTACTCGATGAAGACCGGGTCGCGGCCGATCTGCCGCATCGCCCGCACGGGCGAGTTGACGCCTCCTGGGAGGACTCGGCAGGCCCGCTCGTACAACGCCGACGATCTCATCGAACCGGAAGAGCGAGCATCCATATCTGGTTCTTTGCGAGCGGAGGCCGAGTCGGTACTCAGGACGAGTGCTCCGCTTCCCAGGCGGAGTAATCGTCGGTGAAGTAGTGGAGACGGATCTTCTTGTACTCGGTAGAGGAGTAGAGGGTGGCGCGGTCGTCGGGGCCGATCCCGCACTCGGCCGCGATCGCGTCGAGGACCGCGTCGCACTCGTCTTTCGAGCGGCCGTGGGCCATCGTGAAGACGCTGTAGGGCCAGTCCTCGTAGGTCGGCCGCTGGTAGCAGTGGGAGACGCCGCGGAAGGAGGCCATGCGGCCACCGACCTCCATGATTTCCTCCTCCGGGACCTTCCATACGCCCATCCCGTTGGCCGAGAAGCCGGCGCGGCGGTGGTAGAGGATCGCCGCGACCCGGCGCAGGATCTTGCGGTCCATCAGGTCGCGGAGGCGGCTGAGCAGCTCCTCGGTGTCGATCCCCAGCTCCGCGGCGGCCTCGTCGTAGGGGCGCTCGACCGCGGCCATCGGGCCCTGCAGGGCCTTGATCAAGGCGATCTCGTCCTCGCCGTAGGGCTGCGCCTCGAGCTCGCGCGGCGGCGAGGCTTCGACCGCGGCGGCGAGGGCGTCGGTGCCCTTCTCCATCTCCAGGTTCATGTTGATCTTGAACAGGGTCAGGGTCGGCAGCTCGCGCATCGACTCGGCGCCGGTCTCCTCCATCAGCGCGTCGAGCGTGCCGCGGAGGCCGAGCTTGGAGTCGGGCGGGGTGGCGATCGTGAACCAGAGGTTGAAGTCGTGGGTGCGCAGGTAGTTGTGGGAGACGCCGGGGTGGGCGTTGACCGCGTGCGCCGCGCGCTGCGGGTTGTCGGCGTCGACTTTGGCGGCGACCAGCATCGACTCGTAGCCGAGCGCGCGGGTGTCGAAGATCGGCGTGATCTCGCGGATGATCCGGCCGTCGAGCAGGCGCCGGGTGCGCGCCAGGACGTCGTCGAGCTCGAGCTCGGCCTCGGAGGCGACGAGGGCGAACGGCTCGGGGTCGAGCGGGAAGTTCGACTGCAGCATGTTCATCAGCCGCTTGTCTGTGTCGTCGAGCGGAATCGCCGAGCCGCCCTTGCGGGAACGGGCCTTCGACTGGGGAGTCTTCACCGAAGCCACGGAGCGGCCTCCTTCGCGTAGTAAGTGACGATCGCGTCTGCCCCGGCGCGGCGAATCGAGGTCAGGGTCTCGAGCACCGCCTGGCGCTCGTCGATCCAGCCGTTGGCGGCGGCGGCCTTCAGCATCGAGTACTCGCCGGAGACGTGGTAGGCGGCGACGGGGGCACGGGTCGCGTCCTTGACCCGCCGCACGATGTCCAGATAAGGGGTTGCCGGCTTCACCATCAGCATGTCGGCACCCTCGTCCAGATCCAGCTCGGCCTCGCGGACGGCTTCGGCGGCGTTGGCGGGATCCATCTGGTAGCCACGGCGATCGCCGAACTCCGGGGTCGAGCCGGCGGCGTCGCGGAAGGGTCCGTAGAAGGCGGATGCGTACTTGGCGCTGTAGGCGACGATCGGGACATCGGGGTGACCCTCCTCGTCCATCTGGTAGCGGATCGAGCCGATCCGGCCGTCCATCATGTCGCTCGGCGCGACCGCGTCGGCGCCGGCCTCAGCGTGGGAGATCGCGGTTTTCGCCAGCAGCTCAACCGAGAGGTCGTTGTCGACTTCGGTCCCGCCCTGGCGGAAGACACCGCAATGGCCGTGCGAGGTGTACTCGCAGAGGCAGACGTCGGTGATGACGACCAGGTCGGGGTGGGCATCCTTGAGCGCCCGGACCGCCATCTGGACGATGCCCTCGTCGTCGTAGGCGCCGGTCCCGACCTCGTCCTTGGCGGCGGGGATGCCGAACAGCATGATCGCGCCGATGCCGGCCACGGCGATCTCGCCCGCCTCCTCGACCAGGCCCGAGATCGAGAAGCGTTCGATGCCGGGCATCGACTCGACCTGCTCGCGAATGCCCTCGCCGGCGACGACGAAGGCGGGCTGGATCAGGTGCGCCGGCGAGAGCTCGGTCTCGCGAACGAGCGCACGGAAGGCGTCGGTGCGACGCAGGCGACGCAGGCGGGTGGCGGGAAAGGCCATCGACCGATTCTAGGGTTCGCCCGCTCCCAGTACCGTTGGCGCCGATGGACGGGACCGTTACCGCAGCGCTGCAGGCGCGAGAGCTGGTCAAGCGCTACGGCGAGCGCGAGGCGCTGCGCGGAGTCAGTTTCGAGGCGCTGGCGGGGGAGCTGGTGGCCGTGACCGGGCCCAACGGGGCGGGCAAGACGACGCTGCTCTCGATCCTCGCCGGGATCCTCAAGCCGGACGGGGGCGAGGTCGTGGTCGCCGCCGGAGAGGTCGGCTGGGTCCCCCAGCAGGCGGCTCTCTACCGGCGGCTGACGGTCGAGGAGAACCTGCTGCTCTTCGCCCGCCTCGAGGGTCATGGGGACCCGCGGGCATCGACCGAGGAGATGCTCGAGCTGTCCGGGCTCCGCGAGCGTCGCGGAGAGATCGTCGCCCGGCTCTCGGGCGGCAACCAGCAGCGGATCAACATCGCGATCGGGTTGCTGTCGCGGCCGCGGGTGCTGCTCCTCGACGAGCCCAGCGTCGGCCTCGACCCGCGCCAGCGGGCGCGGCTGTGGAAGTTCGTCTCGGGTCTGGCCGAGCGCGGGACGACGGTGATCTTCTCGACCCACGACATCCAGGAGGCCGAGCGCTACGGCGGCCGGCTGCTCGTCCTCGCCGACGGCGAGTCGCTCTTCGACGGCTCCCCCGCGGAGCTGCGCGAGGCCGTGCGGCGCGAGGCCCCAGAGGCCGCCGACCGCGATTTCGAGACGGCCTTCGTTTCCTTCCTCCACCACCGGGGCCACTGACGTGCGCTGGCTGCTGCTGAAGGACCTGCAGATCCTGCGGCGCTCGCCGCTGCAGGCTGTCCTGCTCGTCGCCTACCCGATCCTGATCGCGGTCCTGGTCGGCTTCGCCGTCTCCCGCGGGCCCGAGAAACCCCGCGTCGCCTTCCTCAACGAAGTGCCGGCGGATAGCCGGGTCAGCGTCGGCGGGCAGCAGCTGCCGGCGGCCGGCGTCAGCAGCCGGATCTGCAGCAGGGTCGAATGCGTCGACGTCAAGAACCGCGACGAAGCGCTGGAAAAGGTCGAATCCGGCGATGTGCTCGGCGCGCTGGTCCTGCCCGCCGACCTCGTCACCAAGATCAACTCTCTCTCGACCCTGGCGCCGGGGACGCCGAAGGTCGAAGTGCTGGTCAACGAAGAGGACCCGGTCAAGGCGAGCCTCGTCGACGAACGGATCTCGACGCTGCTGGCGCAGGCCAACCTGGCGATCGCGCGGCGGATCGCGGCCGAAGGCGGCCACTACCTCAACCTCCTGATCGACGGCGGCGAGCTGCCGGTGCTCGGTCAGTCGATCCACATCCTCGGCCTCCGCGCCACCGCCCAGATCCTCACCGCGCTGGAACCGGCGCTGCCGGCCGGGCCGCTGCGCACCTCGCTGCAACAGGTGACCAACTTCGCCGGCGAGGCGCGCGACAACCTCAACATCGCCGGGCCGCTGATCGAGCGTCTGGCGCAGCCGATCCAGGTCGACAAGGTCGCGGTCGGCGGCTCCTCGCCGCCGCTGGAAATCTTCGCGATCGCGGTCGCCGCGACCCTGACCCTGGCCTTCGTCACGGTCCTGCTCGTCGCCGGGTCGCTGGCGCTGGAGCGGGAGGAGAACGCCTTCCCGCGCTTGACCCGCGGACTCATCTCCCGCGAGGCGCTGCTCGCCGAGAAGGTCCTCCTCGGCGTCGGTGTCGGATTGATCGTGACCCTGCTGATGCTCGCCGGGCTGGAGATCTTCGTGCCGCTGGAATGGAGCCGGATCGGGCTCTGGCTGCTGGCGATCCTCGCCGGCGGGGCGGCGCTGGCGGCGGCCGGGGCGGCGCTCGGTGCGGCGGCGCGAGAGGTGCGCGCGGTCTCGTTGCTCGCCTTCATGGTCACCCTGCCGGTCGCCTTCCTCTCGCTGGTTCCCTCCGGCGCGGTCGGCAGCGGCATCTTCGACGTGATCGGGGTCGTCACCGCGGTCTTCCCGTTCAAGCCGGCGCTGCAGGCGATGACTGCGGCGCTGGACTCGGCCGGCCCTGGGATCGGCGGGCCGCTGCTGCACCTGGCGATCCTGATGGTCGCCTACGGCCTGCTCGCCCGCCTCGCCCTGCGCCGCTTCGCGGCGGTCTGAGCGGCGGGTTCGGCCTTCACCTCGCTATGGGGTGGTCAAATCGGGCAGCGGCGCAAGACCGCCGGCCTCGACGCACTCGAGGATGAAGCGCTCGAGGCTGGACTCGGGGGCGAGAAGCGAGCGAGCGAGGTCGAGCACCTCCGACTCGGACATCTCCGCGAACTTCCGCCCGCGGGCCGGAGTCGCGGCGAGGGCGGACTCGGCGCCCGCGACCGAGAGGCATCCGTGACGGCTGAGGAAGAGGTCGACCTCGGTCAGTTCGATGTCCCCCTCGAGGCGGCAGGAGACGTCGCGCAGCCGGACCAGTTCGTAGTTCGGCTCGCTCAGCAACAGCAGCGGCAACTGGTCGGCGTCCGGATAGGCGACGTGGATCGCGATGCTCGTGCCGGGACTGCCCTGGAGCGTCGCCGGCACCGAGCCGTGGGGCGAGATGTGGGCGGAGTAGACGACGTCGAAGTCGTCCAGCTCGGCCCGGAGAACGGGCAGTTCGGAGGCGGGCAGCGCGGCGAGCTTGCGGGTCAGCGCCTCGGGCGCGGCGTTGGACCCGTAGGTGAGCAGGGGCGTGCGGCCGCTCAAATCAAGCTTGGTCTCGGGCGTCTCCAGGGTGTGCTCTCCGACCTGGATGAAGGAACCGCTCGGTTTCGCGTAGGGGTAGGCGAGCGCGCGTTTCACGATTTCGCCCGTGTCCGCCGGCTCAGCCATACGACGCAATCTCGCAGATAGGGTCGAGGGCAGAATGCGAGTCCTCTTCATCGGCGACGTGGTCGGCAGCCCCGGGCGGCGCGGTTTGCGCGAAACGATGCCGGCGCTGCGCGAGGCCCACGCGCCGGACCTGATCATCGTCAACGGCGAGAACTCCGCCGGCGGCATGGGCATCACCGAGCGCACCGCCAACGACCTCTTCGACGCCGGAACCGGCGTCATCACCACCGGCAACCACGTCTACCGCCACCGCGAGGCCTACGACTTCCTCGAACGTGAGCAGCGGGTGGTGCGGCCCGCCAACTACCCGCAGGGGAACCCGGGCCGCGGCTACACCGTGGTCGAGGCGGGCCCGATGCGGATCGGCGTGATCAACCTCAGCGGCGGCGTCGGCCTCAAGGTCGCCCGCTCCCCCTTCGACACCGTCGACGGCATCCTCGACCGGATCGAAGCCGACGCGATCGTCGTCGACTTTCACGCCGAGGTGACCAGCGAGAAGGTGGCGATGGGATGGCATCTCGACGGCCGCGTCGCCGCGGTGCTGGGCACCCACACCCACGTCCCGACCGCCGACGGCCGCGTGCTCCCGAAGGGAACCGCGTTCATCTCCGACGTCGGGATGACGGGGTCGCGAACCAGCGTGCTCGGGGTCAAGCCGGAGCAGGCGCTGGCCTCGATGATCACCCAGATGCCGACCCGGTTCGAGACGGCGGACGAGGACGTCTGGGTGATGGGGGCGCTGGTCGAGATCAACTCACGGGGGCTGGCTGACTCGATTCAGCAGGTGATGGTGCCCGCTGCATCCGAGGGGTAGCAGGACCGATGGCCATCGCCACGAGGAGGAGGGGGTAGAACCAGACGATGTAGAGGTAGAACCAGTGCTGGAGGGTGAGCTGGAGCAGGATGATCAGGGCCGCTCCAAGGGCGGCCACCTGGATTAGGGACTTCCTTCTGGGGCGGAAAGCCAGGAGGATCGAGAAGGCGCCCGTCACAACGATCAGGGCGGTTCGCAGCCAGTTCAGCGACGGGACTTGTCCCCAGATGCTGAAGGGCGAATCGCGACCCGACTGGAACGCGATCGTTCTGTCGTAGAACGTCCGTAGCCCGGGATCGATTGCAGGCCACGCCATCACGATCGCCGTGACGGCCACAAACCCGGCGATGAACGCGACCCACCCGCGCCACCCGGTGAGAGGTGCCGAGAAGCGCGCAAGTCGACCGATGAGGGGGCCCTGCGGGCGAGGTGTTCGTTCTCGGGCCCCCTCATCGGTCGACTCCGGCCGCTCATACGTCAGCAGCATCGGCGCGAGAACCGCCGGGGCGAACTTCGCGAAGGTCGCCAGGGCGAGCATGGCCCCGCGGGCCAGAGGTCGGGCGAGGACGAGCAGGGTCGCGACGAGGAGCATCGCCACGAGTGAGTCGTTCGAATTCGACTCCAGGGTGAAGGCCGTGTAGGGGTAGGCCGCCCAGCCGAAGGCCAGGATGGCGGCCAGACGGCGGCCCGATGGTCCGGGGCGGATGCGGATGCCCAAGAGGATCAGGAAGCCGAAGGTGAGGAGGTCGAAGGTGATGGCGGCGCCGTGGGAGGCGGGCAGGTCGTCCCAGGTTCCGGACCAGGGCCAGATCCGCTCGAAGGGGACGTAGGCGTAGTAGTCGACCGGGCCGTAGGTGTCGCCCTCGGAGATGCCGTCGGGGAAGTTGCCGTAGACCGGTTCGCCGTGGGCGATTCGGTCGGCGCCGACGACGCCGGCGTAGCCGATGTCGGTCGAGCCGGAGTCGGCCATGTTGAGACCGACGCGGAACCCCATCAGGAACAGCGCCGCGACCAGCAGCCAGGCCGCCGGCCAGACCGGTCGCAGTCCCTCTCCCCTGCCGCGGAAGCCGATCCACAGCGCCCGGCCGAGGAGGTAGAGCAGCACCGGGTACTGGAGCGGCACCGAGACGCCGATTTCGGCTCGGTTGAAGAAGATGTGGGAGATCCCGAAGCCGAGCAGGACGAGGAGGTCGAGGTTGGCGACCCGGCGCCAGCGGCGCCAGTCGACCAGACCGAGCAGGAAGATCGCGCAGAGCGGCAGGAACACGTAGGGGGCGTCGAGCTTGTGGCCGAACTGGCCGGAGTAGCCGCGGGCCATCTTCCAGGGCACCTGGTACCCGGTCCACGACTCGGTGACTTCGCCGCTGTGCCGGTCGACGAGGACCAGCGCCACCTCCTTGCCGGTGGCGAAGTAGGCGACCTCCCAATGGCCTTCGACGATTTTGGCGCTCGAGGACAGCCCGGGGTTCTTTTCCCGCTCCTCGATCGCCTTCGGATCCTTGTCCGCGATCGCGATCGCCTTGGCTTCGGTGACCCGCCCTGAACCTGAGCCAGACGCCGCATGGGCGCCGTCGGGGAGGGCTACTGCCAGAAGAACCAGGAGAGCCAGAGCGGCTCCGAGCAGCAGACCTTCGTCCCTCACTCGTGGTCCAGCCCGAAGTGCTCGAGTACCGCCGGAGCCACATCCCGCAGCGTCCACTGCGCCCGCTCGTCCGCGGACCGCGGGCCGCAGCCGACGAAGAGCAGCGGGCCGAGCGAGTCGCCGGCATGCAGGGCGCCGTGGCTGCCGCCGCCGGCGTGGGTGACGCCGCCCCAGTCGACGGCCTCGAATCCGGGCTCGAGCGAGACGACGAAGTCGCCCGAGTGCGGCGCCGTCAGGGCCGACCAGACCCGCGCCAGCGGATCCGGGTAGGTGGCGCTGCGGAGCCGGCCATCCTCGACAACCGCCTCCAGCGCCGCCAGCTCTCCCTCGATCTCCCAGCGACCGTCGCGGAGGTCGGCGACGTCCTCGCCGGGGCGGAAGCGCAGCGCGTCTCCCCGTCGTTCGACCACCGCCCACTCTCCGCCCGCCGCCGGCATCCCAGGCTCCAGCCGCCGCAGCGGCTGGCCGTTGGAGTCCAGTAGCCGGCAGACCAGGTCGACGCCCTCGATCTCGGTCAGCCTCTCGCCGACGGCGGCGGCGTCGGCCCGCTCTCCCTCTCCCGGCAGCAGGTAGACGTGGGCGGCGCGGCCGCTCGGGCTGACCGCGAGCTGGGCCAGCTCGGGCCGGTCGTCGGAGGGCTGCAGCACCGACCACTGCTGGCCAAGCAACTCCGCCAGCGGCAGGCCGCGGTGGACGGCGGTCTGGCCGTGGTCGGCGACGAGGATCAACGCGTGCTGCTCGAGGAAGGCGTCGAGCCCCCCGGCCGCCTCGAGGAACGTGGCGAAGCAGCCGTCGGCCTTGGCGATCGACTCGACGCTGGCCTCGGGCCCGTGCTTGTGCGAGTAGTTGTCGTTGTCCGGCAGCGAGAGCAGGAGGAAGTCGAAGAGGTCCTCCTTGATCAGCTCCGCCCCGCAGCAGGCGGCGTATTCGTCGCGAACGCCGGGGATCGAGGTCGACTTGCAGGGCACGTCGCGACTGGCGTAGAGGTCGCCGTAGAAGAGGTCGGTCGGTCCCCAGGTGTGGTGCTGGAACTTCAGCCTGGTGGCGTCGACCGCGCGGCGCAGGAGCCCGTCGAGTGAGACTTCGTGCCGGTGGCGGCCGCGGTAGATGAGGAACGGCGTGCAGGCCGTCCGCGCGCCGGCGTCGTCGAGCCGCTCGAACAGGGTCTCGATCTCGGGGCTGAGGTGGGCCAGATTCATGTTGTAGACGAGGTCGTAGAGGGCGCGGAAGACGCCGAAGGCCCGGGTCGCGTCGAGCGAGGAGCCGTACTCGACGTAGCGGCGCTCGAGCCGGTGGTACCAGTTCATGCCGCTGATCCAGTGGCGGTCGGAGCCGACACCGGTGACCATCTCCGAGCAGGCGACCGGGGTCACCGAGGGGAAGCTGGAGACGCAGTCGGGGATCAGGACGCCGCGCTCGAGCAGGGCGCCGAAGGTCGGAGCGCGCTCCTCGGCGATCGCGCGCTGGAGCATGTCGGTGCGCAGCGAGTCGACGTAGGTCAGCACCAGCTTCTTCTTGGCGACCGCCATGGCGCGAATGATCGCGGACCGCGGGTGCGGACTAGCGGAGGACGCGGAGGCCGGCGTGCTTGCGCTGGGCCCGGCGGTGGCGGGAGATGCCGAGCCAGGCCAGGGCGATCGCCACCAGGATCACACCGACGGGCACCAGCAAGGCGACGGCGATCACGACCAGGGCCGCCAAGGCGACGAGGAACCCGAGCGCGCCTGAGCCGCTGCCCTCGCGGCGGCTGGCGCCGAAGACGAGGTCGCTGATCACCAGGCAGGCGGCGGCGGCGCCGACCAGCGCGACCAGCGCGCCGAGCGGCCCGTCGAGCAGGAACCCGACGACCAGGCCGATCACGGCGGCGAGCAGGGTCATCCGCCCGCGAGCCGATCCATGGGTACCGGTGGTGCCGGCGAGCATGCCGATCGCGATGCCGATACCGAGCTGGGTGAGAATGTCCACGTGCGAAAACCTAACCTCCCGGGCGCTCCGGCGTCGATCCGCCACACTTCCCGGATGAGCGAAGTGCCTCAACCGCCGCAGCGGCGCCGTGCCCAGACCAGTACCCGCGACCTCGAGCGCTACGCCAGCCTCTTCGCCGAGCGGACCACCGTGATGCGGTCCTCGGCGATGCGGGACCTGATGGCAATCACCGCGCGACCGGAAGTGATCTCGCTCGCTGGCGGGCTGCCCGACACCTCGACCTTCCCGCCGCAGACCTTCGCCGCGCAGATGACCCGGATCGCCCAGGAGTCGGCCGCGGAGGCGCTCCAGTACGGGCCGACCGAGGGCTTCGAGGAGACCAAGGACTGCATCCTCGAGGTGATGGCCGCGGAGGGGATGCTGCCCGACCCCGAAGACATCATCGTCACCACCGGCGGCCAGCAGGCGATCGATCTCGTCTGCAAGACCCTGGTCGACCCCGGCGACGTCGTCATCTGCGAGGCGCCGACCTACCCCGGCGCTGTCCCCGTCTTCTGCAGCTACCAGGCCGACGTGATCCAGATCGAGTGCGACGAGGACGGGATGCGGATCGACGAGCTGGAGGCGCTGCTCGAGAAGCTCCGGGGCGAAGGCAGGCGGCCCAAATTCATCTACTCGGTTCCGACCTTCCAGAACCCGGCCGGGGTGACGATGTCGCTGGAGCGGCGCCGGCGGCTGGTCGAACTCGCGCGGATGCACGAGCTGCTCGTCGTCGAGGACAACCCCTACGGCCTGCTGCGCTACGGCGGCGAGGCCCTGCCGCCGCTCTACCAGCTCGACGGCGGCGACTTCGTGATCTACATCGGCACCTTCTCGAAGATCCTCTCCCCCGGGATCCGCCTCGGCTGGGCCGTGGCGCCGCCGCCGGTGATGGAGAAGATCGTCCTCGGCAAGCAGGCCGCCGACCTCTGCACCTCGACCCTGACCCAGTACTTCGTCCGTGAGTACTTCGCCGAAGGCCGCTGGCGGTCCTACGTCGAGGACCTGGTCGAGATCTACCGCGCTCGCCGCGACACGATGCTGGCGGCGCTGGAGGAGCACTTCCCGGCCGAGGCGACCTGGACCGAGCCGCATGGAGGCCTGTTCATCTGGGCGACCCTGCCGGAGTACATCGACACCGGCGACCTGCTGGCCAAGGCGCTGCGGGCGGACGTGGCCTTCGTCCCCGGACAGGCCGCCTACGTCGGCGAGCGCGGGCACAACTCGATGCGCCTCAACTTCTCCGGCGTCGACGAGGACGAGATCCGCGAGGGGATCCGCCGCATCGGCAAGGTCATCGCCGACCAGGTCGACCTCTACGGGGCGCTGACCGGCGAACAGCGCCTACCCCCCCGCGCGCCCGCGGCGCCCGACCCCGGAGCCGACGTACTGCCCTTTCGCAAGGTGAGCGAAGGCTAGTCAGCTGTCGCCCTGGGCGAAGTCTTCGGGCGTGACCTCGTCGAGGAACTCTTTGAATTTGTCGACGACCTCCTCGGTGTCCTCCACCTCGTGCTCGAACTCGATCGCCGACTCCTCGATCACGTCCTCGGCGGCGAAGATCGGCGCCGAGACGCGGACCGCGAGCGCGAGGGCGTCCGAGGGCCGCGAGTCGATCTCGACCTCGGAGCCGTTGACCGAGACGGTTATCGAGGCGTAGAAGGTGTTGTCGCGCAGCTCGGTGACCGAGACGCGCTCGCATTTCGCGTCGAGGTTCTCGAGCACGTCGGAGAGCAGATCGTGGGTCATCGGCCGCGGCGTCGAGGCTCCCTGCAGCTTCATCAGGATCGCCGCCGCCTCGGGATGCCCGATCCAGATCGGCAGGAAACGGTTGCCGTCGACGGTCTTCAACAACACGATCGGCTGCTTGCCGACCATGTCGAAGCTGACGCCGTAGATCTGCATCTGCTGCACGAGTGAGGCTCCCGACCGTGGTTGGCCGCCAATTATAGGTCGGCGAAGTGGGCGATCCTGGATTCGAACCAGGGACCTCGTCCTTATCAGAGACGCGCTCTAACCAACTGAGCTAATCGCCCGGAGACGGCGATGATAGCGGCGAGGCGTCGCGTGGATCAGCCGGCGCGCCGGCGCAGGTCTCGCGCCAGCGCGTGTGCCTCGGCGACGTCGTCGAAGCGCAGCTCGACCGCGAAACCGTCCCTCTTGGGCCGCACGGTCACCTCATGCCCCAGCGCCGCCTCGAGCGCGTCGCCGGCCGCCTCGAGCGCCGCGACGAGGTCGGGATCGACCGGCGCCCGCCTCGGTCTCACCTTTGGCTGGCCAGCCAGCCGAACCCTGTTCTCAGTTTCGCGCACCGACCAACCGCCGCGGACGGCGTCGCGGCCGAGGCGGCGTCGCACATCGTTCCCCTGGGCTCCGAGCAGGGCGCGCCCATGCCCCTCGCTGAGCGAACCGCTCTGCAGCAGCCCGAGGATCTCGTCGGGGAGCTCGAGCAGGCGGATCAGGTTGGAGACGGCGGGGCGGCTGCGGCCGACCCGGCGCGCGAGCTCCTCTTTGGTCAGGCCGAGATCGTCGACCAGCGCCGCGCAGGCGCGCGCCTCCTCGACCGGGTTGAGGTCCTCGCGGACCATGTTCTCGATCAGCGCCGCCTGCAGTCGCTCGGCCTCGGCTTGGTCGCGAACGACCGCCGGCACCTTCTCGAGGCCCGCCTCCCGGGCCGCCCGCCAGCGGCGCTCGCCGGCGACCAGCTCGTAGCTGCCGTCCGGAAGGGGGCGGACGAGGAGCGGCTGGACAACGCCGCTGGCCTCGATCGAGGCGGCGAGGGCGGTGAGCGCGTCGGGGTCGAAGTTGGTCCGCGGCTGCTGCGGGTTGGGCTTGATCAGGCCGACCGGCAGTTCCCGCAGCTCGCCGGCCTCGCCGATCTCGGCTTCGGGCAGGATCGCGGCGAGGCCGCGGCCTATTCCGGGCCGTTTGGTGCCGCTAGCCACGGCTGGCCAGCTCCTTCGACAGCGCCTGGTAGGCGACGGCGCCGTACGAGGAGGGGGCGTGCTCGGTCACGGGAAGACCATAACTCGGCGACTCGGCGACTCGGACGCTGCGGGGAATCACCGTCTCGAAGACCATCCCAGCGAAGTGGTTGCGCAGCTCGGACTCGACGTCCTGGGCCAGTCTGGTGCGCTCGTCGTACATGGTTATCAGTAGACCCGATACCTCGAGTCGAGGGTTGAGCTCGCGGCGGATCAAACCAAGGGTCTCGAGGAATTGAACCAGGCCCTCCAGCGCCAGATACTCCGCCTGCACCGGGACGATCACCCGGTCGGCCGCGGTCAGGGCGTTGACGCTGACCGGGCCCAGGGAGGGAGGGCAGTCGAGAAAGGTCCTGGCGAAGCGCTCCCTGATCGGCCCGAGGCGCTCCCGCAGGCGGGTCTCCGAGCCCTCGATCCGCGGCAGCTCGACGGCGGCGCCAGCGAGATCCCGGTTTGCCGGCACCAGCCAGAGGTTGTCCGGCCCCGCCGGCCTGGCCGCCGCCGCGACCGAGACGTCGCCGGTCAGGCAGTCGTAGGAAGAGGGATGCATCTCCTTGTCGGCGCCCAGCGCCACCGTCGCATTGCACTGCGGATCGAGATCTACCAGCAGCGTCTGCTCACCCCCCGCGGCCGCACAGGAAGCCAGATTCACGGCGGTGGTCGTCTTCCCGACCCCACCCTTCTGATTCGCCACCGCGTAGACCGTTCCCATATCGGAGCCAGCCTAGTTATCCGAGCGCTTCGGCGGGAGGTCGGATAGCCTGCTGCCCGTGCCCGAGACCGCTGACTGGCCCGACACTCCCGCCGACCGCGCCCGTGAGCTCGTGGAGGGGGTCCTCGACGAGCTGGATCTCGACGGCGAGGTCGAGGTCGAGGAGGACGACGAGCGGATCTCTGTCAACGTCCAGGGTGGAGACGATTACGGCCTCCTGATCGGCAAACGGGGCCAGACGATCGACGCGCTGCAGCTGCTCTGCTACCAGGCCGCCTTCCGCGGCCTGCGCGAGCGCAAGCGGGTCGTCGTGGACGCCGCCGGCTACCGCGAGCGCAGGCGGGAGACGCTCGAGGGGCGCGCCGACCGTGCCGCCGAGCAGGCCCTGAACTCCAACCAGGTGGTCGAGATGGATCCGATGAGCGCCCAGGAGCGCCGCGTCGTCCACGAACGCCTCAAAGAGCGCGCCGGCGTCGAGACCTACAGCGAGGGCGACGAGCCGCGTCGCTGCGTGGTCGTCGCCCCCCTCGTCTCGGAGTGAGCGTCGACCCCACCGCGGTGCTCGACCCGGCCGGCCGCCAGGCCCTGGGCAAGGTCCTCGAGTTGCTCGCGACCGAGCGTGCCTCGCTCAGCTCTGTCGTCGACGAGCGCGCCTGGAAGGTCCACGTCGCCGACAGCCTCACCGGGCTCGACGTTCCAGAGCTGCGCGCCGCCGAGCGCGTCGCCGACGTCGGCGCGGGCGGCGGCTTCCCCGGCCTCGCCCTCGCGGTGGCCCTGCCCCGCGCCCAGATCGATCTGATCGAGTCGATCGGCCGTAAGTGCGACTTCATGCGCCGCGCGATCGAAGCCGCCGGGATCGCCAACGCCACCGCCCTCAACACCCGCTCCGAGGACCTCGCGTCGACCGCGGGCCGCGACTCCTACGACGTCGTCACCGCCCGCGCCGTAGGCCGCCTCTCGACCCTTGCCGAGCTCGCATCCCCGCTGCTGAAGCCAAACGGCGTCCTCGTGGCCTGGAAGGGAAAACGCGACGCGGACGAGGAGCAGCAACTCGCCCGCGCCTCGGAGTCCCTGGCCATGCAGCCCGAATCGATCCTCGACGTCGGCGACCGCGCCGGCAGCCGGCACCGCCACCTCCACGTCGTCAGGAAGGTCGGCCCCACGCCACCCGACCTCCCTCGCCGTGCCGGCATCGCCAAGAAGCGCCCCCGCGGCTGAAGCCAAGCAAGCTCTCTTCCGCCCGTCGCGGCTCGATCGGAGAGGGCCACCTGACCCTCTTCAACCTCAGTCCCTACCGTCTCTTCTTCTTCTTCTTTTTCGGAGGCGGCGGAGGCGCCTTCGGAGCCGTCGCCGCCATCGCGGTAGCCGTCGCCGTCACGGGCACCGGAATCAGTTTTTGGATCGTGAACTGCTGCCCGATCGTCCAGATGTTGGTCGTGATCCAGTAGAGGATCAGGCCGGCCGGAAAGCTGAGGATGAAGGGCACGAAGATCAGGGGCAGCAGGAACATCATCATCCGCTGGCTTTTGTCGGCGGTGACCGACATGAAGTAGCCCGAGGCCAGCTGGGTGCCGACATAGAGAACGATGAGCACGATCAGTTCCGCCCCGGTCGCCTTCGCCGTCAGGTCGTTGATGAAGAAGAACGATGCTTCGGCGCCGCATTCCCCGGCCTTGCAGCCGATGTCCGCCGGGAGCTCGTGGCGGAGGACGTAGAAGAGGGTGATGAAGACCGGCAGCTGCGCGACGAGGGGGATGCAAGAGGCAAAGGGGTTGACTTTGTTCTCTTTGTAGAAGCGCATCATTTCCTGCTGCATGCGCTGTTTGTCGTTCTTGTATTTGGCCTGCAGCTCCTTGATCTGAGGCTGGAGCGCCTGCAGGGCCCGCATTCCTTTCAGCTGTTTGTAGGTCAGCGGGATCAGCAGAGCCCTGGTGCAAACCGTCAGGGCGATGATCGACATTCCCCAGCTGAGACCGGCGTTGTCGTGGAAGAACTGCAGGACGCCGTTGGCGATGTTGATCAGCGGCTGCAGGATGTTCGCGGCGGGGAGGATCACGACCGGACCTCCCCGTGGTACTCGGCCGGATGGACCGGGCCGACCCTCAGCGTGAACTTGTCAGGCACGGGATCGAAGCCGCCGTGGCTGAAGGGGTTGCAGCGAAGCAGGCGCCAGGCGCCGAGCAACAGCCCGCGGAGGACTCCGAAGCGCTCAATCGACTCGACTGCATAGGCCGAGCAGGTCGGCTCGTAGCGACACCGGCGAGGGCGGCTGGGCGAAATCCAGCGCTGGTAGGCGGCGAGCGGCGCCAGGACGACGCGTTTCACGTGGAACGCCCCCCGGCTGACGTGCTCGACAGCGCCTCTTCCAGGCACTTGGTGGCAGCGGCGCTGCCCTCGCGCTCGATCAGACCGGCGATCTCCGAACGGGCGACGATCACGAAGTCGTGGCGCGGTGGGAGTTTGTCGGAGAGTCCCCAGAAAGCCTCGCGCAGAGCCCGCTTGACCCGGTTGCGCTCGACCGCGCCGCCAACCTTGCGGCTGACCGAAACGCCCAGCCGGATATCCTCGCGCTCCTCGTCGCGGCGGGGAAAGGTGTAGAGAACGAGGTAGCGGGTCGCATGTGATGAACCGTCGCGATAGACGCGGTCGAACTCCCCGCTGCGCGACAGGCGCCGTCGCTTCGACGCCATCTAGGGGGTGAGGCGCTTCCGCCCTTTGCGACGGCGACGCTTCAGGATCGCGCGGCCACCGCGGGTGGCCATCCGCGCTCGAAAGCCGTGCGTCTTCGCGCGCTTCCGCTTCTTCGGCTGATAGGTGCGCTTCATTGGTGGCGGAAGTATACGGACGAAGACCCGAAATCTTTTCTACGGGATTTGCGGGCCGCCCCGAACCCGTCGGCAGGCACGCCGCTATGGTCGCCAGCCAGGTGCCAGATGACTCCTCAAGACAAGAACTCGACGCCCTCTGGCGGGCGACCCAGGACCGGCTCCAAGCCTCGGTACCCGACTCGACCTTCAAGCTCTGGCTGGAGCCGCTCAAGGCTGCAGGCACCGACGGCGACACCCTCTACCTAACCGCGCCCGAGAGCATCCGGGCCTGGGCGGAGCGCCGCTACGCCTCGTTGATCGCCGAAGCACTGGCCGACTCCGGCACGCCGCTGCGGCGGGTCAGCTTCGGCGCCGCGACGGGCGGGGACGGGGAAACGACGTCATCGGTCGAGCTGAACCCCAACTACACCTTCGACCGCTTCGTCATCGGCCCCAGCAACCGGCTTGCGCACGGCGCCGCCCTCGCGGTCGCCGAGGCTCCCTCGGAGGCCTACAACCCGCTCTTCCTGCACGGCCCGCCCGGACTCGGCAAGACGCACCTTCTGGCCGCGATCGCCAACTACCTCGGCGACAACGCCCCCGGACTGAGCGTCCGCTACACGACCGCCGAGTCCTTCACCAACGAGTTCGTCGCGGCGCTGCGGTCCGCCGGCAACGAGGCGTTCAAGGCGCGCTACCGCGACATCGACGTCCTCCTCATCGACGACGTCCAGTTCCTCGAGGGCAAGCCCCACACCGAGGAGGAGTTCTTCCACACCTTCAACGTCCTCTACGAGTCCGGCAGTCAACTGGTCCTCTCCGCCGACCGCATCCCCAGTGAGCTCTCCACCCTCGCCTCGCGGCTGCGCGACCGCTTCGAGTGGGGCCTGACCGTGGCGGTCGAGCCACCCAACCTGGCGACCCGGCTCACCGTTCTGCGCCACCTGGTCCGGGAGTCCGGAGTCGAGATCGCCGACTCCGGCGCCCTCGCCGAGCTCGCAAACCGGATCGACGCCAACGTCCGCCAGCTGCACGGCGCCCTGACCAGGGTCCTCGCCCACGCCTCGCTGATGGCACGCCCGCTCAGCTCCGAGCTGATCGCCGAGGTGATTCCCCGCGCCCGCTCGGCTCAGGCGACGTCGGTCGAGGAGATCCAGCAGCAGGTCGCCGAGCGCTTCGGCATCTCCCGCGCCGAGCTGGTCGGATCGAGCCGAGCCGCGACCCCGCTGCGCGCCCGCCAGGTGGCGATCCTCCTCACCCGCGAGCTGACCGACCTCTCGCTGCCGCAGATCGGCCGCCTCTACGGCGGCCGCGACCACTCCACCGTGCTCAACTCCCTGCGCCGGATCGAAGCCGCCGTCGACGACGACTCCGACCTCGCCGGCCGAGTCCAGGAGTTACGCGACGCTATCCACAACCCAACCGGGAATTGAGCTGCCGGCCGATGGCACTGCAAGAATCACCCTTTTCCCCACAGCCGCTTCCACAGGCACGAAACCGCGGCGCCAGGCCGAATCAGCCTCGACTTCGATCTTTTCCACAAGCCCTAATCCAACTCAAGAAGGCACTCAACACTTGAAGCTCACGACCAAACGAGAAGAACTTGTCTCCAAGCTCTCCATCGTCTCCAGGGCTGTTTCCACCCGCGCCGCCACCCAGGCCCTCTCCGGAGTCCTGCTAACGGCCGCCGATGGCCGCGTGACCCTCTCCGCCACCGATCTCGACATGGGCCTCGAAACCGCCCTCGCCGCCGACGTCGCCGCCGAGGGGTCGGTGCTGCTGCCGGGTCGGTTGCTGGCCGAAGTCGCCCGTTCGCTGGCCGACCCGACGGTGGAGATCGAGTCGCGCGAGGCCGAGCACGACGTCGAGATCCGCAGCGGCAGCTCCAGCTTCCACCTGCGGGTGCTTCCGGCCGAGGACTTTCCGAAGCTGCCGTCGGCCGGGGGCGAGGCCGGTTTGAAGATTCCCGCCAAGGCGCTGGAGGCGAGCATCGACCTGGTCGCCAGGGCGGCCTCGCGCGATGACATGCGGCCGGTTCTGACCGGCGTCTTCGTCGCCGCCAGCGGCTCTGAGATGACGATGGTCGCGACCGACTCCTACCGGCTTGCGGTGAAGCGGACGGAGCTGGAGAGCGAGCTCGGCGGCGAGATCGACGCCAACATCCCGGCTCGGGCCCTGCGTGAGCTGGGCCGGATCCTCTCCTCGGAGGGAGCCGAGGAGGCGGCGATCACGTTGCTTGCCAACCAGGCCATCTTCACGGCAGGGTCGATCACCCTCACCACGCGGCTGATCGAGGGCCAGTTCCCCAACTTTCGACAGCTGCTGCCGGAGTCCTACGAGCACGACGTCAGGCTGCCCCGACCCGAGTTCCTCGACGTCACCCGCCGCGTCAGCCAGCTGGCTCAGCGCAACGCGCCGTTGCGGCTCTCCTTCGCCCCGGGCGAGTTGACCATCGCGGCAGAGACGCCCGACGTCGGCGACGCCGAGGAGACGATGCCGGCGGCGTTCGAGGGCGAGCCGCTGGAGATCGGCTTCAACCCCGAGTTCCTCCGAGAGGGGATCGAAAGCGTCGAGGGCGACGAGGTGCTGTTGCGCCTGATCTCGCCGCTGCGCCCCGGTCTGCTGCAGCCGGTCGAGGGCGAAGACTTCCGCTATCTGGTTATGCCGATCCGCCTCAACGTGTGAGCTGGGTGCCCGGTGCTCGTCACCGCGATCGAAGCGAGGCCGGTTCGCAGTCTCGACCAGGTCCGGGTTGAGCTCGAGCCCGGCATCGTCAGCGTCGTCGGCGCCAACGGAGTCGGCAAGACCAACCTCGTCGAGTCGCTCTACTTTGCCCTTACCGGCCGCTCGTTCCGAACCTCGGATCGCCGTGACCTGATCCCCTTCGGGGGCTCGCTGGCCCGGGCCGAGGCCTCGGTCCGCGACGAGGACGGACTGGAACGGCGGCTGCTGGCCTCGATCAGCCGTACCGACGGCCGCCGCCACCTGCTCGACGGCAGTCCGGCCGATCCTGCGACGCTGGCCCGCAACCGACCCCCCGTCGCCGTCTTCGCGCCGGACCGGCTCAGCCTGGTCAAGGGACCGCCGGCAGAGCGCCGCGCCCACCTCGACGGCTTCGCCGCGGCTCGCTGGCCGGCGCGGACGGAGTTGCGCAAGCGCTACGGGCAGGCGCTGGCGCAACGCAACGCGCTGCTCTCCCGCCTCGCCGCCGGGTACGGCGCCAGCGGTGACCTGGACGTCTGGGACGCCGGCCTGGCGGACGCCGCGGCGCCGCTGGTCGCCGCCCGCGACGAGGCGATCGCCGAGCTCTCCGGGCCGTTCGCCGGCGCGGCGGCGGAGCTCGGCCTGGAGGGCGGCGCCAGCCTCGAGTACGCGCCTCGCGCCGCCGGATCGGCGGAGGAGATCCGGGCGGGCCTGGAGGAGCGGCGCGAGCAGGACATCCGCATGGGCCGCAGCTCCTGGGGTCCCCACCTCGACGAGTTGAAGTTGGCGACGGCGGGCCGCTCGCTGCGCCGCTACGGGTCCCAGGGCCAGCAGCGAGCGGCGCTGCTGGCCCTGCTGTTCGCCGAGCGGGAGGTGCTGCTGGCGGCACGGCGCGTGACCCCGCTGCTTCTGCTCGACGACGTCATGAGCGAGCTCGATCCGGGCCGCCGCGAGCGCTTGGTCGGGCGACTCGACGACGGGGGTCAGGCGCTGATCACCGCGGCGGACGAGCAGTCGCTTCCGGCCGCGGCGCTGCGCTCGGTGGTGCGGATGCCGATGCCACCGGCGCTGCCGAGCGCCGCCGCCGCATGAGCCGCCGCCGCGCCCCGCGGCAGGCGTCCTCGGCGATCCGCGCAGCGCGGGACCTCGCCGCTCCCCAGACCGGGCTGGCGGCGATTCAGGCGGCCTGGACGGGAGCGGTCGGCGAGCAGCTCGCCGCCGTCGCGACCCCCGTTTCCGAGCGCGCCGGGACGCTGACGATCGAGTGCGCCGACAGCGTCTGGGCGCAGGAGCTGGACCTGATGCAGGTGCAGCTGTTGGAGCGTCTGCGGGCCGAGTTGGGGGACCGGGCTCCCGAAGCGCTCAAGTTCCGCCTTCATACCGACCGCAGTTAGACACTCTTTTTCTACGATTTGCAGGGACTTTGCTTCTTAGCGCCCTGTCTTCCGCGGTCCCAAACTGGTATTCTTATGGCAACTCGCGTTATGCCCCGATCCGTGCGGAGCGTACCTCCGCGCGTCGGGGTTTTCTGTGTCAACCGGAAGGGACTCATTGCCTGAGAACAAAGCCAACTCCTCGACCACGGACGCCTCCTATGGCGCCGCCGACATCACTGTTCTCGAGGGTCTGGAAGCGGTCCGCAAGCGTCCCGGCATGTACATCGGCTCGACCGGTCCCAGGGGCCTCCATCACCTCGTTTACGAGGTCGTCGACAACTCCGTCGACGAGGCCCTCGCCGGTCACTGCGACAGCGTTCGCGCCGTCCTGCACCCCGACAACAGCTGCACGGTCGAAGACGACGGCCGCGGCATCCCGGTCGGGATCATGGAGAAAGAGCAGCGCCCGGCGGCCGAGGTCGTCCTCACGGTGCTGCACGCCGGCGGCAAGTTCGGCGACGGCGGTGGCTACAAGGTCTCCGGCGGCCTGCACGGAGTCGGCGTCTCCGTCGTCAACGCCCTCTCCGAGCGCCTCCACCTGCAGATCAGCCGCGAGGGGCACGTCTGGTCGCAGGACTACGAGCGCGGCAAACCGATGACCGATCTGTCCCAGGGCGAGTCGACGGCGGAGCACGGCACCAAGATCACCTTCCTTCCCGACCTGGAGATCTTCGAAGAGATCGGGTTCGACTTCGAGACCCTGGCCGAGCGCCTGCGCGAGACCGCCTTCCTCACCCGCGGGCTGAAGATCGAGCTGGTCGACGAGCGTGGTGAGACCAACCGGGTCACCTTCCAGTACGAGGGTGGGATCGAGGACTTCGTCCGCCACCTGAACCAGAACAAGGACGAGGTGCACAAGAAGGTCATCTACTTCGAGGGCGGCAAAGAGGAGGGCGCGGTCGAGGTCGCGATGCAGTGGAACAGCTCCTACCAGGAGTCGATCTTCAGCTTTGCCAACAACATCAACACCCACGAGGGCGGCTCCCATCTCTCCGGCTTCCGGGCGGCGCTGACCCGGACCCTGAACGCGTACGCGCGGAACAAAGGGCTGCTGAAAGAGAAGGACGACAATCTCGCCGGGGAGGACGTGCGCGAGGGGCTCACCGCGGTGATCTCGGTCAAGCTCCACGACCCCCAGTTCGAGGGTCAGACCAAGACCAAACTCGGCAACCCGCCGATTCGCGGCTTGGTCGAGGAGATCGTCAATCGCAAGCTCGGCGAGTACCTGGAGGAGAACCCGGCCGACGCGCGCCGGGTCATCAGCAAGGCGATCGACGCCTCACGAGCCAGGGCTGCGGCCCGCAAGGCTCGCGACCTGACCCGCAAGTCGGCGCTGGAGAACTCGACCCTGCCGGGCAAGCTCGCCGACTGCAGCGTCAAGGATCCGAGCCTGGCCGAGATCTTCGTGGTCGAGGGTGACTCCGCCGGCGGCTCCGCCAAGCAGGCCCGCGACCGCAACACCCAGGCCGTGCTGCCGCTGCGAGGGAAGATCATCAACGTCGAGAAGAGCCGGATCGACAAGGTCCTCGCCAACAACGAGATCCAGGCACTGATCACGGCGATCGGAACCGGCGTCCATGACGAGTTCAACATCGAGGGCGCCAGGTACCACAAGATCGTGATGGCGACCGACGCCGACGTCGACGGCGCCCACATCCGCACCCTGGTCCTCACCTTCCTCTACCGGCAGATGCCGGAGCTGATCGACGCCGGCTACGTCTACATCGCCAAACCACCGCTCTACCGGGTCAAGATGGGCAACCAGGAGACCTACCTGGAGCGCGAGTCCGAACTCGAGGAACTGCTGCTGCGCGGCAAGCTCGAAGACTTCGAGCTGGTCGACGCCACGGGAAACACCAAGAAGCTGACGACGAGTCGCTGGCAGGCCTACGTCAGGCGCTCGAAAGAGTACGAGGGGTGGGGCTCCTCGCTGCAGGCGGAGTTCGGGCACGAGATAGTGCGGTTCCTCGAGGAATCGAACCTGCTCGACGAAGGCGTCGCCAGCGTCGCCGCCGCGGCCGAACTGCTCGGCAAGGTCGCTCCCGAGGGGGCACCGTTCGACACCGAGGTGATCGAAGTTTCGGACGATCTGCTGGTCGTCAAGGCGATCGAACGCAAGACCGGCCTCGCCCGGACCCACCGGCTTCCGACCGCGCTCTTCTCCCACTACGACTACCGCAAGTTCGTCGAGGTCCACGAGGCTCTGTTGAAACAGGTCGGGCGGCCTCCGTTCGTGATCAACTTCGGCGATCGCCGCAACGCGGCGACCTCGTTCCAGACGCTGCGCGGCGCAGTCCTGGAGCTGGCACGGCACGGAGTCCAGCTGACGCGGTTCAAGGGGCTCGGCGAGATGAACGCCGACCAGTTGCGGGAGACGACGATGGACCCCGCGAGTCGCACCCTGGCCCGGGTCACGCTCGAAGACGCGACCGCCGCCGACCGGATCTTCTCGATGCTGATGGGCGACCAGGTCGGGCCCAGGCGCGAATTCATCGAGGCCCACGCGAAAGAGGTTCGCTTCCTTGACGTCTGATCCGACCCGAACGGAGAGCAGCTGATGGCACTTGACGCCCTGACGGGACGGATCGAGGAGCGCGAGCTCGAGAAGGAGATGCGCTCGTCCTACCTCGATTACGCGATGAGCGTGATCGTCGGGCGGGCGCTGCCGGACGCCCGCGACGGCCTCAAGCCCGTCCACCGCAGGGTGCTCTACGCGATGCACGACGTCGGCCTGCAGCCGACCCGCGCCTACCGCAAGTGCGCATTCATCGTCGGCGAGGTGATGGGCAAGTACCACCCGCACGGCGACTCGGCGATCTACGACACGCTGGTGCGGATGGCGCAGGAGTTCTCGCTGCGCTACCTGCTGGTCGACGGCCAGGGCAACTTCGGCTCGATCGACGACGACCCCGCGGCGGCGATGAGGTACACCGAGGCGCGCCTGACCCGGCTCGCGACCGAGCTACTGCGCGACATTGACGCCGACACCGTCGACTTCGGCCCCAACTACGACGAATCGACCCAGGAGCCACTGGTCCTGCCGGCGCGGTTCCCGAACCTGCTGGTCAACGGCACTTCCGGCATCGCCGTCGGGATGGCGACGAACATCCCGCCGCACAACCTGCGTGAGGTCGCCGGCGCGGTCGCCGCCTACATCGATGACCCCGAGATCGACATGGCCGGCCTGATGGAGCACATCAAGGGCCCCGACTTCCCGGGCGGCGGGATCATGAGCCGCGAGGGGATCCGCGACGCCTACGCCTCTGGCCGCGGCAGCATCAAGGTCCGCGCCCGCGCCCACGTCGAGCCGCTGAAGGGGGGCAAGGAAGCGATCGTCGTCACCGAGCTGCCGTTCACCGTGAAGAAGCTCGGCGACGGCGGCCTGGTGACCAAGATCGCCGACCTCGTCCGCGACAAGAAACTGGAGGGGATCTCCGACCTGCGCGACGAGTCGGACGGCTCGGGGATGCGGCTTGTGATCGAGCTCAAGCGCGGCGGCCCGCCGGCCAAGGTCGTGCTCAACAACCTCTACAAGAAAACCTCGATGCAGACGACCTTCGGCGCCAACATGGTGGCGCTGGTAGACGGCGTCCCGAAGACCCTGAGCCTGCTCGAACTGATCCACTGCTACGTCGACCATCAGCGTGAGGTCGTCACCCGCCGCACCCAGTACGAACTGCGCCGAGCCGAGGCGCGGGCCCACATCCTCGAGGGGTTGCTGGTCGCGCTCGACAACCTCGACGCCGTGATCGCCCTGATCCGCGGCTCCGACGATCCCGACTCCGCCCGCGAGGGTCTGATCTCGCAGTTCGACCTCTCGCGCGAGCAGGCCCAGGCGATTCTCGACATGCGCCTGCAGCGCCTGACCGCGCTCGAGGCCGACAAAGTCAGGGCCGAGCACGCCGACCTGATGGAGCGGATCGGCGAGCTGAGGGCGATCCTTGGCGACGAGGCGAAGGTGATGTCGATCGTCAAAGAGGAGCTGGCGGAAATCGTCGAGTCCTACGGCGACGAGCGGCGCACCGAACTGGCCCACTTCGAGGGCGACGTCGGGATCGAGGACATGATCGCCGACCAGCAGATGGTGATCTCGCTGACCGCGTCCGGCTACGTCAAGCGGCTGCCGCTCGCGACCTACCGCCAGCAACACCGGGGCGGCGTCGGTGTGATGGGGATGAACCTCAAAGACGACGACTACATCGCCCACCTCCACATCTCCTCGACCCACGATTACCTGCTCTTCTTCACCAACCGCGGCAAGGTCTACCGGCTGAAGGTCTACGAGCTGCCCGAGGGGTCGCGCAACGCCAAAGGCAGCTCGCTGAACAACCTGCTGCCGCTGCGCGAAGACGAGAAGGTGATGGCGGTGATCCCGACCCGGGACTTCAAAGAGAACAAGTACCTCGCCTTCGCCACCGCCAAAGGCTTGATCAAGAAGACCGAGTTCCTCGCCTACAACACGCCGATCCGCGCCGACGGGATCATCGCGATCAAGGTCCGCGACGGCGACGAGCTGGTGCAGGTGCGGCTCACCTCGGGAGAAGACGACATCCTGATCGTCTCCCACTCCGGTCACGCCTCGCGCTTCTCGGAGGAGCTGGTGCGGTCGATGGGTCGCGACACCAGCGGCGTCAAAGGCATGAACGTCGCCGGCAAGGACAACCGCGTGCTGGCGATGGACATCGCCCGCAACGACACCGAACTGTTCGTCGTCACCGAGAACGGTTACGGAAAGCGCACCCCGGTCTCCGAGTACCCGATCAAGGGTCGCGGGACCAAAGGCGTTCTGACCGCGCGGCTGACCGAGAAGAAGGGCGGCCTCGCCGGCGCCCTGATCGTCGGCGAACACCAGGAGCTCCTCTTCATCTCCCAGAACGGCATGGTCCAGCGCACCTCGGTCAGCGGCATCTCCCAGATGGGACGCTCGACGCAGGGGGTGAAGGTGATGAACATCAAGGACGACGACAGGGTCAGCGCCGTGGCGCTGGTGGTCGAGTCCGATACCCCGGAGCCAGCGGCTCCTCCGGAGGCACCGGCGGACGAACTTCCCGCGCAGGACGGGGCCGGTACGGATGGGGAGGGCGGGTAGCCCCCGCTTACGCCTAGCACCGGCAGAGCCGGTGCAACGTGGATGGCGCCTAACGGCGCCAGGAATTACGCAACGAGTTGTGGAGGCTAGAGCGAGGGCTACCCGCCCTCCCCACATCGCGACGGTCTCGTTTCACGGGAACCTTCAACCCCGAGTCCGGGACGATCCACCCACGATCCGAGCCATCAGCCGGGAGCATCAGCGCTGCCGGCCTGTCCCAAGCCGCTTGAAGGCGGGGTAATACTCGGAAGGTGGGCGGATGGCCCTCGAAACGTCTTGTACTTCTCGGTTGCCCGCACCTCGGACGGCCGCCGCAAGCCCCACCCGAGCAAGTTAAGTGAAGAGGGCCATCCGCCCACCTTCTAGGACTGCCTTCCCTTCTAAGCCGCCTGAGGTAAGTACTGCTGCCACGCCGAAGGAATCTTGGGACTCGCCACCTGGATGAACACCGTCGGTGCCGGGGCCTGCGGGGAGTTTTTCGGGTGCATATGGATCTCCCGCGGGAGGCGGTTGCCCTTGCGGCGGTTGCACGTCGCGCAGGCGGCGACGATGTTCTCCCAGACCGATTTGCCGCCGCGGCTGCGGGGAATCACGTGGTCGACGGTGAGGCCCGACTTGGTCGAGCCGCAGTACTGGCAGGTCCAGGAATCGCGGGCGAGGACGGCACGGCGGGTGATTTTGCGGCGGTGGGCCTCGCGCGGGATCCGCACGTAGCTGACCAGGCGGATCACGTCGGGGCGCTCCATCGTCATGTGCTCGGAGTGCAGGGCGGCGCCCTCGCGTTGCTCGAGGAGCTCGGCCTTTTCCTTCAACAGCAGCACGGCGGCCCGTCTCAGCGTGCAAACGTTGATCGGCTCATACGTCGCATTGAGCACCAGAACCCGTGCCATCGTGCCGGGAATTGTAGGGGGGTCGGGCGCCGGCGGCCGCGAAGGGCGCTCGTCAGGCCCCGACCGGGTAGGAACCGAGCAGCCGAACCGACTCGGCCTTGGTCCGCAGCTGGGTCATCGCCTCGGCGACCTGAGGGTCGGCCGCGGCGCCCTCGAGGTCGCAGAAGAACATGTAGCGGCCGAGCTCCTGGCGCATCGGCCGCGACTCGATCCGGGTCAGGTTGATCCCCCGTGAGGAGAACTCGGAGAGGGCGTTGACCAGGGCGCCGGGGTGGTCTTCGCCGAGCTCGGCGAAGACGAGTGAGGTCTTCCAGGGCCCGCTCCCGCTGGGCTCGCTACCGGCCGGCGCGATCCAGAGGAAGCGGGTGACGTTGGTCGCCTCGTCCTGGATTCCCTCGCGCAGGATCGCGCAGTCGTAGAGACCGGCCGCGGCGCGGGCGCCGATCGCCGCCCAGGGACGGACCGACTCGGAGACCATGCGGACCGCGGCGGCGGTGCTGCTGACGCTGCGGAGTTCGACCCCGGTGAGGTTCTCGCGCAGGAAGCGCGCGCACTGCGCCAGCGGCTGCGGGTGCGAGAGCACGGCCTCGATATCGCCCACCTCGACTCCCTCGCGGGCGATCAGGTGGGCGCGGACCGCGTAGTCGTACTCGCCGACGATCGTCACCTCCTCGGCCTCGAAGGCGAGGGTGTCGAGCGTGGGCCGGATCGAGCCCTCGATCGAGTTCTCGATCGGGACCAGGGCGCGATCGGCCTCGCCCGCCTGCACGGCGAGGATCGCGTCGGGGATGGTCGCCGTCCGAACTGGCTCGAAGCCGGCCGCGGGACCCGCTTCGACCAGCGCGTCCTCGGTGAAGGTTCCGGCCGGGCCGAGGTAGGCGATCCTCATCGACCCGGGCCTATTCGATCGTGACCGTGTAGCTGGCTTCGTTGTTTTCGGTGACCTGCTCGCCGGGGACCGCTTCGACTTTGACTTCGAGCGTGACCTGGCCGGTCGGCGCCGGGGTGAGCGGAATCGAGACCGATCCGATTTCGCCGGCGGCGATGCTTTCGATCGTCCCGCTGAGGGTGTTGCCGCCGTTGACCGAGACCGAGACGGAAACGCCGTTCTCGGTCGATTCGCCCTGGTTCTGGACCTGGACTTCGACTTCCGGCGTTTCTTCGCCGCTGACCGTCGCCGGCGCGCCTTCGACCAGTTCGGTCCCGTTCAGGCTGACCCCGATCAGGCCGAGCCCGTGGACCCCGGGAGTGGCGGCACCGGTCGAGCCGCTGATGCTGCCGAGCGCCGAGGTAACCGTGGCTTCGTCGAGCCACTTGGTGCCTTCGGGGAGGAAGGTGCTCTTCGGGACGTCGGAGCCCTCGATGCCGTTGGAGGCGAGGACGCCGTCGACTTCCGGCCGCACGACCTGTTCGTAGAGCACATCGCTGGCGAGCAGATCCTGCATCTGGCCGGCGATCGCCGCCGCCGCTTTGGCCGAGCCGGCGTCGCCGAGGGCGGTGCTCATCTTGTCGGCGATCTTGGCCATCGCGTTGGCGCGCAGCTCGTAGACGAGCTTGAGCGTGCTCTGGGCGCTTCCCATGTCGCCGGGTGCGCTGAGGCTGTCGATCCGCGAGGCGTAGTTGTTCATCGCGCTGCTGTCGGCGTTGACCTCGTTGGTGAACTCGGTGACCGAGAGGTTGCCGGGGTCGTTGAGCTTGCCGAAGAAGGCTTTGCTCGTCTGTTCGGTCTCGTCGACGATCTGGGTGACGTTGCGCGCGTAGTCGCTGAGCGCCCGGTGGGCGCGGGCGTCGAGGCACCCCTTGACCCCGAGCACGATCAGGATCAGCAGGATCAGCCCGCCGCCCAGGGCAAGGCCACGCCGCAGCATGATCTGCTGACGTTCGGGTCGACGTTGGGGCCGTTCGCGTCGTCGCGGACCGCGGGCTGCTGAATCCTCCAAGGAAGCGCTCTCCAGGCTGGTTGGCTGGGCGGAGAGTATGAAGCCTGACGGGGTCGGCGCGTCAAGAGGCGCAGCAAACGGTGCCTTTTTCCCAGTGACCGGACGCAGGACCGTGGGCGCGGCCGGCGAAGTTCAAGAAGCTTTGGTCGGCTCCCTGGTTCTAAATCGCTTCCTGATCGAGCGCCGCATCGGCAGCGGCGGCTTCGGCGTCGTCTACGAGGCCTGGGACGGCCGCCTCGAGCGTCCGGTCGCGGTCAAGGCGATCGAGCAGCGGGGGGAGGCCGGCAGGCGAGTCCTGCGCGAGGCCCAGGCTGCGGCCAGGCTCAACCATCCCGGCATCGTCACGCTCTATGAGCTCGGCGAGGAGGACGGCAACGCGCTGCTGGTCAGCGAGCTGGTCGAGGGCTCGACCCTGGCCCGCCTCGCCCACGCCGGCGAGCTCTCCGACCGCGAGATCGGCGAGATCGGCGCCGATCTCTGTGAGGCGCTCGACCACGCCCACTCGCGCGGCGTCGTCCACCGCGACATCAAGCCGCAGAACGTCCAGGTGACCGAGACCGACGGCGAGCCGCACGCGAAGCTGATGGACTTCGGGATCGCCCATCTCGCCGACGACTCGCCGCTGACCGCGCCCGGCGACATCGTCGGAACCCTCGCCTACATGTCCCCCGAGCAGGCAGAGGGTCGGCCCGCCGGCCCCGAGGCCGACGTCTACTCGCTGGCCCTGGTCCTCTACGAGTGCTGGAGCGGCGAGAACCCGCACCGCCGCGCCAACCCGGCGGCGACGGCGCGGGCGATCGGCGCCCGCACCCGACCGCTGCGGCGGTTGCGAGGCGACCTGCCCCGTGAGCTGACCGAGTCGGTCGACGGCTGTCTCGCTTCACGCCCCAGCCGCCGCCTCTCACTCGAGGATCTGGGTACCGCGATCGAGGACTCGCTCGAGCTCCTGGCCGACCACCCGCAGGCCACCAACCGCGGCCACCTCGGCACCCGCCTCGGCGCCCTCGCCCTCGCCGTCGCGCTCGGGGCCTGGCTCGCGCTCGGCCATGGGATCCTGCTGCCCTAGGATTTGCCCTTGCTCTCCGGCCCCGGAGAGCTGACCCTGCTCGTCAAGGAGCCATTCCGATCAGCGTCCTACGCAACCTAGAGTCCCGCATAGAAGGCCTCGTCGAGGGAGTCTTCAGCCGCGCCTTCAGCTCTGAGGTGCAGCCGGTCGAACTCGCGCGCAAACTGGCGAAGGAAATGGACGCCCACAAGACCGCCTCGGTCCAGCGCGTCTACGTGCCGAACGAGTACACGGTCTTCCTCTCCAAGCAGGACCGCACCAAGCTCGAGGGCTACGAGCGCTCGCTCGAGCAGGAGCTCTCCGGATACCTGTTGGAGCACGCGCGCCGCCGCGGCTACGACCTGCTGACGCGCCCCGCGGTCGAGTTCAACACCGACGAGCGCCTGCGCCTCGGCGAGTTCGGGATCCAGGCCCGCCTGGTCAAGCCCCCCGCGCACGAGGGCGAGGCTCCCAAACAGGGCGAAGAGGGGCACACGATGGTCTACTCGGCCGTGCGCGAGCGCGACCGAGGCCGCCCGAAACGGCCCGAGCAGGCGGTCGGCGCCCTCGTCTCCACCCGCGCCGTCGTCTCGCTCGACGATCGTCGCTACGTGCTCGACGGCCCGCGGGCGACGATCGGTCGCTCGAAGTCGGTCGAGTGCGTGCTGGCCGATCCCAACGTCTCGCGCCGCCACGCCGAGCTGCGCCGCTCGGAATCCGGCGACTGGCAGATCGTCGACCTCGGCTCGACCAACGGGATCAAGGTGAATGGCCGCCGCGTCGCCTCGACCCGCCTCAGCCCAGGCGACCAGGTGACCGTCGGCACGACGACCTTCCTCTTCGACATCGAGCAGTAGCGGACGCTGTACGTAAGGTGCGAGGCGCGTGGCCTATGACCCGATATCCGTAGCTCTCAAGTTCGGCTTCCTCGCCGTCCTCTACCTCTTCCTGCTCGTGATCGCGCGCAGCGCCTTCAAGGACCTGCGCCGGACCACCTCGCCAGCACCCGACGCGACCGGGTTCCACGCCGCTCCGGCCTACGCCGAAGCGCCCCGCGGCGTCGATGCCTGGCTGGTCGTCGACCGCGGTGGCGGCCTCGAACCCGACCAGCGCTTCGACCTGATCGGAGGCCTCTCGATCGGTCGCTCGAAGGACTCCGACGTGCAGATCGAGGACCGCTACGCCTCCAGCCTCCACGCTCGCGTCTTCGAACGCGGCGGCCGCTATTTCGTCGAGGACATGAACTCCACCAACGGCACCCTGCTCAACGGCGCCACCCTGAAGGGAGAGGCGGAGTTGATCGACGGCGACACGGTTCAGATCGGCGACACGGAGTTCAGGCTCGAGGCGTCATGACTCTGAGGATCGACGACCAGGCCTTTCGCACCGATACCGGGCGCCAGCGCAACGCCAACGAGGACTCGTTCTTCCTGCGCTCGCCGGTCTTCGTCGTCGCCGACGGGATGGGCGGCGCCCAGGCGGGCGAGGTCGCCTCCAAAGCAGCCGCCGAGTCCTTCGACCGCGAGCTCCCGCCGGCGCCGCCGGAGCGAGTCCTTACCGAGACGATCGAAGCCGCGAACCGGACGATCCACGAGCGTGCCCGTACCGACCCCGACCTGACCGGGATGGGGACGACGACGACGGCGATGATCGTCGACCTCGAGTCCGAGGAGGTGGCGATCGGCCACGTCGGCGACAGCCGCGCCTACCGCCTGCGCGCCGGCAAGCTCGAACGGCTAACCCGCGACCACTCGCTGGTCGAGGAGATGCGCCGCAAGGGCCAGCTCACCGACGCCCAGGCCGAGGATCATCCGCAGCGCTCGATCATCACCCGCGCGCTCGGGCCCGAACCCGAGGTGAAGGTGGACGTGCAGACCGTCCCGGCGCAGGCCGGCGACGTCTTCCTGATCTGCTCCGACGGCCTGACGACGATGCTCGGCGACGATCACATCGCCCGCCTCCTCAGCCGCGCCTCCTCGATGGATACCGCGGTCCGGGCCCTCGTCGACGAAGCCAACCGCGCCGGCGGCCGCGACAACATCACCGTCGTTGCCTTCCGCCTGGTGGACGCCGCCGCGCCGGCGCGGGAGCCGGAGGGCGCCACCCTGATCGGGCCGTCGGCCGAGGAGGCGGGCCTGACCGCGACCGAGGTTCGCCGCCGCGCCGCCGCCGAAGCGGCGAACAAGCGCCGTGAGGACCTGGCCTCGAAACCCAAGCGCCGCCGCCTGCGCACCGTCGCCAAGGTGCTTGCCGCGCTCGTCGTCGTCACCGCCGTCGCCTTCGGCGCCTGGTACGGCAACCGCCAGGTCTGGTTCCTCGGCACCGACTCGGCCGGCCGCGTCGCCCTCTACCGCGGCCTGCCCTACGAGCTGCCCTTCGGCGTCAAGCTCTACCAGGAGCGCTACGCGAGTCCGATCCAGACCCACTCGCTGCCGCCGAAGCGGACGGACGCCGTCACCGGCCACGACCTCCGCTCCCGCGCCGACGCGGTCTCGCTGATCGAAGAAATCGAAAAGAACCAGGGGATCCCTTGAGGTCCTCCGCGCGGAACCGGGAGCTCGTCGCTCTGGTTCCGGTCGCGCTGTTGTTGACCGCCGGCTTCGCCGCCGTCTTCGCCCAGGAGGGGTCGCGCCTCGGCAACCTCAGCGCGATCTACGGGGCGTACTTCTTCGCGGTCTGCCTCGCGACCCACATCTACCTGCGGATCCGCCTGCCCAACGCCGACCCCTATCTCTTCCCGCTGATGGCGCTGCTGACCGCGTTCGGGCTGGTGATGGTCTACCGGATCGACGAAAGCCTCGCCCGCGACCAGGCCAACTGGTTCGTGCTCGGCCTCGTCCTCTTCGCCCTGACGATCCAGTTCCTGCGCGACTACGAAGTGCTGGAGCGCTTCCGGTACACGATCGCCGCGATCGGGTTGCTGCTGCTGCTCGCTCCGCGCCTGCCGGGGATCGGCCAGCAGGTCAACGGCGCCTACCTGGGCGTCAAGCTCGGCCCGCTCCAGTTCCAGCCGGCCGAGTTCTCGAAGATCGCGATCGTCATCTTCCTCGCCAGCTACCTGCGCGAGCACCGGGAGGTGCTGATCGTCGGCGCCAGACGGGTGCTCGGGGTGACGCTGCCGCCGCTCAAGCACTTCGGGCCGATGCTGGTGGTCTGGGGCGCCTCGATGTTCATGCTCGTCTTCATCCGCGACCTCGGCAGCTCGCTGATGTTCTTCGCCGCCTTCCTCGCCCTGCTCTACGTCGCGACCGGGCGCTTCTCCTTCGTCGTGATCGGGATGGCGATGTTCGTCGTCGGCGCCTGGTTCTTCGCCTCGACCGTGCCGCACGTCCACGACCGGGTCGAAATCTGGCTGCACCCCTACAACGATCCGACCGGCAACGGCTACCAGATCCTCCAGTCGATCTTCGCCCAGGCCGACGGCGGACTCTTCGGCAAAGGGTTCGGGCAGGGACTGATCACTATCCCCGGCACCAACGCGGCGCTGCTGCCGGCGGCGCAGACCGACACGATCTACTCGCTGATCGTCAACGAGCTGGGCCTGTTCGGCGCCTGCGGGGTGATCCTGATCTACCTCCTGATCGCCGCCCGCGGCTTCAAGATCGCCCTGATCGCCGGTGACGGCTTCTCGAAGCTGCTGGCGACGGGTCTGACCGCCGTCTTCTCGATCCAGGCCTTCGTGATCATCGGCGGCGTCACCAGGGTGATCCCGCTGACCGGCGTCACCCTGCCCTTCGTCAGCTACGGCGGCAGCTCGATCGTCGCCAACTTCGTCCTGCTGGCGCTGCTGTTGCTGATCTCCGACCGCGCCCGCCGCGAAGCGGTCGAACCCGCCGGCCGCGAGCTGGCGCTGGGGATGACGTGAACCGCCAGATCGTCAAGTTGTTCGGCTTCATCGTCGTCCTCTTCGGGATCCTGGTCGCCTTCACGTCCTACTGGTCGGTCTTCGACGCCAAGAACCTCAAGGCCCAGGAAGCCAACAAGCGGCCGCTCTTGGAGCAGCAGCAGATCCGCCGCGGCCGCATCCTCGCCGCCGACGGCACGGTGATCGCGAAGTCCGTCGCCAAGGGTCACGGCGACGCCCTGCGCTTCGTCCGCCGCTATCCGGAAGGCGCCCTCTTCGGCCACCCGATCGGCTACAGCTTCGTGCGCTATGGGGACTCCGAGTTCGAGCAGTCCCACAACGACGAACTCATCGGCGAAGAATCCGAATTCGGCTCGATCCTCGACCAGCTCACCGGGCGCAAGCAGGAAGGCGATGACATCGTCACCAACCTCGACCTGAACGCGCAGCGGGTCGCGCTCGAAGGCCTCGAGGCGGCCGGCTTCGGTGCCGTCGTCGCGATCGAACCGAGCACCGGTGAGGTCAAGGTGATGGCGTCTAACAAGCCCTACGACCCCAACCGCGTCCCCTACGAACTCTCGAAGCTGAACCGCAACAACGCCGAAACGCCGCTGCTGAACCGCGCCACCCAGGGCCTCTACCCGCCAGGCTCGACCTTCAAGGTCGTGACCGCCGCCGCCGGACTGGAGAGCGGGACGATCACGCCGGAAACCGCCTTCGCCGCTCCCTCGCCGCTGGAAGTCGAAGGGTCTCCGCTGGAAAACGACTTCAACACCAGCTATCCGCCGATCAGCCTCGACACCGCGCTGACCAACTCGGTCAACACCTGGTTCGGCCAGCTCGGCCAGAAAGTCGGCCAGGACGCGCTGTTCGAAACGATGGAGAAGTTCGGGTTCAACTCGACGCCGCCGATCGACCTGCCCGAAGACGAGGTCTACAACAGCGGCGTCTACGAACACGAACACACGCTGAGCAGGAACGACCCCGTCGACCTCGCCCGGGTGGCGATCGGCCAGGAGCGGCTGCTGGCGACGCCGTTGCAGATCGCGATGGTCGCCGCCGCGGTCGCCAACGGCGGCAAGCTGATGAAGCCGCAGATCTGGAACCGGGTGGTCGACTCCGACGGCCGCGTCGTCAAGCGGCTCGACCCGTCGACCTACAGCGAACCGGTCAGCGCCAAGACGGCGGCAGAGCTGACCACGGCGATGGAAGGCGTGGTCAGCGAAGGAACCGGCACCAACGCGGCGATCCCCGGTGTCGCCGTCGCCGGCAAGACCGGAACCGCGGAAACGCCCTACAACAAGTCCTGCGGCGGCGGCGAAGAAGAGAACCAGGCTTGGTTCATGGGCTTCGCCCCCGCCGACAACCCGAAGATCGCGATCGCGGCCTCGGTCGAGTGCACCGAACAGTTCGGCAACGACGTCGCCGCCCCGATCTTCCGTGCCGTCGCCGAAGCGATCCTGAACGGCGAATGACGTGAACCGCTTAAACGAGGAGGAGCTCGGTGCCTGAGGTGAACGAGGGGAGCGTCGTCGACGGCCGCTACCGGGTGCTGCGCCGGCTCGGCTCCGGCGGCATGGCCGACGTCTGGCTCGCCGAGGACGCGCACCTGCAGCGCCTGGTCGCGCTCAAGGTGCTGCACCGGCGCTTCGCCCAGGACCGCGAGTTCGTCGAGCGCTTCCGCCGCGAGGCCGAGTCGGCGGCGGGCCTGCAGCACCCCAACATCGTCGCCGTCTACGACCGCGGCGAGTTCGAGGGCACCTACTACATCGCCATGCAGTACATCGAGGGCCCGACGCTGAAGCAGCTGATCGACGGCGGGATCAGCGTCGAGCAGGCGGTGGCGCTGATCCGCCAGGTGCTCGAGGGGGCCCGCTTCGCCCACCGCAACGGCATCGTCCACCGCGACCTGAAGCCGCAGAACGTGATCGTCGACGGCGATGGCAAAGCCGTCGTCACCGACTTCGGGATCGCCCGCGCCGGCGTCTCGGAGATCACCCAGACCGGCTCGGTGATGGGGACCCCCCACTACCTCTCGCCGGAGCAGGCGCAGGGCTTCGAAGTGACCTCGGTCTCCGACCTCTACTCGATCGGCGTGCTGCTCTACGAGGCGCTCACCGGCCGGGTGCCGTTCGAGGGCGAAAGCGCCGTCGCGGTGGCGATGAAACAGGTCTCCCAGGTGCCGCAGCGCCCGAGCTCGATCAACCCGCTGGTCTCGCCCGCGCTCGACGCGGTGGTGATGCGGGCGCTGGAGAAGGAGCCCGGGCAGCGCTTCCAGAGCGCCGACGCCTTCATCGCCGCGATCGACGCGGCGATGCGGGAACCGGGGGTCGGCTCCGGCACCGCCGCCTTCGCCGCGCTGCCGCCGGTCGTCGCGGTCCCGCTGGAGGAGGAACCCGAGGAGGAGGAGAACCGCAAGCGCCGGCGCCTGACCTGGATCGCGGTCGCGGTCGCCGCCGTGGTCGGGATCCTGATCGGCCTGGCGCTGACCCGGGACACGACGACGACGGTGCCGAACGTGACCGGCAACGAACTCAACGTCGCGATCTCCCTGCTCCAGCAGGAAGGCTTCGCGGTCGGCAAGGTGAAGCGGGTCGAGCGCGAAGCTCCCCCGAACGAAGTCCTCGAGCAGGACCCGCCGGCCTCGCCGCCGGCGGACAAGGCCGACCTCAGCTGCTCCTTCCTCACCTTCTTCTGCTCGAAGCCGAGGGTGACGCTGACGGTCAGCAAAGGACCCGGCAGCGGCACCGTTCCCGGGACCGCCGGGCTCAGCCTCGAAGAAGCGACCGAAAAGCTGGAAGCAGCCGGATTCGGCGCCAAGGTCGAAAACGTCAACTCGGACTCGGTCGAAGAAGGGTTGGTGATCCACTCCGAACCGCCCGCCGGCAACACCGCGACGCACGGCTCGGAGGTCACCCTGTTCGTCTCCCGCGGCCCGAAGCTGGCAAAGGTCCCGGTCCTGGTCGGCACCCAGCGCGCCGTCGCGGTGCAGCAGATCCGCGGCCGCGGCCTCGAACCGTCCGTGAGCGAAGAAGAAAGCACCGAACCGTCCGGCCAGGTGATCCGCCAGTCGCCCGCCGCCGGCCGCGAAGTCGAACGCGGCACGACCGTCTCGATCGTCGTCGCCAAGGCCAAGAAGCAGGCGAAGGTCCCGAACGTCGTCGGCGACGAACGCCGAGAAGCGGTGGAAGCGATTCGCGCCGCCGGTCTGACGCCGGTGGTCGAAGAAGAAGAAACCGAAAACGAAGCAGAGATCGGCCGGGTCCTCGAACAACTCCCGGGCTCGGGCGAACGGGTCGAACCTGGCTCCGAAGTGACGATCATCGTCGGCAAGAGGGCGGCGGCGGTACCGGAAGAAGAAGAAGTCCCGTAGACGACCGATCCAAGGAGGGACAGGTACCTGTCCCTCCGGCCGAAGCCCCGGCTCCGGATTCTTCCATCTCACGGAAGCATGAAATCCGCGAAAGCTCCCGTCCCTTGGAAGCTCTTTCCTATTTCGAAAGCTGCCTACCTTGGGGCGCGGTGGAGTTTCGTTGGGAGGTGTCGGGGAGAGACCCCCGACACCTCCACGCAAAACCCCCTGCGACCCGCCCCTCCAGGCAGGGCCTATTCGATCAGCTTCACGTCGCTGATTTCCACCTGGAAGCGGCCTTCCTGGTCGGCCGCCGCCGCCGCTTTGTTGAACCAGATCAGGAAGTACTTGGCGGCGGTCGCGAGGTGGAGTTCGACTTCTTCGACCTTGTTCGCGCCGGCCACCTCGCCGACCGCTTCGCCCCATTCGGAGAGCGCTTCCGGGGGTCCGGAGGAGGTGGCGTAGATTTCTGCGTCCCAGCCGGGGCTCGGGGTGTGGATCACCATCTCCGACGGGGTCGCCGGCGACGTCGTGGTCACGTAGAGGCCGACGCCGGGGTCCGGTCCGGTCTTGGTCCCGGCGAAGGTGTCGGTGTCGTAGTGCTCGCTGCTCCAGGCGGTTTCAAGATTGCCGTCGACCGCGAAACCGATCGTTTCCGGGTCCTCCTGACCGTCTCCCTGGGGGTCGTAGTCGGTGGCGGAGGAGATCGGCACGGGCGAGCCCTTGTCCTTCAGCGCCCCTCCGCCACCGCCGGGGCTGCTGCCGCTGCTGATCAGCTGCACCGCCAGCAGGGCGCCGCCGCCGACCAGGACCAGCAGCGCGATCGCCGCCCAGGACCAGCGCGCGCGACTGGAGAGCTTGCGCTTCGCCGGCGGCACCGCGTCGAGAATGCTCGTGGCCTCGCCGGTCGTCGACCCCGCCCGCGCCGCCTCTACCTCGAGCGCGGTCGAGAGGTCGTCGATCATTTCGCCGACCTCCTGGTAGCGCTTGGCCGGTTCCTTGGCCGTCGCTCGCTCGACCACGAGCGCAGCGGCCGCCGATATTTCGGGCCGGCGCTGCTGCACGTCGGGCAGTTCCTCGTTGACGTGTTTCATCGCCACCCCGACCTGGCTGTCGGCGTGGAACGGGACCTGGCCGATCAGCATCTCGTAGAGGACGACGCCGAGCGAGTAGATGTCGGAGCGGGGGTCGGCGCCGTGCCCCATCGCCTGCTCGGGAGCGACGTAGTCGGTGGTGCCGAGCACCCGGCCGGTCGCCGTCATCCCGTCCTGCTCGAGCTGGCGGGAGATCCCGAAGTCGGTCAGCTTGGCGCGGCCCTCGGCGTCGATCAGGACGTTCTGCGGCTTGATGTCGCGGTGGACCATGTTGCGGGCGTGGGCGACGGTGAGGCCGCGGGCGATCTCGATCGCGTAGGCCAGCGCCTCCTGGGTGTCGAGCGCCCCGACTCGCGCGATCCGCTGCTTCAGCGTCTCCCCTTCGACGTACTCGAAGACGATGTAGGGGTGGCCGCCGTCCTCACCCGCGTCGATCACGGCGACCACGTTCGGGTGCGAGAGCTTGGCGACCGCCCGCGCCTCCTGGCGGAAGCGCTCGAGCTGGTCGGGCTGCTCGGACATCTCCCGGTGCATCACCTTGACCGCGACCTGACGATCGAGGGTGGAGTCGCGAGCCAGGTAGACGGTCGACATGCCGCCGCTGCCGAGCTTCGCCTCCAGCTTGTAGCGGCCGGAGAGGATCGTGCCGATCATCTGTGAGCTGGTCGAGGCGGGGTCCATCAGCTGTGGGGGCGGAAGTTAGGAGGCATTGGGGCGATGGGAATATTGTCGGCGACGTGTCCGTACAGGTTCGCTACTTCACCGACCCGGCCTGCTCCTGGTCGTGGGGAGCCGAGCCGGCGCTGCGGCGGCTGATCTGGGAGTTCGACGGGGAACTCGAGTTTGCCTGGGTGATGGGCGGTCTTGCCCGCCGCTTCGGCAGCGACTACCGCGACGACGACGGCTCGATCGGTTCCGGCCCGGATTGCTTCGCCGACCTGATGTCTCACTGGCTCAACGTAGCCGGTCAGACGGGCATGCCGTGCGATCCCCGTCTGTGGACCGCCAATCCCATCTCCAGTACCTACCCGGCCTGCATGGCCGTGGAGGCGGCCAGCGAGCAGGGCTGGGAGGCCGGCTACCGCTACCTGCGGCGGATTCGCGAGGGACTGATGTACGAACGACGCAAGCTCGACAATTCCAGCGCCCTGCTGGCGGAGGCCGGCGCGGCCGGGCTCGACGTCGCCCGCTTCGAGATCGACCTCGCCTCCAACGCGCCGCTGGAGGCACTCAGCGACGACATCGATGAGGCACGCCGGATCCCCGACGAGGCCCGCGCCGCCGGCAAGCTCAGCCACACCGAGGGCAGGGAGCGGCTCTCCTTCCCCTCGGTGGTCTTCATCGGCGAGGACGGAGTCCGCCGCGGCGTCTGGGGCTGGCAACCGCTCGACGCCTACCGCGACGCCGCCCGTGCCACCGGCGCGACCCAGGTCAACGACGGCCCGCTGGCGCCGCTCGACGCGATCGAGCGCTTCGGCTCGATCGCCACCCGCGAGGCGGAAGTGCTCGGCCAGAGCGCCGGCCCGCCGACCTGCGCCGAGCTCTGGCGCCTGGCCGCCGAGCACCGCCTGCGACCGGTACGGGCGCTGACCGGGACGATCTGGGAGAAGGCTTAGGGCTCAGGCGCGGTGAACCTGGCGCGGACCCGCGACGGCCTGGCCGATTCGGCTGGCGCCGGGATAGTGCTCCCGGAGCAGGCGCAGCGCAGCGTCCTCGTCGGCGGCGGGGACGATGACGCAGAAGCCGCAGCCCATGTTGAAGACGTCGTGCATCTCCTCCTCGGAGACGTCGCCGCGCTCCTGGATCAGATCGAAGATCGGCTGGACAGGGAGCGGGGCGTCGATCTCGTAGCCGACCTCGGCGCCGAGCCGCAGCAGATTGCCGGTGCCGCCGGAGGTGATGTGGGCGAGGCCGCGGACGTCGATCTCGGAGCGCAGCAGCGCGACGATCGGCTTGACGTAGATCTCGGTCGGCTCCAGCATCACCTCGCCGAGCGGGCGGCCGAGGCGATCGTCGTCGAGGGGGATGCCGGCGAGGGCCGAGCGGGCGAGGGTGAAGCCGTTGGAATGGATGCCGGAGGAGGGCAGGCCGATCACGGCGTCTCCCGGCTCGACGGCCGAGCCGTCGACGATCGCGTCGAGGGCGACGGTCCCGAAGCAGGCGCCGGAGACGTCGACGCTGCTGACCAGGTCCCCGAGCTGGGCCAGCTCGCCGCCGGGGATCTCGACTCCGGCGAGCTCGGCACCGCGCGCGAGCCCAACCCCGATCTGCTCGCAGACCTCCGGGTCGGCGCGCCGCACGGCGATGTAGTCGAGCATCGCCAGCGGCTCGGCGCCGACGCAGATCACGTCGTTGACGTTCATCGCCACGCAGTCGATGCCGACGGTGTCGAAGCGGCCCAGCTCCTCGGCGACCAGCAGCTTGGTTCCGACGCCGTCGGTGGAGAGCGCGATCCCGGTCCGCTCGTCGATCCGGATCACGCTCGCGTAGTGGCCCGGCAGCGGCACCTGGGCCGAGGGCCGGCCAAGCTGGATCGTCCCCAGCGCTCGCACCAGCCCGGCGACCGCGGAGTCCGCCGCCCCCTGGTCGACCCCGGCCTTGGCGTATGCGTCCCCGCTCATCTCTGCCTCAGTTTGACGAGAACCGCGGCGGCGAGGGCGGCCCGGTAGGCCGCGTACGGCCACAGCGCCCGGTCCCGCTCGACCAGGCCGATCAGGCGCTGGGAGGCGAGGGTCGAGGCGAAGGAGGCGGCGACGCCGATCGCCAGCGAGCGCCGCAACTGCGGCGAGGCGCCGCGGTGGGCGAGCCGGGCCCCCTTCAGGGCCGTGGCGCCGACGATGATCGGCAGCGCGACCGTGCGCGAGAGCAGGTTCGCCTGGTCGCGGGAGAAGCCGCGCCAGCGCGCCGCGGCCAGGGTGATCCCGTTGCGGGAGACGCCCGGCGCCAGCGCCGTCGCCTGGGCGACTCCCAGGGCGAGGCCGTCGGCGGCGGTCGCTTCGCCACGACCCCGCCGCTGCGGCCGGGTGTCGGCGACCAGCATCGCCGCCGCCCCGGCCAGCAGTCCGTAGGCGGTCGCGCGCGGGCCGCCGAGCCGCCGCTCGATCGGCCGCTCCAGCGTGTAGCCGACGATCGCCGCCGGCAGGAACGAGAGCGCGAGCAGGACCGCGCGCCGGGCGTTGAACTCGC
>JADGPJ010000066.1 GCA_017882505.1 Solirubrobacterales bacterium | reverse complement strand
TCGACGGCCGCGAGGCGCCGACCGAGACCTCTGGTCGGAGGGAAGCGGCGAGGGCGCTGCTCGAGACCTCGATCGTGGTCGCGAGGAGCACCGCGAGCGCCGCGCAGAACAAGAAGCGATAGGCGATTCCCATGCCAATCGCATCGGCCAGCGATCACGTTGGAAGGAACAAACTGGCCGTCTGTCGACAATTATTCGGTAGCTGGCTTCCACCACAACCGAATCATGCGCCCGAAGCCAGCGGAATCGTGCCTAGTCGGCTTAGAAGACGGGAAGGCTCGGTCGATCAGCTTGCCGCCTGATCGCGGGAGCCGGGGATCAGGTGGCCGTGCTGGCCGAAGGTCATCTCGACTAGCCCATGAAGGTCTGGATCGCCCTCGCGCTCACGCCCCCTGGCGAGTATCGGGCGCACAGCCGAATCGTCCCGGGCTTTCTGGCTGAGCGGCCAACGTTCGGCCCGGATATAGGCTGCCGCTCGTGGACTTTGCCCTCAGCGACGAGCAGAACGACTTCGTCGACGCGATTCGCGACTTCTGCGACCGCGAGTGCGGCACGCAGGACCAGCGCGAGCGGCTCACCGACGGCTACCGCGAGCACCACAGCTTCGACCTCTACGGTCAGATGGCGGAGCTCGGCTGGCTCGGGGTGACGATCCCCGAGGAGTACGGCGGCTCCGGCGGCTCGATGCTCGACGCCTGCCTCTTCATGGAGGAGACCTCACGCGGCCTGGCGCCGATCGGCGGCTACGCGACGACGCTGATCGTCGCCGGCGCCACCCAGCGCTTCGGCAGCGAGGAGCAGAAGGCGGAGATCCTCGGCGGCATCGCCGGCGGCTCGGTCGAGGCGATCGCGATGACCGAGCCCGAGGCGGGCTCCGACGTCGGCGCCCTCAGCTGCTCGGCGACGGCGGTCGACGGCGGCTTCGTCCTCAACGGCCAGAAGGTCTTCTGCTCCAACGCTCACATCTCCGACCACATCCTCGTCGTCTGCCGCACCACCCGCGGTGAGAACAAGCACGAGGGGATGACGATGATCTGGGTCCCGCGCGACGTCGACGGGATGGAGGTGGTCCCGATCGAGACGATGGGCGGCCGCGAGACCAACCATCTCTACTTCACGGATTGCGCGGCGCCGGCCGAGGCCGTCCTCGGCGAGGTCGACCAGGGCTGGATGCAGCTGATGGCCGGGCTCAACGTCGAGCGGCTGATCCTCGCCGCGACGATGCTCGGCATCGCCCAGCGCGCCTTCGACGACGTCCTGCTGTACGTCAAGGAGCGGCGCCAGTTCGGCCGGCCGATCGGCTCCTTCCAGGCGCTCCAGCACCGCCTCGCCGACCTCGCCACCGACCTCGAGGCGGCCCGCCTGATGACCCGCTGGGTCGCCACCCTCACCGACGAGGACCCCGACCGCATGCTGCCCCAGCAGGCCTCGATGGTGAAGCTCTTCGTCACCGAAGTCGCCAAGCGGACGACGCTCGAGGGGATGCAGCTGATGGGCGGCTACGGCTACTCCTCCGAGTACGACATGGAGCGGTTGGTCCGCGCTTCGCTGGTCTCGACGATCTACGGCGGCACGTCGGAGATCCAGCGCAACATCATCGCCAAAACGCTCGGTCTCTGAGCTTCCGGCCGGCTCAGATATAGGTCCGCCGCCCGGTGCAGTTTGGCTTGCGCGGCTGGATCTCGTGGGGCTTTAGCCCTAGCATCCACGACTGGACGCATCTACTAGAGAACTCCTAGTACATCTGTGCTGCCATGTCCTCCATAGTGGGACCCGCGATCGCAAGCAAGACCATCAGCCGCCGCCGAGGTCGTATTCGGTTCCTCTGCCTGGGGGCCACGGGACTCGCCGTCGCCATTGGCGTCGCAGCAATGGCGTCCGCTGCGACCGCCGCCACGACCACCGGCCCGGAGATGAGCATCGGCTTCCCGTCGCGGACCGCCAGTGTCGCCGGCCCCGGCGCGCTGGTCTCCGTCAAGTGCACCGGTTCCGCCGACCGTGCCTGCACCGGCACCCTGACGGTCGAAGGTCTCTCCGAATCCCACAGCGTCTCCTATGCGGTGGCGAGAGGAGAACGGCGGAGCCTGGTCGTACCCCTCGGCACGGAGCGGAGCTTCTTCGACGGCATCGCCTCACCGAAGATGAAGGTGGTCGCCGAGACCGTGCAGCCGACCGGCAGCTCGGTCCGGACCGCGCGCCTGCTGCGCTTCAAGTAAACCCGGCCGGCACCGGACCGCTATCCTTCGCTCAGCCTCGCGCCTTGGGCCCGGGGTTTTTTCCTGTAACGGCCGAGTAGGGAAGAGGTAACAATGGCTCGCGGAGATGTCCGCATCGCGGTGACTTTGGCTTGCGAAGACTGCAAGCGACGGAATTACCAGACCAATAAGTCTCGGCGCAACTCGCCGGACCGCGTCGAGCTGCGCAAGTTCTGTCGCTGGTGTGGCCATCACACCGCTCACAAGGAGACGCGGTAATTACCGATGGCAAAGACCCGCGCACAGCGCAAGGCCGAGCGCCGAGCTCGGGAAGCTGAGGAGCGGAAACGCTCTGACGACGGGCGTGAGAGCGTCTCTCACGCCCAGCACGACACCCAGGTCCCGGTCTCCGGCGACATAGCGGAGATCGAGGCGATGGAGGCCGGCATCGCCGCCGGTGCTCCAGAGGCACAGCTCGAGACCCCCGACGCGCCGAAACCGCGCTCGCACCGTCGCGCCGAGGCGAAGGCGAAGAAGGAAGCCGAGAAGCGCCAGATCGCCGAGCGCAAGCGGCGCGAGAGCGAGCAGCTCGCGAAGAAGCAGAAGCAGGCGAGCGCCGAACGCCAGCGAGGCGGCGTGATCGGATTCCTGGTTTCCTGCTGGGCCGAGCTGAAGAAAGTTCAGTGGCCGGATCGCGAGACGCTGATCCAGGCAACCGCTGTCACCATCATCTTCGTCGCCGTAGCGGCCGCCTACCTCGGCGCCCTCGACGCTCTCTTCAACTTCCTGGTCAAGCGGATCCTGTAGTCAGGCTCCCCGAACAAAGGCTTCTGATTTGTATCGCTGGTATGTGATCAACACCTATTCCGGGCACGAGAACAAGGTCAAGCACAACCTCGAGCACCGGGTGCAGACGATGAGCCAGAACCGCAACGTGCGGCAGGTCGTCGTCCCGACCGAACAGGTCTCCGAGATGAAGGACGGGCAGAAGGTCCAGTCCGAGAAACGGACGATGCCCGGCTACGTCCTCGTCAACATGGAGATGACCGATGACGCCTGGGGCCTGGTCAAGAACACCCCCGGCGTGACCGGGTTCGTCGGCTCGCGCAACAAGCCGGTGCCGCTCTCCAAACCGGAGGTCGACCGCCTGCTGCACCGCGAGACCGCCGAGCGTCCGCGCACCCAGGCGCAGTTCTCGATCGGCGAATCGGTCAAAGTCATCTCGGGCCCGCTCTCGGACTTCTCCGGCGAGATCGCCGAGATCAACGAGGACGCGGCGAAACTCAAGGTCTTGGTCTCGATCTTCGGCCGGGAGACCCCGGTCGAGGTCGGTTACGACCAGGTAAAGAAGATCTAGGTCGCAAGACCGCTACGCTCCCCGACCCCCATGGCCAAAAAAGTCCTCACCCTCATCAAGCTCCAGATCCAGGCGGGCAACGCCAACCCGGCGCCCCCCGTCGGCCCCGCGTTGGGCCAGCACGGCGTCAACATCATGGATTTCTGCAAAGCGTTCAACGCGCAGACCCAGTCCGAAGGCGGGACGATCATCCCGGTCGAAATCACGGTCTACGAGGACCGCTCCTTCACCTTCATCACCAAGACCCCGCCGGCCGCCGTCCTGATCAAGGAGGCGATCAAGATCTCGAAGGGCTCCGGTGAGCCCCATGTCAAGAAAGTCGGGACGATCTCGCAGGCCCAGATCCGCGAGATCGCCGAGCGTAAGATGCCCGACCTCAACGCCAACGACCTCGATGCCGCCTCGAAGATCATCGCCGGCACCGCCCGCTCGATGGGCGTCGACGTCAAATAGGAGATTTCGTGGCCCACGGCAAGCGATACCGCCAGCAGTACGAGAAGGTCGAGCGCGACCACGCCTACCCGGCGGCGGAGGCGATCGCCCTGGTCAAAGAGACCGCCAGCGCCAAGTTCGACGAGACGGTCGAGGTTCACGTGCTCCTCGGCGTCAACGTCCGCCATGCCGACGAGCAGCTGCGCGGCACCCTGGCGCTGCCGCACGGGCTCGGCAAAGACGTCACCGTCGCCGTCTTCGCGCAGGGCCAGCAGGCCCGTGACGCCGAGGCCGCCGGAGCCGACTTCGTCGGCGGCGACGACCTGGCGAAGAAAGTCGAGGAGGGCTGGACCGGCTTCGACGTCGCCGTCGCGACGCCGGACATGATGCCGACGGTCGGCCGCCTCGGCCGGGTCCTCGGGCCGCAGGGCAAGATGCCCAACCCGAAGGTCGGCACCGTCACCGACGACATCGAGAAGGCCGTCACCGAGTCCAAGGCCGGCAAGGTGGAGTACCGCACCGACCGCCAGGCGATCGTCCACATGGCGATCGGCAAGGCCAGCTTCGAGGAGGCCAAGCTGCTCGACAACTACACGACCGTGATCGAGGAGATCGTCCGCGCCAAGCCCGCTGGGGCCAAGGGCAAATACATCGTCTCCTGCACGCTCTCGACTTCGATGGGACCCGGCATCCGGGTCGACACCAGCAAAGCCGCCGACCGCGAGTTGGTCGGTGCCGCTGCCGGCGAGACCGCAGCGGAGCCCGCGAACGCCTAGACTGCGTCGCCGCTTGCCCGAGACCATCGGCGGGGCGTGAGCCCGCAAGCCCGATGTAGGAGAGACGATGAACCGCGAGGAAAAGTCAGCAACCATCCAAGAGATCGCCGCCCAGATCGAGGCATCTGAGGCGATCTTCGCTGTCGACTACCGCGGCATCAGTGTTTCCCAGGCCGCCGATCTGCGCTCGAGACTGCGCGAGGCCGACACCAGCTTTCGTGTCGTCAAGAACCGGCTGACCAAACTCGCCGCCGACAAAGCCGGCGAGGAGCGCCTCGGCGAGCTGCTGCAGGGCCCGACGGCCCTCGCCTTCGTCCGCGGCGACACCGCCCAGGCGGCGAAAGCGATCTCGACTTTCAACAAAGAACATGCGGTCCTCACCTACAAGGGGGGCTTCATGGAAGAAACGGCGCTCGACGCCGACGGCTTCAAAGCGATCGCCCTCCTGCCTACGCGCGACGTCCTCAACGGGCAGCTCGCCGGTGTCGTCGCCAGCCCGCTGACCGGCCTGGTCCGCGGCCTCGGATCGCTGATCTCCGGTCTCGCCCTCCAGCTCGGCCAGATCGCCGAGAAAGGACTCGTTACCGGCGAGTCCCCAGCCGCCCCGTCCGCGGGTCCTGTCGCGGAAGAGGCGTCGGAGGAGTCCGCCGAGGAGCCGAAAGCTGAGGCAGAGACTGCAGACGAGGCCGAGAATGCGGAGGCGCCTGCCGAGGACGAGGCCAGGAACACTTCAGAACAGGATTCGAACGAGGAAGAGGGGTAACACCGATGGCAGCAGCAACGAAAACTTCAACCGAGGACTGGATCGAGGAGCTGAAAGGCATCTCGGTCCTGGAGCTCTCCGAGCGGATCAAAGCGCTCGAGGAGGAGTTCGGCGTCTCCGCGACCGCCGTTGCGGCAGCAGCCCCGGCAGCCGCCGGAGCCCCTGCCGAGGGTGGCGGCGAGGAAGAGTCCTCGACCGTGGACGTCGTCCTGACCGAGGTCGGCGGACAGAAAGTTCCCGTGATCAAGGTCGTGCGCGCCGCGACGGGTCTCGGCCTGAAAGAGGCCAAGGCACTCGTCGACGCCGCTCCCGGACCGATCAAAGAGGGCATCGAGCGCGACGAGGCCGACAAGCTCAAGGCCGACCTCGAGGAGGCGGGCGCGACGGTCGAGCTCAAATAGAGAGACGACCGTCTCACCGCCGCGGATCCCAGTCAGGGAGCCAAGCTTGAAGGCGGGCGCCGCCGTGTGTTATTTTTCTCCGTCGCGCGCCGTTTGAGCATCCCTGCCCGTATCTGCGCTTTATCTACGTCCCTCTGACCGCCCGAGGAGTCGCCGACTTGGCACGTTCTAACGCTGCCCCCGTAACCCGTAGGAGCTTTTCCCGCCTAGAGAACCCCCTCGAAGTCCCCCATTTGATCGATATCCAGACGCGTTCCTTCGCGGAACTGACGGATCCGAAGAGCGGTGGGCTGAGAGAGACGATCAACGACATATCCCCGATTGAGGACTACACGGGGAATCTGCAGATCGTCTTTGGCGAGTTCAAATTCGAGGACCCGCCGCACTCGATCGACGAGTGTCGCGAGAAGGACATGACTTACTCCCGGCCGCTGACCGCGACCGTCGCCTTCCAGAACAAGGAGACGGGAGAGATCCGCGAGCAGGCCGTCTTCATGGGGGATTTCCCCTGGATGTCCGAGCGCGGGACCTTCATCATCAACGGCACCGAGCGCGTCGTCGTGACCCAGCTCGTGCGTTCGCCGGGCGCCTACGTGATGGCGCCGAAGGACCCCGAAAAGCAGGTCTTCATCGCCAACCTGATGCCGGCCCGTGGCTCCTGGCTGGAGCTCGAAGTCGACAAAAAAGGCCGCGTCTACGTCCGCATCGACCGCAAGCGCAAGCTGCCGGTGACGGTGCTGCTGCGCGCGATGGGCTACGTCGAGGACCAGCAGCTGCTGGACATGTTCGACAACTCGATCTACATGCGGCACACGATCGAGTCCGACACCGAAGCGACCCGGACCGAAGAGGGCGCCCTGATCGAGCTGTTCAAAAAGCAGCGCCCGGGCGAGCCGCCGTCGGTCGACGCCGCCAAAGGCCTGCTCGAGCAGCTCTTCTTCGACCCCAAGCGCTACGACCTGACCCGGGTCGGTCGTTACAAGCTGAACGCCCGTCTCGATCTCGACATCGACCTCGAGACGCGGGTGCTCACCCACGACGACATCATCGCCCTGGTCAAGGAGCTCGTCCTGCTGCCGAAACTGCTCGGAATCCCCGAGGAGATCGACGAGGAGAACCCGATCAAAGACTATGCGGCGGAGGCGATCACCTACCCCCGCGAGCCGGTCTACGAGCACCTCGACGAGTACGAGCACTTCGGCAACCGTCGCCTGCGCACGGTCGGCGAGCTGATCCAGGAGGCCTTCCGCATCGGCCTCTACCGGATGGAGCGCGTGGTCCGCGAGCGCCTCACGACCGAGGACTCGGACGCGATCACCCCGCAGACGATCATCAACATCCGCCCCGTCGTGGCGGCGATGAAGGAGTTCTTCGGCTCCTCGCAGCTGTCGCAGTTCATGGACCAGACCAACAGCCTCGCCGGCCTCACCCACCGCCGCCGCCTCTCGGCGCTCGGCGCCGGCGGTCTGACCCGTGAGCGGGCCCCGATCGAGGTTCGCGACGTGCACCCGACCCATTACGGCCGGATGTGCCCGATCGAGACGCCTGAGGGTCCGAACATCGGCCTGATCGGCTCGCTGTCCTCCTACGCCCAGGTGTCGGAGCACGGCTTCGTCACGACCCCGTACCGGCCGGTCGAGGACGGCGTCGTCAGCGAGGAGATCGTTCACTTCGACGCCACCCAGGAGGAGGACAAGGTGATCGCCCAGGCGAACGCCGAGTTCGACCCCAAGACGCGCAAACTGAAAGGTCCGCTGGTGCTGGTCCGCGCCGGCGAGCAGGAGTACGCGACGGCCACCCCCAAGGAAGTCGACCTGATGGACGTTTCGCCGTCCCAGATCTGGTCGGTGGCGACCTCGCTGATCCCGTTCCTCGAGCACGACGACGCCAACCGGGCGTTGATGGGCTCCAACATGCAGCGCCAGGCGGTGCCGTTGTTGAAGCCCGACCCGCCGCTGATCGGAACCGGCATGGAGCGCCGCGCCGCCGTCGACACCGGCGATGTGGTGCTGGCCAAGAACGCCGGCGAAATCAGCCACGTCGATGCCCAGCGGATCGTCGTCACCAGCCCCAGCACCGGCAAGGACGAGTACCCGCTGCACAAGTTCATGCGGTCCAACCAGGGAACGATCATCCACCAGCGGCCGATCGTCAAGAGCGGCCAGATGGTGAAGGAGGGCGACGTGCTCGCCGATGGCTCCTCCACCGGCGGCGGCGAGATCGCCCTGGGCAAGAACTGCCTGGTCGCCTTCATGTCCTGGGAGGGCTACAACTTCGAGGACGCGATCATCCTCTCCGAGCGCTTGGTCAAGGACGACGAACTCACCTCGATCCACATCGAGGAGTACGAGATCGACGCCCGCACGACCAAGCTCGGCGACGAGGAGATCACCCGCGACATCCCCAACCGCTCCGAGGAGAGCCTGCGCAATCTGGACGAGCGCGGCATCGTCAGGGTCGGAGCCGAGGTCGTCTCCGGCGACCTCCTGGTCGGCAAGGTGACGCCTAAGGGCGAGACCGAGCTGACGGCCGAGGAGAAGCTGATCCGCGCGATCTTCAAGGAGAAGGCGCGCGAGGTCCGCGACACCTCGCTGAAAGTTCCGCACGGCGAGGGTGGAGTCGTCATCGACGTCCTCACCTTCAGCCGCGACGAGGGCGACGACCTGCCCCCGGGCGTCAACGACCTGGTCCGCGTCTATGTCGCGACCAAGCGCAAGATCGCCGAGGGCGACAAGCTCGCCGGCCGTCACGGGAACAAGGGTGTGATCTCGAAGATCGTGCCCGAGGAGGACATGCCTCACCTCGCCGACGGCACCCCCGTCGACGTCATCCTCAACCCGCTCGGCGTGCCGAGCCGGATGAACATCGGCCAGATCCTCGAGACCCACCTCGGGTGGGTGGCGGCGAACGGCTGGTACGACGACGGCTCCGAGGCCTACAAGCAGGCTCACTCCGACGAGGGCGACGGGCGCGTCTATGTGGCGACCCAGGTCTTCGACGGCGCCAGCGTCGAGGACGTCGACACCGCTCTGGTCGAATGGTCGGCCGAGAACGCCGAGCGCGGCATCGACCTCGGCGTCGACAAGAGCGCCCGGGAGGGTGCCCAGTGCTCCGGCACGGCGCAGCTGTACAACGGCCGCACCGGCGAGCCCTACGAGGGCAAGGTCACGGTCGGCTACATGTACATCCTCAAGCTGCTGCACCTGGTCGACGACAAGATCCACGCGCGTTCGACCGGCCCCTACTCGCTCGTCACCCAGCAGCCGCTGGGCGGCAAGGCGCAGTTCGGTGGCCAGCGCTTCGGCGAGATGGAGGTCTGGGCCCTGGAGGCCTACGGCGCCGCCTACACGTTGCAGGAGATGCTGACCGTCAAGTCCGACGACACGGTCGGGCGGGTCAAGGCGTACGAGGCGATCGTCAAGGGCGAGAACATTCCAGAGCCCTCGATCCCGGAGTCCTTCAAAGTGCTTTTGAAGGAGATCCAGGCCCTCTCGCTGGACGCCAACGTGGTCTCCGAGGGGACCGACGTCGAAATCTCCGACGAGGAGGACGACCTGCTGAAAGCAGCCGAGGAGCTGGGGATGGACCTGACCGGTGTTCGCGCTGACTCCTCCAACGGAGCGGCCGACGAGCAAGAGGAGCAGGTGGTCTCCGAGGGTGAGGCTGGAACTGATGGTGACGCTGCCGAGCAGCCCGTAGAGGCCGAGCAGGCGAAGGTGGAGGACTGATGATCGACATCAACAATTTCGACGCGATCGAGATCGGGCTTGCTTCCTCGAAGAAGATCCGCTCCTGGAGTTGGGGCGAGGTAACCAAGCCGGAGACGATCAACTACCGCACGCTGAAGCCGGAGAAAGACGGCCTCTTCTGCGAGCGCATCTTCGGTCCGACCAAGGACTGGGAGTGCTACTGCGGCAAGTACAAGCGGGTCCGCTACAAGGGCATCGTCTGCGAGCGCTGCGGTGTCGAGGTGACGCGTTCCAAGGTCCGCCGTGAGCGGATGGGTCACGTCGACCTCGCCTCGCCGGTCTCCCACATCTGGTTCTTCAAGGGCGTGCCGAGCCGGATCGGTTACCTGATCGACATGGCTCCGAAAGAGTTGGAGAAGGTTCTCTACTTCGCCGCGTCGATGATCACCTGGGTCGATGTCGAGGCCCGGGACAAGGACATCGGCAAACTCGAGAAAGAGGTCAAGAAAGTCACCGACTCCTATGAGTCGGAACGGCAGAAGCGCACCCAGGAGTTGAGCGAGTCGCTGGAGCGGCGGATCAAGTACCTGGAGGAGGGCGCGCAGGAGAAGTTCGACGACGAGGATCACATCTGGGCCGACTCCCTGAAGCTGACCACCGCGCAGTTGCGGAAGCTGAAGGACGACGAGCGGGCCAAAATGATCAAAGAACTGCGCAAACAGTTCGACGCGGAGATCGCCGACACCGAGGCCTACCTCGAAGAGGCGATCGAGCGGATGGCCGAAGTCTGGAAGATCTTCACCGAGATGAAGCCGAAGGACGTCGTCAATGACGAGACGGTCTTCCGCGAGCTGAAGGACCGCTTCGGTTCGCCGTTCGGCTGGGGCGAGTACTTCCGCGGCGGCATGGGTGCCGAAGCGGTGCGCGACCTGCTTGAACAGGTCGATCTCGCCGCCGACTGCGAGGAACTCGAGCTGATCATCAACAGCTCCAAAGGCCAGAAACAGGCCCGTGCCGTGAAGCGGCTGAAAGTCGCCTCGGCCTTCCTCAACTCCGACAACCAGCCCGCCTGGATGATCCTCGACGCCGTGCCGGTGATTCCGCCGGAGCTGCGCCCGATGGTCCAGCTGGACGGCGGTCGCTTCGCGACCTCGGACCTCAACGACCTCTACCGCCGCGTGATCAACCGCAACAACCGGTTGAAAAGGCTGCTCGACCTCGGCGCACCCGAGATCATCGTCAACAACGAGAAGCGGATGCTGCAGGAGGCGGTCGACGCGCTGTTCGACAACGGCCGTCGTGGGCGCCCGGTCACGGGTCCCGGCAACCGTCCCCTCAAGTCGCTCTCGGACATGCTCAAGGGCAAGCAGGGACGCTTCCGCCAGAACCTGCTCGGTAAGCGCGTCGACTACTCCGGCCGTTCGGTGATCGTCTCCGGACCGAGCCTGCGGCTGCAGCAGTGCGGCCTGCCGAAGCTGATGGCGCTGGAGCTGTTCAAGCCATTCATCATGGCTCAGCTCGTCGAGCGCAAAGCCGTCCAGAACATCAAGGCGGCGAAGAAGATGGTCGAGTCGATGATCCCAGAGGTCTGGGACGTTCTGGAGGAAGTCATCCACGAACATCCCGTCCTGCTCAACCGGGCACCGACCCTGCACCGCCTCGGCATCCAGGCCTTCGAGCCGGTGCTGGTAGAGGGCAAGGCCATCCAGGTCCACCCGCTTGTCTGTCACGCGTTCAACGCTGACTTCGACGGCGATCAGATGGCGGTCCACGTGCCGCTTTCCGCCGAGGCCCAGGCCGAGGCGCGGATCCTGATGCTCTCGGCGAACAACATCCTCTCCCCGGCCCACGGGGCGCCGCTGGCGACCCCGACCCAGGACATGGTCCTCGGCATCTACTACCTGACCTACGGTCCGGACGAGGACGAGCTGGCGAAGATCGACGAGGGTCTGAAGGCCGGCAAGGAAGGCGGCCGCAACGGCTCGTCGCCCAAGGTCAAGGTGTTCCGCTCCGCGCAGGAGGCCGAGCTCCTCTACGAGAACGGCGGCTGCAAGCTGCACGACCAGGCCGAGTACCGGCGGGCGGGCAAGGAGCACTTCCTGACCACGGTCGGGCGGATCATCTTCAACGAAAGCATCGAGCGTGCACTCGCCGAGGCTCTCGAGGACGATTTCGACCCCGAGCAGTACGAGTTCCTCAACCACTCGCTGAAGAAGAAGGACGTCAACGCGATGGTCTCCAGTCTGGTCAAGGCATACGGCGCGCCGCCGGTCTCCCAGGTCCTGGATGCCTTCAAGGACCTCGGCTTCCACTACGCGAGCCAGGCCGGCATCACGGTCTCAAAGAACAACGTGGTCTCACCGCCGGAGAAGCCGGAAATCCTCGAGCGCTACGAGAAGGAGACCGAGGCGATCGTCGGCCAGTACAACGACGGCTACATCACTGCCGAGGAGCGCCACGAGGCGGTCACGGCGCACTGGAACCGGGCAACCGATGAGGTCGCCCAGGCAATGGAGGACAACCTCGACGAGCTGAACCCCATCTTCATGATGGCCAACTCCGGTGCTCGCGGATCGTTCAAACAGATCCGCCAGCTGGCGGGGATGCGCGGTCTGATGGCCAACCCGAAAGGCGAGATCATCGAGCGGCCGATCAAGGCCAACTTCATGGAGGGACTCTCGGTTCTGGAGTACTTCATCTCCACCCACGGCGCCCGAAAGGGACTCGCCGACACGGCGCTGCGCACCGCTGACTCGGGTTATCTGACCCGTCGTCTGGTCGACGTCGCACAGGACGTCATCGTGCGCCAGGAGGACTGCAAAACCAAAGAACACATCGAGATGGATCTGTTCAAGGACGACGGCTCCCTCAACGACAACCTGTTCGGGCGACTGGCGGCGAAAAAGCTCGAGACCAAACGCGGTCGCGAGCTGCTCAAGCGCAACCAGGAAATCACCCTGCCCGATGTCGAAGCGATTGCCGAGGGGTTCGCCGGCGAGGAGATAAAAATCCCGGTTCGCTCGACCCTCAAGTGCGAGGCTGAAGCGGGCGTGTGCCGTTCGTGTTACGGGGTCGCCCCGGCGACCGGGTTCACGGTCAACATCGGCGACGCGGTCGGAATCATCGCCGCGCAGTCGATCGGCGAGCCCGGCACCCAGCTGACCATGCGCACCTTCCACACCGGTGGTGTCGCGGGCCAGGACATCACCCAGGGTCTGCCGCGCATCGTCGAGCTCTTCGAGGCGCGTAAACCGAAGGGTCTGGCGCAGATGGCCGAGGCGGCCGGAAAGGTCTCGATCGACGAGACCGACAAAGCGCTGAAAGTATTCGTCACCGAGCCCAGCGGCGAGGAGCACTCCTACAGCTTCCCGCTGCGGACCCGGCTTCACGTCGCGGACGGTGAGAAAGTCGAGGCTGGCCAGCAGCTCAACGAGGGATCGCTGTACCCGGCCGACCTGTTGGCGATCCGTGGCCGCACCGACGTCGAGCTCTACCTGGTGGCTGAGGTGCAGAAGGTCTACCGCGCCCAGGGCGTCGACATCAACGACAAGCACATCGAGCTGATCGCACGGCAGATGCTGAAGAAGGTGCGGATCGACGCCAAGGGCTCGACCAGCCTCCTTCCCGGCCAGCTCGAGGATCGTGGCAGCCTCAAACGCCTCAACAAGAAGACGAAGGAAGAAGGCGGCACGGTGGCCAAAGGCGAGGAGGTCATCCTCGGGATCACCAAGGCCTCGCTGGCGACCGAGTCCTTCCTCTCCGCCGCGTCATTCCAGGAGACGACGAAGGTGCTCACCGATGCCGCTCTCGAGGGCAAACGGGACAGGCTCGTCGGTCTGAAGGAGAACGTGATCATCGGCAAGCTGATCCCCGCCGCGACCGGCCTCAAGCATTACCGGACGGTTGCGATCGAACCCGCGGTGGCAATCGAGCCCCCCAGCGACGACGACCTGCTCGAAGAAGACGAGCTGGCCGCGGAGCTCGGCGTCGATGGAGTCGAGACCCCGGTCGAGGGCTTCGGCCTCTCCTTCGCGGAGGAGCTCGAGGAGCTCGCGCAGGAGATCGAGTCGACGTCGGAGGAGACGAAATAGGTTGGTGAGGAGGGGTCAGGTGCCCCTCGCCCGCCAAGCTTGCGTCTCGCCGACGCGGCTCTCAGAGCCAGAACGCCAAACGGCCGGGACTTTATGTCCCGGCCGTTTTGCTTCTTGTGTGTGAGGTGTGATTACTGGACGAGGCAGAGGGCGAATGCGGTGATGGTCTGGTCGGTGCCGGTGTTGTTCTTGGCCTGGTAGAGCCAGCCGTTGCCGGAGGGGCGGGTGGTGGTCATTTCGACCCCGAACACGGAGGGCTGGCCGCCGCCGCTGATGATCTGTTCGCCAGGCTCGCAGTTGGCGCTGACGCTGCCGGTTTTCCCAGCCTGGATCGTGGCGCTGATGTTGCGCTGCGTGATCGTGCCGAGCTGGGTGGCCCGGATCGAGTCCGGGGCGACGTCGGCTCCGGTCAGTGACTGGTCGGCGACCTCGGAGGAGGTGACCGATGACGCGGCCAGGTCCTGGGCCGTGAGCGAGTCCGGCGCCACCTTCGAGGAGGTCACGGCGTCTTCGGCGAGCTGTTCGTTGCCGACCGCGGCGGTCCCGATTTTCGGCGTGGTGACCGAGCCGTCGTGGAGGTCGACCGTGCGCACCGTGCCGTCGGCGATCTGGGCCGAGCGGACGCTGTTCTTGGCGATGCCGGCGGCGAGAGCGGTGCCGCCGGCGAGGACCATGAACAGGGCCAGGCAGCTGATCACGAGGGCGGGCGAGGGGCGGAATGAGCGGGTCTTCTTGGTCATCGGAATCTCCTTTTGGTTGTTTTCAAATCCGATGAAGGAAGCTTCCGTTCGAACCTGGTTCTGCTCTACGGACCCAAGGGGTGGACCTGTTCACCCCGGGAGCGGTGGGGACTGGCTGCCCAGCCAGTCATATAGATTTCGCCCCATGCCACCAGCCGAGAAGGTCTGCATCATCGGAGCCGGCAGCTCAGGGATCGTCGCCGCCCAGGTTCTGAACGC
>JADGPJ010000065.1 GCA_017882505.1 Solirubrobacterales bacterium | reverse complement strand
TGCAGCCTTTGCCGGTTGGCAAAGGCAAATCCGAGGACGCCGCCACGGACGGCGAGACGCCGCCGGGGAGGTGCAGGACTTACGACTCAGGACACTAGGAGGCGTGGAGCCGGCGGGCGTCTCGGCCCGCCCGCTCGCGCAGTCTCGCGAAGGAGACGTGGGCTGCCCAGGCGGCGGAGATGCCGGAGACGCCGGCGAGCAGCAGGGCGACGCGGGGGTCGTAGGCCTGTGAGAGCCAGCCGACGAGGGGCCCGCCGATCGGGGTCGAGCCGAGGAAGACGACCGAGTAGAGCGCCATCACCCGGCCCCGCATCTCCGCTGAGACGGCGAGCTGCAGGGTCGAGTTGATCGTCGCCGCGAAGGTGACGGCGGCGGCGCCGAGCCCGGCCAGAACCGGGATCTCGAACAGCAGCGACGGCATCGCCGCGGAGAGCAGCGCCGAGACGCCGAAGGCGAGCGCGCCGGCGGCGATCAGGCGCGGGCCGGTGCGGCCGTGGGCGCCGTTGACGAGGGCACCGGCGATCGAGCCGACCGCCATCGCCGAGACCAGTACGCCGTAGGTCGTCGCGCCGCCGTCGAAGCTGAACTTGGCCAGCAGCGGCAGCACCACCTGGAAGTTGAAGCCGAGCGTCCCGACCAGCGCCATCAGCGCCAGCGGCACAGCCAGCTCGGGGGTGGCGGCGACGTAGCGCAGACCGGCCCGGATCGCTCCCGGTTCGCGGGCGGCGACCGGGGCCGCGTGCAGGCCGCGGGGGTCCATCCCCCGGAGGGCGAAGATCATCGCGATGAAGGTCAGCGCGTTGATCGCGAAGCAGGGAACGACCCCGAAGCCGGCGATCACCAGGCCGGCGACCGCCGGGCCGACGATCCGCGCCGATTGGACGATGACGCTGTTGAGGCTGACGGCATTGACGACCCGGTCGGAGCCGACCATCTCGATCACGAAGCTCTGGCGGGTGGGGTTGTCGACCGCGTTGACCAGGCCCATCGCAAAGACGGCGAGGAAGACCATCCAGGGGGCGACGATCCCGCTGGCGGTGACCACCAGCAGGCCGACCGCCGGGATCGCCATCAACGTCTGGGTGATGATCAACAGCCGCCGCTTCGACATCCGGTCGGCGATCAGGCCGCCCCAGGCGCCGAACAGCAGCATCGGCAGGAACTGCAGCGCGGTGGTGAGGCCGACGGCGACGCCGCTGCCGGTGAGGCTGAGGATCAGCCAGATCGCCGCCACCGTCTGCATCCAGGTGCCGGAGAGCGAGATCAGCTGGCCGGTGAAGTAGCGCCGGTAGTTGGGTACCTCGAGCGAGTTGAAGGAGCGGCGCAGGGCGGAGCTCAAGACACCGACTCGCGCTTCGCTCCCGGCGCGAAGAACCAGTTATGCACGCTTGCCCGCTCCGTGCTCATAGCCGCTCACCCTCCCGCATCCGGTCGAGGATCTCGGCCGCCCGCTCGAGCGTCTCGACGTCGGCGGCCGGAAGGTCGCGCATGCGCCGCGCCAGGTAGGCGTTCTTGCGCCCGCGGAGGCGCCGCAGCCGCTCGCGGCCGGCGCTGTTGACGGCGACCAGGGCGCTGCGGCCGTCGGCGGGGTCGGGGGTGCGCTCGACCAACCCCTCCCGTTCGAGGCAGCCCAGGGTCCGGGTCACGGTCGGGCGCTTGACCCGCTCGATCCGCGCCACCTCGCTCGGGGTCAGCGGGCCGTGGCGGTCGATCGTCGCCAGCGCCGCGACCGAGGTCGGGGTCAGGCCGGCGGTCTCCGACGAAGCCTCCTGCCGCAGCCGGCGCGAGGTCCGCACGATCGCCATCCGCAGCTTCGCGGCGGAATCGGTCAGTGAGGTGTCTTTGGCTTTCGCGATCATTGATTAGCTCCGGTAATTAGTTTAGCAAACTATCCTCCCAAGCCAACCCTTTCGCGGACTGCATGGCGTGCAGGGTCTGGGCGCGGCGATCGCGCCGAGCCAGCGGTTAGGCTGGCGCCCGTCTCGTGTCGCGCCGCCCCCCGATCGCCAGCTTCGCCGCCCTGTTCCTGCTCGGCCTCGCCGCGTTCGCCCTGATCGTCGCCAGCCGCGGCGACGCGGCCGCGACCGGGATCACCGCGGTCGGCTCCTCGGCCTGCGGCGCGGTCCAGTACGGCGGCTCCGGGCCGGCGCAGGCGCTGATCGTCTCCGACCTGCCGCTCCAAGGGGACTCGAAGCAGCGCTCGCGGCAGATGAACGACGCGATCCGGCTCGTGCTCGAAGGCGCCAGCTGGCGCAGCGGCGGGCGCACCGTCGCCTTCCAGGCCTGCGACGACTCCAGCGCCAAGACCGGGCTCTGGACCAAGGCGCAGTGCCAGGCCAACGCCCGCGCCTACGCCGCCGACGCGAGTGTCCTCGGCGTGATCGGCACCTACAACTCGGGCTGTGCCGAAGCGATGATCCCGATCCTGGGCCGGGCGCCGAACGGCGGCCTGGCGATGATCTCACCCGGCAACACGCTGATCTGCCTCACCCAGTCGAGCCCGAGCTGCGGCAAGGGCGAGCCGAAGAGCCTCTACCCGGCGCGGCGCAACTACGCCCGCGTCGTCCCCAACGACGCCTACCAGGGGGCCGGCCTGGCGAGCTTCGCCAGGTTCGAGGACATCGGCCGCGCCTACGTCCTCTACGCCGGCGGCGACCCGACCAGCCTCGGCCAGGCGCGAACCTTCCGCGGCGCCGCCCACAAGCTCGGCATCGAAATCGTCGGCTTCGGCGCCTGGAACCCCAAGGCCTCGAGCTACACCGGCCTGATGAAGAAGGTCTCGCGCACCGCCCCCGACGGGGTTCTGCTCGCGGGTCTGACCGAAGAGAATGGCGCCCGCCTGATCAAGGACAAGGTCGCGGTGCTCGGATCCAACAGCGGTGTCAAGCTGCTGGCGCCCGACGGCTTCGCCCAGCAGTCGACGATCGACCTCGCCGGCTCGGCGTCGAGGGGGATGTTCGTCAGCGTCCCCGGCCTGGTGCCCCAGGATCTCACCGGCCCCGGCAAGCAGCTGGTCTCCGAACTGAAGAAGGAGGTCAGTGGACCGGTGGAACTGTTCGCGCCGTACGCCGGGCAGGCGGCGAGCGTGCTGCTGAGCGCGATCGGCTCCAGCGGCGAACGCGGCGGCGTGATCGACGCGGTGCGCGCGACCAAGGTCAAGAACGGGATCACCGGCAGCTTCGAAATCCTCCCCAGCGGCGACCCCAGCATCGGCCCGATCACGGTCTCGGTCGCCAAGAACAGCTTCGTGCCCGAGCGCGTGGTCGAGCCGGGCCAGGGCCTGGTCAAGGCCGCCCGCCACGGCTGAGGCGGCTCCACTGGACCCGCGGCCCTAAGAGGGCACCGGCGCCCCCGCGTCGAAAGGGTCGCGGTGAGCTCCGACGCGGCAAAGCGCCCGGTTCGCTACGGGCTTGGGATGGATGCCCGCAGCACCCGGGTGGCGGAATTCCTCAACACGCCGATGCTGGTCGCGGCGGCGCTGACGCTGCCGACGGTGGCGATCACCGAGTCGCACCCGGGCGGGGCGCTGGAGTCGGTTGCGATCGCCCTCAACTGGGTCACCTGGATCGCCTTCCTGATCGAGCTGGTGGTGATGCTCGCCGTCGTCCCCAACCGCTGGGCCTGGATCCGGCGCCACCCGCTCGACATCGTCATCGTCGTCCTGACGCCGCCGGTGCTGCCGGCCGGGCTGCAGAGCCTGCGGGCCCTGCGGCTGCTGCGGCTGCTCCGCCTGCTGCGCCTGGCCCAGCTCTCGCGCGAGGTCTTCTCGCTCGAGGGGCTGCGCTACGCGCTGCTGCTGGCACTCCTGACCGTCGTCGGCGGCGGCGCCATCTTCGGCGCCTTCGAGAGGCACAGCCAGCACCTCAGCTTCTGGGACGACACCTACTGGGCGATCACGACGATGACCACGCTCGGCTCCAACATCTATCCCACGACGACCGGCGGCCAGATCGTCTCCACCTTCATCCTCATCGTCGGCATCGGCTTCGTCGCCCTGCTCACCGGCGCCTTCGCCCAGCGCTTCCTCGCCCCCGAAATCGCCGAGATCGAGGAAGAGCTGGAGGAAGAGCAGATGAGCGCCGAGGCGCTGGCGCTGCGCGAACTCCGCAGCGTCCAGGAACAGCTGCAGGCGCTCGAGGTCGCCGTCGAGAGAATGGCCGGCCAGCGCAGCCCCTAGCCGGCCTCCCTCGCCGACTCAGCTCTCCTTGTCCGCCTCCTCGGCGATCTTCGACTCGAGTTCCGCCATCACCTCGGGATCGCGCAGCGTCGTCACGTCGCCGAGCGCGCGACCCTCCGCGATGTCGCGCAGCAGCCGCCGCATGATCTTCCCCGAGCGCGTCTTCGGCAGGTCGTCGGACCAGATGATCCGCTTCGGTCGGGCGAACTTGCCGATTCGCTCACCGACGACGGCGCGGATGTCCTCGACCAGCTCGTCCGAGTGCTCGGTGCCGCCGCGCAGGGTGACGAAGGCGCAGATCGCCTGGCCGGTGTCCTCGTCGGACTGGCCGATCACGGCCGCCTCGGCGACCTTCTCGTGGGCGACGATCGCCGACTCGACCTCGGCGGTCGAGAGCCGGTGGCCGGAGACGTTGACGACGTCGTCGATGCGGCCGATCACCCAGAGGTAGCCGTCGGCGTCCACGCGGGCGGCGTCGCCGACCAGGTAGCGCTCGGTGCCGAAGCGCGAGAAGTAGGTCTCGATGAAGCGGTCGTCCTCCTTGTAGAGGCCGCGCAGCATGCTGGGCCAGGGGCGCTCGAGGACCAAAAGGCCCTGGCCGGTCTCGATCGGCTGCCCGTCGGACTCACCGACGACGCTCGCCTGCACTCCCGGGAAGGGGGTCGTCGCCGAGCCCGGCTTGGTCGCGGTGATCCCGGGCAGCGGCGTGATCATGATCGCCCCGGTCTCCGTCTGCCACCAGGTGTCGACGATCGGGCAGCGCTCGCCACCGATCACCTCGTGGTACCAGAGCCAGGCCTTGGGGTTGATCGGCTCCCCGACCGTCCCCAGCAGGCGCAGCGAGGAGAGGTCGAACTTCTCCGGGATCTCCGCCCCCCACTTGATGAAGGTGCGAATCGCCGTCGGCGCCGCGTAGAGGATCGTCGCCTTGTAGTCCTGGATCAGCTCCCACCAGATCCCCTGGTGGGGATGGTCGGGCGCCCCCTCCCACATCACCGAGGTGGCGCCGTTTGCCAAGGGGCCGTAGACGATGTAGGAGTGGCCGGTGACCCAGCCGACGTCGGCGGCGCACCAGTAGACGTCGGACTCGGGCTTGAGGTCGAAGACGTAGCGGTGGGTCGCGGTGACACCGGTCATGTAGCCGCCGGTCGTGTGCAGGATCCCCTTCGGCTTCGCGGTCGAGCCCGAGGTGTAGAGGATGAAGAGCGGGTGCTCGGCCTCCATCGGCTCCGCCGGGCACTCGGGCTCGGCGGCGTCCACCACCTCGTCGTAGAAGACGTCGCGTCCCTCCCTCATCGGGCAATCGATCCCGGTGTGGCGGACGACGACGATCGTCTCGAGGCTGGCGAGCTCGTCCATCTGCTCGTCGACCGCCGGCTTGATCGGCGCCGTCTTGCCCTTGCGGCGGGCGCCGTCGACGGTCACGAGCGCCTTCGCCTCGGAGAACTCCATCCGCTCGCGCACCGACTCGGCCGAGAAGCCGCCGAAGACGACGTTGTGGATGGCGCCGATCCGGGCACAGGCGAGCATCGAGACCGCGACCTCGGGAATCATCGGCAGGTAGATCCCGACCACGTCGCCCTTCTCGACACCGAGGTCCTTCAGCGCGTTGGCGAAGCGCTGGACCTCTGCGTGCAGCTCGGCGTAGGTGATGTCGCGTTGCTCGCCCTCCTCCCCGCGCCAGTGGTAGGCGACCCGCTCGCCCCGGCCGGCCTCGACGTGGCGGTCGAGGCAGTTGGCCGAGGCGTTGAGGCGACCGTCGGCGAACCACTTGTAGAAGGGCGGGTTGGAGTCGTCGAGGGCCTGGCTGGGCTCGGTATCCCAGTCGAGCAGCTCCCTCGCCTGGCCCAGCCACCAGGCCTCGGGATCGGCGGCCGCCTGCTCGTAGACCTCCGGATCGCTCCAGAGAGCCTGCTCGCGGAAGGAGACCGGCGGCTCGAACTTCTCGATCTCGAGCATCGACTCCAGCTGGCGCTCCAGATCCGACGACTTCTCATTTGACATCCGCCTTCTCCCTCCTCAGCGACCCAGTGGACGGACCGGCAGAACCGTTCGTCCGAAGGTCGAGTTGGTGACTGCTGCGAACGATGCATACCAGGCGGCAGCCGCCGTCGCCAGCCCGAACCAGCCACCGGCTTCGATCAGGCCGTCGCTTTCGTTCGCGTTGCCGATCCCGAGCAGAAAGAACGTGATCGTCAACAGGAAGAAGACGACCGCGATCGCAACCGTGGTCCGCAGCGAGGCGACGAACATGTAGAGGGTGAAGATTCCCCAGGCGACCAGGAAGAGCCCGAGCGCGGCACCGACGTGTTCAGCCGGGATATCCCCGGCAAAGAAGGTCACCAGCGCCCAGAACGAGATCCAGAAGGCCCCGAACGACGTGAAGGCGACGGCGCCGAAGGTGTTGCCGGTGCGGAACTCCCACATTCCGGCGAGGACCTGCGCGATCCCGCCGTAGGCGAGCGCGACGCCGAGCACCACCGGCTCACCGGCTTTGCTGACCAGGCCGGAGTTGAACATGCTGAGGATGAAGGTGGTCAGCGCGAACCCGGCGAGGCCCAGCGGCCCCGGATCGGCCGGCTTCCACCCGGTTCCCCCTTCGCTCGCCGGTTCCCTGCTCGGCAACTGCGGACTCGGGACAGATGCTGACTCCATGATGTCTCCCTTTCCTAGGCGACGTTCCCAGACCCAACGGTCGGGTACCCAGGACGGGTCCTCCCGAATCAACCAGTGCGCTGCTGCCATGCGTCTCGCTCCTCTCGGTCCGAACTCGCCACTCGACGATCGTGCTCAGGTGCTCGCGCTTGGCGACGTCGAAGAGAACCGCCAAGAGGCAATCAGAAGGCGAAGATCAGGGTGCAGGCGAGGCCGGCGACGATGCAGTAGATCCCGAACGGGGTGAGGCGGTTGGTCTCGAAGAAGCGGAGCAGGAACTTGACCGCGACGTAGGTCGTCGCCGCGGCGACGATCGCCGCGACCAGCGCCTGGCCGCGAACGCCGTCGCCGGCGTGGCCGAGCAGCTCCGGCAGCTTCAGGAAGCCGGCGGCGGCGATGATCGGCGTCGCCAGGAGGAAGGAGTAGCGGGCGGCGTCGTCGTTGGAGAGGCCGGTCATCAGGCCGCCCCCCATCGTGATCCCCGAGCGCGAGATCCCCGGGATCAGCGCCGCCGCCTGGGCGCCACCGATCGCCAGCGCCTGCTTGAAGCTCATCTTCGCGATCCGAGCGTCGGCGTCGCCCTTGTAGTCGCCCGGACTCGGCGCTCGGCGGCGGAAGCGCTCGAAGAACAGCAGCAGCACGCCGTTGATCGTGAGGAAGATCGCCGCCGACTCCGGCGAGGCGAAGAGGTTGCGCAGCTTGTGCTCGAGCGCGAGGCCGAGGATCCCGGCCGGGATCGTGCCGGCGACGATCACCCAGCCGAGCCGGGCGTCGGCGTCGGCAGGGGTGGCGCGGCCGCGGAGCGAACGGGAGAGGCCGCGGAAGATCCGCTTCCAGTCGTCGAGAAAGAAGAAGAAGAGCACGATCGCGGTCGCGCAGTGGGTGGCGACGAGGAAGGCGAGGAAGAATTCGTCGTTCTGGTGGATGTTCCAGCCGAACAGCGACGGCGCGATCACGGCGTGGCCGAGGCTCGAGATCGGAAACGGCTCAGCGATTCCCTGCAGGGCGCCGAGAACGATCGCCTGGAAGTAGGAGATTGGTTCCACCTGGCGACTCTATCCGGAGCGCGGGCGCCCTAGGTCAATAGCCGGTGGGGTGGCGAACGATGAAGCCTTCGGGCGAGTCGACCCAGGGGTCGTGCCAGCGCGGGCCGGGCCCGCCGACGGTGTCGAAGGCGATGCCGGCGATCACCATCCAGGCGTGTTCGGCGTTGGCGTAGACCGTGATCCACTTGCCGGCGCCGGCTTCGCCCCAGGTCTCGAGCCCGGTCGAGTCGAGCGGGCTTTCGAGGAAGCCGCCGCCGTGCAGGGCGAAGCTGACGGCGCCCGAGCAGTCATAGCCGGAAGATTCGAAGGAGCCGTGACCGCCGCCCCAGATATAGGGGGTCGTCGCGATCGAGTTGGCGGCGGCGATCGCGTCCTTGACCGCCTGCGGGGCCGCGGACGGCGCGCTCGCTTCGCTTTCGCTGATCACGCTGGCGCTTTCGCCCGGGTTCAGCGGCGCCGGGACCTCAGCGGTGGGCACCCCGGTCGTCCCGCCTTCGGTGGCGATCTGGTTCGAGATCGAGGCGAGGTTGCTGCTCAGCGCCTGTTCGCGGTCTTCCAGCGCTTCCATGTCGGCGCGGCGCGCATGCTGCGCTTCCTTGAGTTCGGCGAAGCGGGACTCGGCTTCAGCCGTGGTGGCGGCAACTTCGCGCGCGGTCGTGGCGACGGAATCGCGAACTTCTTCGATCTTGGCCCGGTTCGCGGTCAGCTTGGTGACCGCGTCCTTGACTTCGTTGCGCAGGTTCTTGACCCGTTCGGCGACCGAGTCGTCGTAGCTCTGAATCCGGCTCAGGTATTCGGTCTGCGCCGCCATTTCCGACCAGTCGCTCGATTCGAGGATCGTGTTGACGACGCTCGGCGAGCCCGCCTCGTACATCGCCACGAGGCGATCGCTGAGCACGCCGAGGGCGCGTTTGAGCTGGGCGCGGACCTCTTCGAGGTGCTGGCGTTCCTTGACCAGGGCGGCGGTCGCGGCTTCGAGCTCGTCTTCCTTCTGCGCCAGTTCGGCCTCGACCGCGGCCAGCTTCTGGCGCAGCGCCGAGACTTCGCCGATCATCGAGTCGATCGCCGCGTTCTGTTCGGCGATCGTGGCCGCCAGCGCGCTCTGGCTTTCCTGGACGTGTTCGAGCTTGCCCTGGGTGGCGCTGAGCTTTTGCTGCGGCGTGGCGGCGGGAGCGCTCGCCTCCAGGGAGGCCGCGAGGACGCATAGAGCGCCCAGCAGCAGCGCCGCGAAGAGCAGCGCGCGGCGCTTGGTGGCGCCCGGATGAGTGTCGAAGAAGTAAGCCCGCATCGGTTCCGCGCCGACCCCGGGAAGGGGTTCGGCACTGGGTCGCGCAGGCTAGCGAAGTCAGGCGTCGAATGTTAGGAGTTGCTCATAACCTGCAACTTCCCTTGCAAATCGGGCATTTTCTCGCAGCCGGGAAGGACTACGGGCCGAGTTGCCGATGGGCCGATTTCCCCTGATGCAGAAGGGAAAGCGGCCCACCGACCACGGAGCTAGGCGAGCAGTTTCGCCTTCGCTTTGTCGAACTCCTCGGCGGTGAGGGCGCCCTTTTCCTTCAGGTCGTTCAGCTTGTGCAGTTCGTCGGCCGGGGTGCTGTGGGCCTGCTTCTGCACGTATTCGTCGAAATGCTTTTTCGTGTCGGCCTGGGCTTTGATCGTGCGGTCGCGCATGCCGGCACCGCGGGCGATCAGGTAGACCAGGGCGGTCAGGAACGGGATGAAGACGAGGAACAGGACCCAGGCGGCCTTCGCCCATCCTGAGAGCTCGTGGTCGCGGAAGAGGTCCGACAGGATCGTGATCAGGATCCAGATCCAGATCACGAAGAAAAAGATCTCCAGCGCGACGAGGAGGAGTTCCCCGAAGGTGATGTCAGCGAGCAGCAAGGTGCTTCCTTTCGGTCAGGTGGACCCCGCTTGGGCGGCGGGCGTCGATGCGATCACCCGCACGCTATCCGGCGTGCACCCCCCGTGCATAGGTCTCTTAGGGTGAAATCGCGCTGACGATCCAGGTCGAGGCCGGGGCCCAGACCCCGTCGGGCCGCTCGAACTCCGCCAGCCCCTCGCGCAGCGCCGCCGCGAGCTCAGGTCGCATCCGCTCGGCTTCCTCACCGGCGAGGCGGATCACCTCTCCCGCCGGCCCCAGCGCCATCGCGAAGGCGACCGCCTCGTCGAGGTCGGTGCCGATCTGGATCTCGGTGTCGCAGCGGCGCAGCGAGATCTCCTCGAATCCGGCGCTGAGGAGGATCTGGCTGGTCACGTCGGCGTCGCCCATCGAGAACGGGCCGGGCCCGCAGGTCGGTTCGTCGGAGTTCTCGTCCTCTTCGACCAACCTCTCGACCACCAGCTCGGCCCGGTGCATCCAGTCGTTCTCCAGCTTGCGGCGCCAGACGACCATGCAGAGGCGCCCGCCCGGCACCAGCGCCCGGCGAACGTTGCGCATCGCCGGCACCGGGTTGGCGAAGAACATCGTTCCCAACCGCGAGAAGGCGAAGTCGAAGCTCCGATCGAACTCGGTCACCTGGAGGTCGCCGACTGCGAACTCGACGTTGTCGAGACCGGCGGCCTCGGCCTCCTCCCGGGCCATCTCGATGAAGTTCTCCGCCGCGTCGAAGCCGAGCACGGAGCCCTTCGGGCCGACGACGGCGGCGATCCGCTGCACGGTGTCGCCGAAGCCACAGCCGATGTCGAGGACCCTCTCCCCCGGCCGCGGTGGGTGGAGGCGAAGCGCCACCTCGCCGTGGGCGCCGAGACCCTCGGTGACGATCCGGCGGTACTGCACGAAACGCTCGAAGAGGACTCCGTTCCAGGCTTGCACCGCCTCTTCGTTGTTCGCCGCCACACCCGCCATATTTCCCATCGTAGAGCCGTTTACTCAGTTTGCAAGCCGCCAGGTGAAGAGCACTACGGCGACCGAGGTCGCGAGGTTCAAGCTGGAGACGCCGGCCCGCATCGGGATCGCGATGCGGGCGTCCGCGCGCTCGAGCAAGCCGCCGCTGAGGCCGTGGCGCTCGGTGCCGAAGGCGAGCACGGCGCGGGGCGGCAACCGGTCCGGCTCCAGATCCTCCCCCTCCGGGTCGATCGCCAGCAGCGGCCGGTCGCTCTCCGGCAGGGTCTCGATCGAGGCGACCGGCAGCGCGAAGTGGAGGCCCGCCGCGCCGCGGACGGCGTCCGGGTACCAGGGGTCGTGCTCGCCGGTCGTCAGCATCGCGGCGGCGTCGGCCGCCGCCGCGACCCGCACGCAGGCGCCGATGTTGCCCATGTTGCGCGGGTCCTCGAGCAGGACGATCGGCGCCGGACCGGGGTCGGCCAGCGTCGCCGCGACGTCGGCGCGCGGCCGGCGGGCGATCGCGACGACGCCCGTGCGCGGCACCAGCGGCACGATCGCCGCCAGCGTCTCGGCGTCGATCGTCTCGACCCGGTCGGCCAGCCCGCCGGCGAGATCCGGGGCCAGGTCCCGGGCCAGGGCCTCGAGCGCGTCCGGGTCGACGGCGACCGCCTCGACCAGCTCGGCGCCGAAGCGCAGCGCGTGCTTGAGGGCGTGGAAGCCCTCGATGACGGCCAGCTCCGGATCGCGCCGGGCTCTGCGAAAGCGGTGGATGAGCTCGTCGCCCACGGCGCCATCATGACTCAACCGGCGCGGGGCTAAACGGCGTTGACGAGGCGGTCGCGGCCCTCGGCCTTCGCCTCGTACAGAGCAGCGTCTGCCCTGTTCAGCAGTTCCTCGCTCGTCTCGGCGGAGTCCCAAAGGGCGAGGCCCGCCGAGCAGGTCCGCTTCCGCGGTGTCGCCATCCGCAGCCGTTCGACGATCGCGCCGGCCGGATCGATCGTGCGTTCGGGAAGGAGGACGAGGAACTCCTCGCCGCCGAAGCGGAAGACCGCGTCCTCGCCACGCAGCTCGGTGTCCCAGGCGATCGCGCACTCCCGTAGGAAGGCGTCGCCGGCGAGGTGGCCATGGCTGTCGTTGTATGACTTGAAGTGGTCGAGATCGATGATCGCGAGTGAGAGCGGGGACTCGCCGCGCTGCGCCCTCGCCATTTCCCGCGGCAGCATTTCGTCGAGCGCGCGGCGGTTCGGCAGGCCTGTCAGGGCGTCGCTGCGGGCCAGGCCCTCGACGTCCTCGAGCAGCGCCTCACGTTCGGCCTCGATCCGCTTCAGCTCGGTGACGTCAGTCGACCGCGTGTAGACCATGCCCTCGTCAGGCGCCAGGACCGAGTCCGAGCTCAGCCAGTGCAAGCTTCCGTCCCGGGCCCAGACGCGGGTCTCGAGGCCGACCGACTCCACTCCTTTGAACAGTTCGACCGTCGCGGCCGCGGCGCGCCTGTGGTCGTCGGGATGGGTCAGATCGAGCAGGCGGGTGCCCTGCAGGTCCTCGGCCGCATAGCCGAGGAGATGCGTCCAGGCCTCGTTGGCCTCGACGCAGCGACCGGTCTGGTCCATCGTCGAGAGCATGTCGTGGGAGAGGTCGAAGAAGCGGCGGGCACGCAGGTCCGCCCGAGCGCGGTGGGCGACGACGATGTTCGTCAGCAGCATCACCACGGTCAGCGAGAGCGCCGTGAACAGCCAGCGGGTCAGCGGCGAGTAGCCGGCGGTACTTTCGACGGTCACCAGCGAGACCGCGTAGACGGCCAGGAGCCAGACCAGGTGCGCGGCGGCGACCCGGCGGGAGAAGTAGTAGCCGGAGACCAGCGTCGCCCAGACGAAGATCGAGCCGAACTGGCCGGTGGCGACGCCGCTCTCGTAGATCAGCAGCCCGGTCGCGGCCGCGGTCGCGGCGAGGACCAGGTGCGTCGCCGGCAGCGGGATCCGGCGGAAGAAGGCGAGGCAGAGCAGGCCGGTGGCGACCATTGCTGCCGCGATCGCGATCAGCACCGAGGTGTCGCCGCCGCTCGGGTGCGGCAGCGCCAGCGAGAGCGCGACCAGCGTGGCGGCGCCGAGCAGCAATGACCCGACGGCACGCGCCTCCGAATGCCCGGGAGCCCTTAAGGAAACTTGTCTTTTTACGAACGGGCTCACGCCCGGAAGGCATCGACCCCAGGCGCTGAGACTTTAGGAAGCCACGACCTGGAACTGGCTCATCAGTCCGTGATCCTCGTGGTCGAGCATGTGGCAGTGGATCACGAACTTGCCGGTGTGATCGGAGAAGTGGCCGGCGAGGAGGATCCTTTCGCCGGGGTAGACGAAGAAGGTGTCCTTGAGGCAGTCTTCCCAGGGCGGCGGCCGCTTGCCGTCGCGGGAGAGCAGGTACCAGTCGGTGTGGTGCAGGTGCATCACGTGGGCGACGGTCGTGCGGTTGTGGACTTCCCAGGTGACCGTCGACCCCAGCTTCGGGAAGGCATCCGCGTAGGCCGGGTTGAAGGTCCTGCCGTTGATCAGCCAGGTGGTCTTGAACAGGCCGCCGATGGTGATCTCCCACCTGTGGCTGGGCTTGTGGCTCACCTTCCGGGTCCACTCCGGCAGCGGCCGCAGGCGGCGGGGGACCCGGGTGCGGTCCGGTAGGCGCTCGCTCCCGACCCGGAACTGCATCAGCGCCCCGGCGTAGGTGCGCGATCCGGTCACGTTGCGGCCGCTGTGGCGCTTGGAGCTGCGCAGCTCGACCGTCTCGCCGCGAGCGCCGGCGAAGTCGACGATCACCTCGACCCGCTCCGCCGGGCCGAGCAGGATCTCGGTGCGCCGGACCGGCGCCGGCATCAGGCCGCTGTCGGTGGCGATCTGCACCATCGGCGCGCCGTTGGAGAGGTGGAGGTTGTAGCTGCGGAACTGGGAGACGTTGAGGATCCGCAACCGGTAGCGGCGGGCGCCGACGTGGTGGTGGGGCATGAAGGCGCCGTTGACGAGGACGCTGCGGCCGACGATCCCGTCGGCGGGCGGCCGCAGGCCCTTGAAGGGATCGGTCAGCTGGTTGTGGCGGTCGAAGGTCCGATCGGCGATCATCAGCGGGATGTCGCGCTCGCCGCTCGGAAGGGGCAGCGAGGAGTCGAGCTCGTCGTCGACGATCCACATCCCGGCCAGCCCGCGCCAGCTGTGCGGCGAGGTGCGATCGAGGCGGTGGTCGTGGTACCACTGGAAGGCGGAGCGTTCGGGGCGGCCGTCCTCCATCAGGTCGTAGACGTAGGTTTTCCGCGCCCCGGGTGCGAGCAGCAGGTCGTTTCCGGACTCGCGCGGCGAGAGGCCGCGGGGGATGTGGCAGTAGTAGGAGAGCGGCTGGGACTTGGTCAAGCCGCCCGGCTGCCCGTCGAACCGGGTCCGGTTATGGCCGCCGTGCAGGTGGACCGAGAGCTCGCCGACCCTGGCCGGCAGCTCGTGATGGAAGGTGACCTCGGTCCGCTGGCCGGCGGGCCGGCGCACGGTCGGCCCCGGGAACGTCCCGCCGTAGGTCCACAGCCGGGTCTTGTCGCCGGGGAGGATCTGCGCCTCGGCCTCGCGGATCGGGATCCGGAGCTTCGAGTCGGTGAGCTCCCGCGGGATCGGCAGCCGCGCCCGGAACGGCACGGCCGCCTGCGCCTGCGGCGTGTCCTCCGCGAACGGCAGCAGCCCGCCGCCCTGCCCCCTCACCGGCAGCAGGACCGCGAGCGCGCCGCCGCCGAGGGCGCCGAGGAAGGCTCGGCGCCCGAGGCGGGGCGAAGATGGCAGCTTCTCAGACGTGGCTAGACGCCCGGGACGCCGACCGTGGGCGCCACGACCGTGACCTTGCCCTGCATCCAGGGGTGAATCGCGCACATGAAGTAGATCGTCTGCGGTGCGGCGGTCACCTGCTGGCTGAACGAGGCGCCCGCCTTCTCACCGGTGAACCAGGAATCGCCCTTCTTGCTGAGGCTGCCCATCGTGCTCCAGCCTTCGGGGCCTGCTTCGGCCGGGTTGATCGTCACTTCTTCGTCTTTGTTGAAGCCGTGCCATTTGGCGATCGAGAGGCAGATGTGTTTCGGCGTGAAGCAGTTTTTCCGAGCCGATTGCGTCTTCGGCTGCGAGCCCTTGGTGACCAGCGAGAAGGTGTGCGGGCCGACCTGTTTCGGGTTGGTTTCGTTGACGATCTCCAGTTCGTCGCCCTGGGTGACGGTCTTCGGCGCGACGAACTTGAGCGCGCCTTTGACGATCTCGATGTGGATCGTGTCGGTGACGCCCGTCGGCGTGACCGCGGCGCCGGCGAGGCCGGGAGCGAGGACCACGGAGATGATCGCGGCGACCGGGACCGCCAGCGCG
>JADGPJ010000064.1 GCA_017882505.1 Solirubrobacterales bacterium | reverse complement strand
CGAGTCGCCCACCCTGGGCCGGCTCGACACCAGGATCTCCGCCTAGGGCGTCGGACCGGGGTCGATCTCGTAGGCCTTTGCCGGCAGCGAGGCCGACAGCGGCCGGCGCGCCGGCTCCGCGCGGCTGCTCGCGGCACCGGGTCGGGCGCGGGCCGCGGTCCAGCGCATCCGGTAGGGCGTGAAGGTCAGCAGCGCTTCCCAGGTCGTCGTCCCGATCGCTCCGTCCACGGTCAGGCCGTGGCCTTCCTGGAAGGTGCGAACGGCGGCCCGGGTCTGCTTGCCGTAGACGCCGGTGACGGGAACTTCGTCGCCGGCGGCGATCAGGTGCTCCTGCGCCCAGACGACCATGTCGCCCTTGCTGCCTTTCTTCAGCAGCGGGTGGGTCACGGCGAGGCGGTAGCCGGTCACCGGCCGCAGGGCGCTGGCGGCGCCGAGAGCGGTCCACTCCTTGCCGGTCGTCTCCTGCCAGTCCCACCAGCTCGGCGGCAGCCCTCCGTAGGAAGCGGCGAAGCGGCGGAACAGCTTCAGCGGGCCATTGCCGGGGCCTTCGTAGGTCTGCCCGATGGGGTAGATCGGGTGGCCCCAGATACGGTTGTAGAGATAGGTGTGCTCGTAGACGGTGCGGACCGAGGTGCCGATCGACTTCCAGTACATCTGCGGCTGGTTGTACTGGGCGCCACCGGGGCCGAAGAAGACCGAGTAGGGGAACGAGGGGTGGTAGTCCACGTAGGGGAAGCCGGCGAGGGAGACCGGGAAGGATTCGCCGATGCTGGTTCGCAGCGAGCGGATGTAGCGATCGGCCGAGGCGTACTTGCCCTCGTATTCGCCCTCGGCGTCGATCACCAGGCAGTCGGCGCCGCGTTCGACCGAGATCGCGCCGACGCGCGCCTCCGCCGCCGGGTGGTCGCCGTAGACGAACTGCCAGGCGCAGACGTCGAGACCGCCCTGGTGCAGCGCCGCGACCAGGGCTTTGTTGAACTGGCTCCAGACGGTGCCGCCGTCGCCCGCCTTGACGTAGACGGTGCCGATGTCGTTGGCCTTGGCGCGGGCGACGATCGCCGGGATGCTGCCGCCCTCGGACTTGGAGACGTACCAGATCCACATCCCTTGGCGGTCGAAAGGCGTGTTGCTGAGGACCGGCGCTTCTTCGACTTCGCCGCCGGCGCCGCCGGTTTCGGCCGCCGCGGATCCGGGCAGCGCGGCGATCGCCGCCAGCGCGGCCAGTACCGCCAGCAGCGCCAGGACCGGATGGCGTCGCCTCTGCATCTGAGTGGAGCTCACTTGTCCTCGGAACACGATCGGGGCCGGGGGGCTGCGGAGGCGGACCTCACGCTTAATATGAACAGCCTTCCGCACGCGGCACCCCGGAACCCGGAAATCGCTCCCTCTCGCAAGATCCTGTGCGCCCTCGCCCTCGCGGTGGCAGCGCTCTCTGCCGCGCCTGGAATCGCCCCGGCCGCGCCGCCGCAGGGGATCGCGCACGCCGGGCTCTCGCAGGCGGGCCGCGAGCTGATCTTCACGGTCAGAACCGCCGCGCCGGTCCCGATCGCCCAGCTCGAAGCGCGGCCCGACACCAGGCGCGCCGCCTCCCGCTACCTCTGCCTGGCGCTGAGCCGCCCCGGCGGCAACGGCGAGCTGCGGCTCTGCCTCGGCGGTCGCCACTCGCGCCGCCGGATCGGGCGGGAGCTGGTCAACGCCGCCGGCAAGCCGATCGAGAAGAGCAGCGTCCGGGCGACGGTGAGGCGGCCCAGCGCGACCAAGCTCGTGGTTGCGCTGGTTCCCGCCGACGCCGGCCTCAGCCCGCGCCACTACAGCTGGCGGGCGCTCGAGAGCCGCGGCTGCAAGCCCGGCGGCAAGTGCGCCCAGGCCCTGCCGGCGAAGGGGAGCTTCGCCTTCCGGCTGCGGCCGGTGCGCGCGGTCGGCTGTACCGGCGGCAGCGCCGGGCTCGAGACCAACGGCCCGCGCGACGCCAAGGTCGTCGCCCTCACCTTCGACGACGGCCCCAGCGAATACACGGCCGGCTTCCTCCAGGTGCTGAGGGAAAAGGGCGTCGACGGAACCTTCTTCGAGGTCGGCCAGGAGATGCCGGGCCGCGAAGCGACGATGCGCCAGATCCTCGCCGAAGGCAACGAGCTCGGCGACCACACGATGAACCACGTCGAATACCCCGGCTACTCGCAGATCGCCGGCGCCGCCCAGCGGATCGAGGACTACACCCACTTCAGGCCCTGCCTCTTCCGCCCCCCCGGCGGCGCCGTCGACTCCAGCGTCGTCGCCACCGCCGGCAGCCTCGGGATGCGGACGATCAACTGGGACGTCGACCCGCGCGACTGGTCGACCCCCGGCACCAGCGCGATCTACAACACGATCGTCGGCACCACCCAGCCCGGCTCGATCATCCTCATGCACGACGGCGGCGGCCCGCGCGGCGAGACCCTGGCGGCGCTGCCGCAGATCATCGACACCCTGCGCGCCCGCGGCTACAGCTTCGAGACGGTCTCCCAGTTGCTCGGCTACCGGCTGATCTACCGCCCCTACGACTGAGCTCGACGCTCCGGCCAATCCCCCCAGTGCGGTCGTACTTGCTACCGCTATGCGGAAGGAACTACGACCGCAACTGCGGTCGAGGAACCCGATGCAACCGATTCGGCCTCGGCTCCGTATTGGATTGCCGATGAGAATCGCAATCGTCGGAACCGGCATATCCGGGCTGGTCGCTGCCCACCGGCTGCACCCCGAGCACGAGATCGTCGTCTACGAGGCGAGCGACCGGCTCGGCGGCCACACGAACACGGTCCGCGTCGACACGGCGGAGGAGACCCACTGGATCGACACCGGGTTCATCGTCTTCAACGACCGCAACTACCCGAACTTCGAAGCGCTGCTGGAGGAGATCGGCGTCGCCAGCCAGCCCTCCCACATGGGCTTCTCGGTCTCCGACGGGCAGGGCCGCTTCGAGTACTCGGGCACCCCGCGCGGGATCTTCGCCCGCCGCTCCCACCTCGTCAGCCCCACCTTCCTCGGGATGCTGCGCGACTGGCGCCGCTTCAACCGTGAGGCGCAGTCGCTGATCGGGATGAACGGCACCGCACCCTCGCTCGGCCACTGGCTGGAGGAAAGGGGCTTCTCCAAGCACTTCGTCGAGCGCCTGATCGTCCCGCAAGCCTCCGCCGTCTGGTCGGCGGACCCGGAGCAGATGTGGAGCTTCCCGGCCAGCTTCATGGCCGAGTTCTTCGACAACCACGGCATGTACAGCCTCCGCGACCGGCCCGCCTGGCGGACCGTCAGCGGCGGCTCGATCAGCTATGTCGAGGCGATTTCCGCTCCATGGCGCGAGCGGGTGCGGCTGAGCGCGCCGGTGCGGCGGATCGAGCGCCACCCCGACCGGGTCACGATCGAGGCCGACGACTGCGGGAGCGAGGACTTCGACGAGGTCGTGATCGCCACCCACTCCGACCAGGCGCTGGCGCTGCTCGCCGACCCCAGCCGGGCCGAGCGCGAGATCCTCGGCGCGATCCGCTACCAGCCCAACGAAGCCGTCCTCCACACCGACGCCTCGCTGATGCCGCGCCGCCGCTCGGTCTGGTCGAGCTGGAACTTCCACCTCGCCGAGGGCCCGCCACGCGGGAGCACGGTCACCTACTGGATGAACAACCTGCAGCGTCTGCGGGCCGACCGCGAGTACCTGGTCACGCTCAACCGCGGCGAGGAGATCGATCCGGAGAAGACGATCGCCCGCTTCGAGTACGACCACCCGATGTACACCGCCGAGGGGGTCGCCGCCCAGGCCCGCCACGGCGAGGTCAGCGGCGTGCGCCGCACCCACTACTGCGGCGCCTACTGGGGCTGGGGCTTCCACGAGGACGGCGTCGTCAGCGCCCTGCGCGCCTGCGCGCGGATCCCGAGCTCGACCCCGCCACTCAGCGCCCCCCTGGCGGCGGCGCCCGAGGAGGCCCTGGCCGCGTGAGGGCCTCCGCCGTCTACGAGGGCTGGGTTCGCCACCGCCGCTTCGAGCCGATCGAGCACAGCTTCCGCTACCGCTTCTTCCTCATCTACCTCGACCTCGCCGAGCTGCCGGCGGCGCTCGATCCCTACCCGCTCTACTCGGCCCGCCGCGCGGCCCCGGCGCGCTTCCGCCGCGCCGACTTCATGGGCGACCCGCGCCAGCCGCTCGACGAGTGCGCGCGCGACGCGGTCGAGGCGGAGACCGGCGCCCGGCCGACCGGCCCGGTGCGTCTCCTGACCGGGCTGCGCTACCTCGGCCACTCCTTCAACCCGGTCAGCTTCTACTACTGCTTCGAGCCCAGCGGCGCGCGGGTGGAGGCGATCGTCGCCGACGTCGAGAACATCCCCTGGGGAGAGCGCCATGCCTACGTGCTTGCGCGAGGCAAAAGCGAGGGTAGGGTCTTGAGTGACGAGCTCGACAAGTCTCTTCACGTCTCTCCCCTGATGGGCATGGACCAGACCTACGCCTTCCGCGCCACCGAGCCCGGCGAGCGCCTCGCCGTCCACATCGAGTCGCGCCCGCGCCAGGGCGAGGAGGGCAAGTCCTTCGACGCCACCCTCTCGCTGCGCCGCCGCGAGCTCAGCCGTTCGCTGATGAGCGGCCTGCTCGCCCGCTACCCGGCGATGTCGCTGCAGGTGGTGGCGAAGATCTACGCCCAGTCGCTGCGGTTGAAGCTGAAGGGTGCCCGCTACTTCCCGCATCCGCGGGGGAGCCGCCCGAAGGGGTTCCTCTCGCCATGAGGGACGCGCTCGCCCGCAGCGCCGTCTCGACGGTGATGAGCCGCGGCGTCCGCAGCGGCCGGATCGAGGTGGTCGAGGCCGGCCGCCGGCGCGGCTTCGGCCCCGAGGACGCCGACCTCCGCGCCACCGTCACGATCAACGACCCGGCCGCCTGGCGCGGGCCGCTGCACGGCAGCCTCGGGCTCGGCGAGGGCTACGTCGACGGGCTCTGGGAGACCGACGACCTGGTCTCGCTGATCCGCATCGCCGCCCGCGGGATCGGCAACCTCGACGGCCTCCGCGGCGCCGTCGCCAAGCCGCGGGCGCTGCTGCACCGGGCCCGGCGCCTGGTCCCCGAGAACACCCGCACCGGCGCCCGCAAGAACATCTCCGCCCACTACGACCTCGGCAACGACCTCTTCGCCGCCTTCCTCGACGAGCGGATGATGTACTCCTGCGCCTACTTCCCCAGCCCCGGCGCGAGCCTGGAGGAGGCGCAGGTGGCGAAGCTCGACCGTATCTGCAACCAGCTCCGCCTCGGCCCCGACAACCACCTGCTGGAGATCGGCACCGGCTGGGGCGGGCTCGCCGTCCACGCCGCCCACGGCTACGGCTGCCGGGTGACGACGACGACGATCTCCCGCGAGCAGCACGCGCTGGCGACTCAGCGGGTCCGCGACGCCGGGCTCGAGGGCAGGGTGACGGTGCTGCTCGAGGACTACCGCGACCTGCGCGGGACCTACGACCGGCTGGTCTCGATCGAGATGATCGAGGCGGTCGGCTGGCAGTACTTCGACGACTTCTTCCGCCGCTGCGACGAGCTGCTCAGCCCCGACGGGCTGATGCTGCTGCAGGCGATCACGATCGAGGACGAGATCTACGAGGTCGAGAAGGGGTCACGCAGCTTCGCCAACACCCACGTCTTCCCCGGCGGCTGCCTGCCCTCGAAAGAGACGATCGCCGACTGCCTCTCCCGCGTCACCAGCATGCGCCAGGTCTGGTTCGACGACATCACCGCCCACTACCCGCTCACCCTCGCCGCCTGGCGCGAGCGCTTCCTCGGCGCCTGGGACCGGCTGCGCCCGCACGGCTACGACGAGCGCTTCCGCCGCCTCTGGGACTTCTACCTGAGCTCCTCCGAGGCGGGCTTCCGCGAGCGGCGGATCGGCGACGTCCAGGCCCTCTTCGCCAAGCCGGGATGGAAGTGAGGGTGGGGAGCGGCGAGCCACTGGTCCTGATCCACGGACTCGGCGGCTCCAAGGGCGTCTGGAACCCGGTGATCGACCGCCTCGCCGCCGAGCGCGAGGTGCTGGCGCTCGACCTGCCCGGCTTCGGCGGCGAGGCGGCGCTGCCCGGCGGCGTCGAACCCAGCCCCGCCAACCTGGCGGCGGCGATCCGGCAGCGCTGCGCCGCGCTCGGCATCGACCGTCCCCACGTCGCCGGCAACTCGCTCGGCGGCTGGGTGGCGCTGGAAATGGGACGCGCCGGCGACGCCGCGTCGGTGACGGCGCTGTCCCCCGCCGGCCTCTGGCGGGCGCCGCTGGGGCCGCGCAAAGGCGACACCCGGCGGCTGGCGCGGCGCTTCCGTCCCGTGGTCGCGGTGGCGCTGCGGACCCGGGCCGGGCGGCTGCGGATGCTCTCCACCTTCGCCGCCCACCCGGAGCGGATCCCCGCCGCCGACGGCCGCGAGCTGGTGCTCGGCTGGCTCGACTCCCTCGGTTACGAGGGCGCCAACCGGGCGATGCGGACGCACCTCTTCGAACCCGCGGGCTACCCCGAAGGGGTGCCGGTGACGATCGCCTGGGGCGAGCTCGACCGTCTCGTCGGTCCGCCGAAGCCCGAGCGGCGCCCGGCCGGCGCCCGCTTCCTCGTCCTCCCGGGCGTCGGCCACACGCCGACCTGGGACGACCCGGAGCTGGTCGCGCGGACCCTGCTCGACGGCAGCGCCACCCCCGCCGCTTCGATCTGACCCCGGACGTGTCTGAGCTTGACCGCCAGATTTCGTGGTTAAGCTCAGACACGCCCGGATCGTGAATTCCAAGGAGGAGCTGCGTTGATCGTCGAGAGGACCGAGAACCCCGTATGGCTGTCCAACGCCTATCTGGTCGCCGACGACGACCGCAAGACCGGCGTGCTGATCGACGGCAACGACGACCTCGGGCCGCTGCTGGAGCGGGCCGAGCGCGACGGGATCGAGATCACCCACATCCTCGTCACCCACCCCCACGGCGACCACATCGCCGGCCTCTCCGAGGCGCGCAAGCAGCTCGGCAACCCGCCGCTGGTCGCCCATGAGGCGACCGCCGCCGAGCTCGACGAAGAGGTCGAGGTGATCCTCGCCGACGGCGGCAAGCTCGAGGCCGGCAAGCTCGAGATCGAGGCGCTCTTCACCCCCGGGCACGCCGCCGGCCACCTCGCCTTCCTGATCGACGGCACCGACGTCTTCACCGCCGACGTCCTCTTCAAGGGCACCGTCGGCGGCACGCTGGCGCCCGGCGCCAGCGGCTTCGACGACCTCCAGGCCTCGGTGATGCGGCTGATGGAGCTGCCGCCCGAGACCCGCGTCCACCCCGGCCACCGCGAGGCGACGACGATCGGCGACGAGTTCGCCGACAACCCCTTCGTGCGGATCTGGCGCGGCCTCGACGCGACCGGCGAGGAGCAGGTCACTGTCTGGGGTCGCCCGGCGACGCTGAAGCTGTGGGCGCCCGACTACGACGGCGGCAACAAGGCCTGGATCGTCTTCGGCGACAGCGGCGAAGAGGCGATCGTCGGCGGCTCCCAGGTCGAGAAATAGAAGAGGCCCCGCCGGAGCGGGGCCTCTTGGGGATGCTGAGAGAGATGGAGCGGGGTTAGCGGATTACTGCTTCCATCAGGATCCAGCAGCCGTTGGCGTCGGTCGCCCCCTGGAAGGGCTTGCCGGTGAGCAGCGACGGCGAGTAGATGAGGGTGTTGTGGCCGCCCGAGGAGCAGCGGATCATCGAGCTGATGTTTCCCCGCAGAGCCAGCTGCTGGCCCTTCTGCACCGGGATGTTGACCTTGAACGACTCGACCTTGTAGCTGTCGTTTTCGAAGTTGGCTTCGGTCTGGCCGGTGTAGGAGAGCTTCGGGCCGGTGTAGGTGACCTTGGCCTTGGTGGCGCCGAGCACGGTCGAGGTCGAGTGCTTGACGGTGGCGATCTGCGGCCGGAAGCTGCCCGGCCCGCCGGCGATCACGCGGATCGTCTTGATCGTGCCCGTCTTCGGGGCCAGCTCGCCGCCGTCGGGGCGACCGTAGGCTTCGTCCTGGACCATCGTGCAGGCGCTGCTGGGGGCTTCGAGGCCGGTGCAGGTGATGCCCGGCAGCGAGTTCGAAGGCTGGATCGTCGGGTTCAGCTTGGAGCCGAACTTGACCGGCGCCGAGGCGAAGCCCGAGGCCGGTGCGACCATCGCGGCGAGAAGACCGGCGAGGGCGAAGACGAGGCCGGCGCGGCGGGCGATCTTGCTGCTGACGAGATGAATGCGGGTCATGGTGTTCCTCCTGAGTTGGTGTCGTTGACTTCCGTGCACCAACCTTCGCCCGGAACATCCCGCGCTCCCAGACCCCCCAGGGATGAACCTCCTCACCCCAGGGAGATTCGGGCCTACAGCTCGCGGCTACTGAGGATCCCGGTCTGCAGGGCGCGCTCGACCAGGGCGACTCGCTTCTGGTTCTGCGGGAGGTCGCCGACGCCGAGCTTCTCGAACAGGGCCCGCATGTGGGTCTTGACCGCGTCGACGCTGAGGTGGAGCTCGTCGCCGATCTCCTGGTTGGTCGCCGGGGTGGCGTAGCTGCTGCCGTCCTTGTAAGGGCGGCAGAGGGCGACGAGGACCCTGCGCTGGGCGGGCGAGACCGTCGCCGCGGCCGGCGCCTCGCCGGCGACAACCGTCTCTTCGGCCCCCCCGCCGGCGCCGGGGCGACGGTAGCGGACCGCGGTGCGGCCGAAGCGGATCGTGTCGCCGTCGCGGAGGTGGCGGCGGCCGTGCACGCGCTCCTCGTTGACGTAGGAGCCGTTGCGGGAGAGGCCGTCGTCGACCAGCGTGCACTCGTCCCGCACCACCTCGATCTGCGCGTGCAGCGCCGAGACCTCCTCGTCCCACTCCAGGCGCACGTCGGCGGACTCGCTGCGGCCCACCCAGAGCTCGGCGGCGCCGGGCTCGATCGCGACGATCGCCTGCGCGTCGGCGCCGTCGCGGAAGACGAGGAACGGCCGCCCCGCCCGTTCGGCCTCGATCTGGGCCTTCAGCTCTGGAGCGCTCGCCGCGCGGGAACCGTTCACCTCGGTGATCCTAGGAGCAACCGCGGCAGCCAATGCGCCTGGCACAGGGCGCCACCTTTAGCGATTCGGCCCGAACTGGACGGATGTGCGATAGGTCGTTTGGCCGAAAACCTCCACACTGAACGGATGCTCGCAACCGAAATCCAGGAATTCGCCTTCGCCTGGTACCCCGTCTTCGGCGTCGTCTTCATGGCGCTTCTGCTCTTCATCTTCGTCAAATTGCTGGGCAGCACGATCGGCAAAACCAAGCCCGAGTACGTCAAGGCCAGCGATACCGCGCCGGTCCTCTGGGAGGACGTGCAGGGGGTGGACGCCGCCAAGGACGAGCTGATGGACGTCGCCGCCTGGCTGCGCGAACCGGAACGCTTCGCCGCCCTCGGGGCGAGACCCCCGCGCGGAGTGCTGCTCTACGGACCGCCGGGAACCGGCAAGACGATGCTGGCCCGCGCCGTCGCGGCCCAGGCCGGGGTCGACTTCTTCGCCGCCTCGGGATCGAGCTTCGTCGAGATGTTCGTCGGCCGCGGCGCCGCCCGTATCCGCCGCCTCTTCAAAGAGGCGCGCAAGTCCGGGCGCGCGGTGATCTTCATCGACGAGATCGACGCCGTCGGCGGCCACCGCAGCGGCGGTGGTGGTGACGGCGGTACCAGCGAGCGCGAGCAGGCGCTGAACCAGCTCCTGGTGGAGCTCGACGGCTTCGAGAAAGACCCCGGGACGGTGATCGTGATCGCCGCCTCGAACAACGTCGACAAGCTCGACGAGGCGCTGCTGCGGCCCGGCCGCTTCGACCGTCAGGTGCTGGTCGCGCCGCCCGACCGCGACGGCCGCGAGGCGATCCTGCGCTCGCACGCGAAGGGCAAGCCGCTGGCCGCCGACCTCGACCTCACCGACGTCGCCCGCAAGACCACCGGGATGACCGGCGCCCAGCTCGCCAACGCGCTCAACGAGGCCGCGATCATCGCCGGGCGCGCCGGGCGCTTCTCGATGGCCCGCGCCGATCTCGACGAGGCGCTGCTGCGTCAGGCGGTCGGATCGCAGCAGGCGCGCCGGCTCAGCACCAAGGAGCGGCTGATCGTCGCCTACCACGAGGCCGGGCACGCGCTCAGCCGCAAGCTGCTGGGCCTGGACCCGCCGGAGATCCTCAGCATCGTCCCGCGTGGCCCCGCGCTCGGCTTCGTCGGCCACTCGCCGCGGGAGGACAGCTACCTGAAGTCCCGCGACGAACTGCTGGACGAGGTGGCGACGCTGCTCGCCGGGCGCGCCGCCGAGGAGGAGGTGTTCGGCGAGTCCTACTCGGGCGCCGCCGACGACCTCGCACGGGTGCACATGGTCTGCAGGCAGATGGCCGCCGAGTTCGGGATGGGCGTGGCGCTCGACCACGACGGGCCGCCGCCGATCGCGCTGCCGACCAAGGACTACGCCGTCTCCGACGCGACCCGCCGCGACGTCGACCTCGCATCGATGACGCTGGCCCGCGGCGCCTACCGGCGGGCGCGGGCACTGCTCTCGGCAAACCGCGAGTGCCTCGACGACCTCGCCGCCCACGCGCTCGAGCACGAGACGCTCACCCGCGAGGAACTCGACGAGATCTTCGCCGCCCACGAGATGCACGGCCTCGCCGAGACGCACGGATCCGGCGCCGCCCTGGTCGCGATGGCCCGGGAGCGGCGCGAGTAGCATCGGCGGCGATGAGTGGGCGGGAGCCGGTCCGCTGGTGGTCGATGCGGCCGGCGCAGAACCTGAAGCCGGCCACCTATCGCTGTCCCCTCTGCGGCAAGCACCTTCCCGCGCTCAGCGAGCACGTCCTGATCGCGCCCGAGGGCGACAGCTCGCGGCGGCGCCACGCCCACACCGCCTGCGTCCTCTCCGCCCGCAAGGCGGGCCGGCTGCCGAGCGAGGAAGAGTGGCGGCGGACCCAGCCGCGGCCGCCGACGCCATGGGAGCGTTTGCGGAAGAGGATCTTCGGCGACACTTGAGCGATGCTGAGCCTGCTCGCCGTCGCCGCGGCCGGGGCCGCGGCGGGTGCGTCCAACGCTCTCGCCGGCGCCGGATCGCTGATCACCTTCCCGACCCTGATCGCGCTCGGCGTGCCGCCGCTCGCCGCCAACGTGACCAGCACCGTCGGCCTGGTCCCGGGCGCCGCCGGCGGCGCGATCGGGTACGCCGACCTGATCAGCGAACAGCGCGAGCGCTTCACCCGGCTCGCCGTCCCCACCCTGCTCGGGGCCGTCGTCGGCACGGCGCTGCTGCTGATCACCTCCAATGACACCTTCGAGGCAATCGTCCCCGGCCTGATCGCCGCCTCCTGCCTGCTGCTGCTCTTCCAGCCGCGGCTGACGCCGCGGATCCCCCACGCCGGCAACGAGCACTCGCCGTTCCTCACCGCCGGGCTGCTCTTCTCCGGCGCCTATGCCGCCTACTTCGGCTCCGCCGTCGGGATCCTGCTGCTCGGCCTGCTCGGGCTCTTCGTCGCCGACTCGATGCAGCACCTCAACGCGATCAAGATCCTCCTCGCCGGGGTCGCCAACCTGCTGGCGGCTGTCGCCTACGCCTTCCTCGCCCCGGTGCACTGGGGCTACGCCGTCTGCCTGATGGTCTCCTCGCTGATCGGCGGCCGGCTCGGCGCCAACCTGGCGCGGAGGGTGTCCGGCGACGTCCTCCGCGTCGCGATCGCGCTGATCGGCCTCGTCGTCGCCGCGGTGCTCGCGGTGAGGGCTTTCGGTTGAGCAACGCCAGCACGAGTAGCCTGGGGCAGTGACTTCACGTAATCGCATCTCGATCGTGGTCGCGCTACTCGCGCTGGCCCTGCTGGCACCCACCTCCGCCTCCGCCCTCGAACGGACCGTCTCGGTCAGCGGCAGCGCGACGCTCAAGGTCCCGAACGACACGGCAAGCCTCGGTTTCTCGGTCAGCGCCGAACGGAGGTCCCGGGGCGCCGCGCTGCGCACGGTCTCCGGGCACCTGCGAAGCCTGATCGCCGCGGTTCAGGGGATCCAGGGTGTCGGACCCGGAGACGTCAGGACCGGCCGGATCTCGGTTCGCAAGACGTTCCGCGGCAAGCGCCCCGTGTACCGCGCCGGCGAGGGAATCGGGGTGACGCTGCACGAACCCGCCAACGCGGGGGATCTGGTCACGGCGGCGATCGGCGCCGGCGCCACCGGGCTCAGCGGTCCCAACTTCTTCGTCGGCGACACCGAAGCCGCCTTCGGCAAAGCCCTCGCCGCGGCGTTCGACAAAGCGAAGGCGAAGGCCGCCACCCTCGCCGCCCAGGCGGACGCCGTGCTCGGGCCGGCGATCAGCATCGACGAAGGAGAAGGCGCGGAACTGATCCCGTTCGGCGCCGACAAGGGCGCGAGCAGCTGCGAATCGGCCACCGCCACCCCGACCACCAAGGGGGCCGGCACCAAGTGCATCGTCCCGACCCCGCCGGTCAAGCCCGGCACCTCGACGGTGACCGCGACCGTCCGCGTCGTCTTCGCGCTGCAGTAGCCGGGTCGCGGTTCGGCGATAGATAGGATCCCGCCCCCTTGCTCGCCGCCTACGCATCGAGGATCGACCCCGAGAATCCGCTTTCCGCTCTGGAGGTCGGGGAGGTCCCGGAGCCCACGGTTCCCGAGGGATGGGCGCTGGTCGACGTCCGCGCCGCCTCCCTCAACCACCACGACGTCTGGTCGCTGAAGGGCGTCGGGTTGACGGAGGAGCGGCTGCCGATGGTCCTCGGCTGCGACGCCGCCGGCGTCGACGCGGACGGCAACGAGGTCATCGTCCACGCGCTGATCGGCGACCCCGACTGGCGCGGCGACGAAGCCCTCGACCCCAAGCGCACGATCCTCTCCGAGGTCCACCCCGGCACCCTCGCCGAGAGGATCTCGGTCCCCCGGCACAACCTGGTGCCCAAGCCGGAGGCGCTGAGCTTCGAGGAGGCCGCCTGCCTCCCGACCGCGTACCTCACCGCCTACCGGATGCTGTTCACGCGGTCGGGGCTGCGGCCGGGCCAGACCGTCCTCGTCCAGGGCGCGGCGGGCGGCGTCGCCAGCGCCAGCATCGCCCTCGGCCGGGCCGGCGGCCTCCGGGTCTGGGCGACCAGCCGCGACGAGCGCAAGCGCGCCTACGCGGAGGAGCTCGGCGCCCACGAGACGTTCGAGTCCGGCGCCCGCCTTCCCGATCGGGTCGACGCGGTGATCGAGACCGTCGGCGAGGCGACCTGGGCCCACTCCCTGCGGGCGCTGAAGCCGGGCGGTCGGATCGTCGTCGCCGGCGCCACCAGCGGCTTCCAGCCCCCCGCCGACCTTTCGCGAATCTTCTTCCGCCAGCTCGAGGTCGTCGGCTCGACGATGGGAACGCGCGAGGAGCTGAAGCAGTTGATCTCACTGCTGGAGAGCAGCGGAACCCGGCCGCGGATCGACCGCACGATCCCGCTCGCCGACGTCGCCGAGGGCATCGCCGCGATGATCGCCGGCGACGTCTTCGGCAAGATCGTCCTGACCCCGTAACGGGCCCGCCCGACTCCCACGGTCAGCGCAGGAAGCGCCACTTTCCGGGGCCGCCCGCGTTGGCGAGCGCCGCCGGGTCGACGACGACGGCGGCGTGCCCGGGCGGGAGCGCCGGGATTGGACGGGGAACGCCCCCGCGGACCGAGTACAGGCGCCCGGACGGGCCGGCACGGAGGATCGTGCCGTTGCGCGGCAGCCGCCGCAGGTGGCTCCAGCGCCCGGGCCCGCCGGCTTTGGCGAGCGCCGCGGGGTCGATCCGAACCGCGGATCGGCGGCCGCCGATCCGAGCCCAGCTTCCGATCGCGATCGGGGCACCGCCGGCGATCCGGTACGGATGTCCGCCCGCCGTGACGAAGGTCCCGTTCGCCGGGTAGGGCCGCAGGCGGTCGAATCGCCCGCGGTCGATAGAGAGGACCGGGTGAGGTCCGCCGAAGCTCGCCCAGCCGCTGACGTACACAGGCGCTCCCCCGACCACCCGGTAGGTGCCTCCCTCCCCCGGCGCGGAGACGAAGTCGCCTTCGCGGACGCGGACCGGCAGGTCCCGGAAATGGATGTAGGCGTCGGCTTCGCCGGGGGCGATCCAGCGCAGGTCGAACCTGCCGTCGCCGGCGTGGTTGTACTCCGCGATCTCGACCGAGCCGACGTCGGCGTTCACGACCCAGGCCACGTGTCCGAAGCCGCCGAACAGCTCCGTGCCCCACCAGGCGACCGCGCCGCGGCTGGGCACACGGTTGACGGCGTAACCGCGCGAGCGCGCCGCCCCCGCCCAGCTCGAGGCGTTGCCGAGGCCCTGGAAGTCGCCGAAGCCGTTGGCGGTGGCCAGCTTCCAGGCGACGTAGTCGGTGCAGTTGCGATACGCGTAGCCGTAGGGGGAGATGCCGTTGCCGTGGGCGTCGGTCCAGGTGTAGGTCGCCGGGTTGGTTCCGGGCCCGGCGTAGTTCCAGTACGGGTAGCCGCCGGTGTCGGCCGCGGCCACGGGAGCTCCGACAAGGGCCGCAAGGACGACGGCGGCGACGCAGGCTTGGCGAAGTCGCTCGATCATGCTCGGACCGCGGATTCTCCCCCACCCTCGGTCCGTTCAGCGGACTGGCTGCCCGATGCTGGCGAATTCAACGCCGCACTCGGGGCAGTCCAACTCGCCGTTCCTCACCTGCCCCAGAGTCCGAAGGTGACAACGGTGAGGATCAGGTGCAAGACGTCGTTGACCCGGTGACCCTTGACAAGAGCGGCCTGGAACTCGGTGGCCCGATCCAGCGGCACCCGGCGCTGGCCCCGTACCCTGAATGGAGCATGGAGTCCGGCCTTCTCACAATTCACCGTTCACAATCGCCCCCCAATCGGGATCGGCTCGTCGCTCGCGCTCGGACCCTCGCCTGGGGCGGGATTGCCTGGCACGTAGCCGAGGCCGCGATTGCCCTGGGCGCAGGTGTCGTCGCCGGTTCGGTCGCCCTGGTGGGATTCGGGATGGACAGCCTTATCGAGACGATCGCGGGCCTGATCGTCGTCTGGCGTTTCGCCGCCGCCCGCATCAACTCCGAGTCAGCCGAGCTTCGCGCACAACGCCTGATCGCTGCCAGCTTCGTCTTGCTCGCCGCCTACATCGCGGTCGAGGCCGCCCGCAGCCTGATCGA
>JADGPJ010000014.1 GCA_017882505.1 Solirubrobacterales bacterium | reverse complement strand
CCCCTCCGCCGCCCGCCGCAGCGCGAACCCCGCCCGCCCCAGGTCGCGGCGGGCGAGGCCGCAGTCGAGCGGCACCGCCGCCTCGGCGGCGTGGGTCGGAGTCGAGCAGGTGACCGCGGCGACGTCGTCGAGCAGGGTCGAGTCGCGCTCGTGGCCGATCGCGCTGATCACCGGCACGCGCAGGAGGGCGACGGTGCGGCAGAGCGTCTCGTCGCAGAAGGCCCAGAGGTCGGCGAGGCTGCCGCCGCCCCTGGTGACGACGATCGCCTCGACCTCGGGTCGCGCGGCCAGACCCTGCAGCGCCGCCGCGATCGCCGGCGCCGCGTGGCGGTCCTGCACCGGCGCGAAGGCCCAGACCACGGTGCCGCCCCAGCCGCGCCGGCGCAGGCCGGCGAGGAGGTCGCGCCGAGCCGCGCCGGACTCCGCCGTCACCACCCCGATCGCCTTCGGCAGCCGCGGCCTCGAGAGCTGCTTCTGCAGCTCGAACAGACCCTCGGCACGCAGCTGCTTGCGCAGCGCCTCGAGCCGGGCCAGCAGGTCCCCCTCCCCCGCCAGCCGCATGTGGGTGGCGCGGAAGCTGAAGCTCGGCGAAGCCTGGCCGCCGCCGGGGTAGTAGTCCGGCCCGCCGGCGATCACGACCTCGGCGCCGTCGCGCAGCGCCCCCTCGGGCAGCCCGGCCTTCTCGAGGTCGTTGAGCCAGATCGCGCAGGGCACGGCGCCGTCGCCGTCGCGCAGCTCGAAGTAGGCCTGGACCTTGCTGCGGCCGACGCCGGTGACCTCGCCGATCAGCAGTACCCGCGCCCGCTTGCGCATCTCCTCCTGCAGGCGCTTGGCGTAGCGCCCGACCGGGAACGGGCCGGGAAGGTCGGGACCCGCCTTCGCCGCCCCCTCGCCCAGCGCGATTTCCTCTTGCTCCACCCCGCGAGGCTAGATGACTACCCGGCGCGCTTCCAGTGTTTCGCCCAGGTCTTGAGCTCCTGGATGGACGGGCCGAGCCCCCGGCCGACCTCGGTCAGCGAGTAGGTCACCCGCACCGGCGTTCCGGCTTCGACCTCCCGCTCGACCAGACCCTCCTCCTCCAGCTCCCGAAGGCGCTGGGAGAGCAGCCGGTCCGAGAGGCCGGGAACCACCTTGCCGAGCTCGCCGAACCGCATCGGCCGCTCGGTCAGGGCGCAGACGATCGCTCCCGTCCAGCGCTTCCCGATCAACTCGATCGCGGCGTGAAAGTGGGGGCAGACTCCGCCAGCTCGGCCGGTTTGGGCCTGCGTCGAGGTGATCGGTTCCATCGCTACGAGCTTACTGAACGTAAGTGCTCGGCCATCCGGATCAGGGAGTGCAGGGGCCGGTGGCGACCGATGCGGTCGCCTGCTCGAGCGCCTTGCGGACGAGCTCGGCCGGGATCGCGAAACCGCCCGGCGAACCGCTCGTGGTGGCCGCGAAGACGGTGCCGACAACCCGGCCGCCGGCGTCGACGAGCGGCCCGCCCGAGTTGCCGCTGCGGACGGTGCCGCGGATCGCCGTGATCATGCGATCGACCGGTCCCCGTCCGTAGGAGTCCTCGCTGATCGTGTCCCGGGTTTCGCCCAGTCGCGCCGGCGAGAGCGTGTAGGGACCGTTCTCCGGGTAGCCGAGAACGGCGGCGTCGGCGCCGGCGGGGCGCCGCGAGGAGATCGGCAGGGTCGGGACCGCGGCGGCGATCCGCAGCAGGGCGAGGTCGTCGCTCGGCTCGTAGTAGACCGGGGTGGCTTCCAGTTCGTCCCCGTCGGCGGTGGTGACGGTGGTGTCGTCGGCGCCGGCGATGACGTGGGCGTTGGTGACGACCACACCGGGAGCCACAGACCAGCCGGAACCCTCGATCCCCAGCCCGCAGGCGGTGCTGAGGACGCGCACGACCGAGGACCCCGCCCGCAGCACGTCGGGATCGGCGGCGATCGCGGCACTCGGAGCTCGGACGGGCGTCGGCGGTCCGCCCACCGAGGGTGTCGGGTCAACCCGGTCGAGCGCGTTCAGCACCGGCCCCGACGGCGGCAGCACTTCGTTGAGGCTGCTGAGGATCAGCGAGTCCTGGACGTCTGCACGGAGCCGTTCGGTCGCCGGAGTGTGCAGGGCGACGGCGCCGAAGACCCAGGCGAGCCCGAGCGCGACCGAGGCGATCAGCGCGGCGCCGCCGGCGCCGTCGGCGAGATGCAGCGAGGGCCGGCGGACGACCTTCGCCCGCAGCCCGAGCGCGAAGCTCTCGACCGCGACGGCGGCCAGAGCGCCGGCCACCAGCGCTCCGAGGGCGGCGCAGAGCGGCGCGTACGGCGACCCGGACCCCTGGGAGAGGAGCAGCGGCCCGATCCTGCTGCCGGCGAAGGCGCCGGCCGCGAAGCCGGTGAGGGTCAGGGCGCCAACGATCAGTCCCTGCCTGTAGCCCCAGAGCCCGAGGGCGATGGTGAAGGCGACGATCGCCCAATCCAAGACGGTCACCACTGAATATAAGCATGCGGGGGATCGCTCTATTACCTTTCCATTGGTGAGTAAGTTGTCACCCGAGGTGGAGCGCCGTCGTCGCTTGGTCACCCGCACGCTCCCCCTCGCGTTGATCGCGGTGATCGCATTCGTCGTCGGCGCCTCGGTGGGAGCGCCCGGCTCACCAGAGAAGGAAGCCGCCAGTCACTTCGCGCGAGGCTGGGCGAGCGGCAACTTCGCCGCCATGTACGAACAGTTGAACGAGGCCTCGCGGACCGCGACCAGCCTCAAGGACTTCACCGCCGCCTACAAGGAAGCCGAAGAGGTGGCGACGCTGAGATCGCTGGAACCGGGCTCCCCCCACGATCCGACCTCGCTCGAAGGGAGCACCGTCGTGCCGGTGCCGCTCACCGTCTCGACCGTCGCCTTCGGCCGGACCGAAGACGAGCTGGAGCTGCCCTTCGCCGAAGGCGGCGTCGAGTGGGGCCCGAGCCTGGTCTTCCCAGGCCTGCGCAGCGGCGAGCACCTCGAAAGCCAGATCGAACTGGCGCCGCGGGCGGCGATCCTCGGCAACGACGGGACGCCGCTGGCCGAAGGTCCCGCCGACGAACGCGAACACCCGCTTGGGACGGCGGCGATCGACGTCACCGGCGAAGTCGGCAGCCCCGCCGAAGAAGACATGGCCGCGCTTGCCAGGCACGGGTTCGCCCCCGACACGCCGGTCGGGATCAGCGGGCTCGAGCAGGCCTTCAACACCCGGCTCGCCGGTAAGCCCGGCGGCTCCCTGCTCGCCGTCGGCGAAACGGGCGGCGCGCCCCGGGTCCTCGCCGAATCCAAACCGGAAGCCGGGGCGCCGGTGAAGACGACGATCGACCCCGAACTGCAGGAAACCGCGGTCGCGGCGCTCGCCGGTCGCGCCGGCGGAATAGCCGTCCTCGACGCCCGCAACGGCGATGTCCGCGCCCTCGCCGGTCAGGCGTTCTCGGCCCCGCAACCGCCCGGCTCGACCTTCAAGATCATCACCACCACCGCGGCGCTGCAGAAGGGCGTCGTCTCGCTCGACGACGAATTCGAAATCGTCGACGGGGTCAACGTCGGCGGCCGCTTCATCAGCAACGCCAACGGCGAGTTCTGCGGCGGCACCTTCCGCCAGGCGTTCGCCGAGTCCTGCAACGCCGACTTCGCCCCGCTCGGGCCCCAGATCGGGAACGACGCCCTGGTCGGCACCGCCGAACGGTTCGGCTTCAACTCGCCGCCAACCCTCTACTCGCCGCGGATCGTCCGCGAAGTCGGCCCACCCGAATCGACGATCCCAGAAGAAATCGGCGAAGAAATCGACCTCGGGGTCTCGGCGATCGGCCAGGGCGAAGTCCTGGCGACGCCGCTGGAGATGGCGAGCGTGGCGCAGACGATCGGCAACGGCGGCGTCCGCGAACCGACCTCGATCGTCAACAACAAGAAACTGCGGCCGGACGCGAAGCCGGTCCGGGTGATGTCGAAGAAGCTCGCCGACGAACTGACCGAACTGATGGTCGGCGTGGTCACCGAAGGCACCGGCACCGCCGGCGCGATCCCCGAGGCGCAGGTCGCCGGCAAGACCGGTACCGCCGAGCTGGGTCCGAAACCGGGCCAGGAGAACCAGGAAAACCCGGTCCAGATCAAGGACGCCTGGTTCTCGGCCTTCGCCCCGGCCAACAAGGCGAAGCTGGCGATCGGGGTGCTGCTGATCGAAGCCGAAGCCGCCGGCGGCGAAGTCGCGGCCCCGGCCGCGGCCGAAGTCCTCTCCGCCGGCCTCTCGGGTTAGCCGGCCCTAGAGATCGAGGGTGACGTTTGCGACTTCACCCTCGGCGCCGGGGATGTGGAGCGTCAGCGGGCGATTGCTGGACGCTTCGGCTGGCAGCAGGAACAGCGTCAGCGAACCCTCGATCGGGCCCTGCTGGGGAGTCGAGTCGTCGATCGGGATCTGTTCCTGCGATTCCACTTCCCCTCCGAAGGGGAACTGGTAGAGGCTTTCGCTGGGGATCACGTCGTATTTCTTTTCGTCGGCGTCGCTGATCGACATCGTCGATGGCAGTGGCTGCGAATCGTTGCTTTCGTTCTGGACCCGGAGGAAGACCCCGAAGTAGGTGGATCCGTTCGGCGGCGCCGGCTGGCCGACCAGGTAAGCGGAGTCCTCGTTGTCGTTCGGATTCAGGTAGCGCGAGAAGACGACGTTGTACTGGAGCTCGCCGAGATGGACGGCCTCGCCCTCGGCGACGTCCTTGGAGTCGCTCGTGTAGCCGCAGGCGGCAATGCCGAGCGAGAGCACGCCGAGGACCAGGGCGGCGAGGAGCGGCAGGAGGAATCTGCGGTTCACGGACATCGGCGGCGCGAGTCTATTAGAGCGTGCTCAGGGGATGCCGGTCGCGTAACGGTTGCCCCCCGCGACGGCGATCCGCTCGCCGCCGGGAAGGTCGGACTCGAGGGCGTCTCGGAGCCTGCGCAAAGCCTCACGCCAGCCGCGCTCCTGCCAGACGGAGCCGGCGCTGAGGACCTCCAGAGCCCGGTCCAGGGGGTTGGTCGGCTCGGTCCAGTGGGAGAAGCGGACGGCGGTCAGCGAGCCGGTACCGCCGGTCAGCTCCCAGACGGTGTTGGAGCGAATCCGGTTGGTGCGACCGCCGTGACCCTGTTCGACGATCCGGAACGGCTCCTCCTGCTCGACGATCGCGGTGTCCATCCAGATCGAGCGCAGAGGCGCGTTGACCCGGAACCTCGCCCCCGCTCCCACCCCGGTCGACTCGATCCGGGTCAGGTGGAAGTCGGAGAGGAAGTGATCGGTGAAGGAGGGCCGGGCGGAGAGGTCGCCGATCAGCTCGAAGACCCGCTCGCGGGGGACGTCAATCTCGACTTCGGCGCTGATCGGACCCATCGCGCCGCGATTCTAGAGGTCCGCCGCCGGCCACTACCGGATCGGGAAAATTGAGTGACGGGAGTGGGCTCAGGTACTAGGATCGAAGCGGACGCAGGAAGGAGGTCTCCCATTTTCGACAGCGTCGAATCCAGCCCGCTCGGCGAAGCCTTCGAAACCGGATTCATCCCCGGCTCCGGGACGTATTTTTGCCTCGGCTGCGGTACGCAGCTGTCGCTTCGCGAGACCGACCGCCTGCCCAAGTGCTCGACCTGCGGCGGCTTGAGCTTTTGCCGCGACTCGATCTTCGAGCAGCGCCAGGAGCACGGGACTCCGACCGCCGAACTCGCGGCCCCGGAGGACACCGGGCCACCGGCCTGGCTACCGCAGGCGCGGCGGTCGCTGAGCCAGCCCGGTCAGCATCTCGTCTACCGCCGCGACGACGGCTCCCTCGCCGATTTCGCGATCGCACGCGGCTGGACGCGGATCGGCCGCAGCGCCGCCGCCGACCTGCGCCTCGACGATCCCAGCGTCTCCCGGCGCCACGCCCTGGTCGTCGCCGAGCCCGGCAAGGAGCTCCACGTCCTCGACGACCGCAGCCTCAACGGCGTGCTCGTCAACGGCAGGACGGTCGAGTGGGGGCCGCTGCGCGACGGCGACGAGCTCGCGATCGGCCGCTTCCGGCTCTACGTGCTGAAGTCCTAGCGGGCCCTAGCAGGCGATTCCGGCCACCCCCGTCCCTAGGATGGATCCGGTGAATGCCGCACCGAGCCCGCTCGATCCGCCGTTGCCCCAAGGCGTCCCGGCGATCTCCGCCTCGGCCGACCGGGCCCGCGCCCAGCTGCACGAGGAGATCGAGCGCGTCCGCCTCGGCGTCGAAGAGATGCTGGCCGAACAGAACGAGCCGGTCAACTCCGAGATCCAGCGCGAACTCGACAACCTCCGCGAGGACACCCGCCTCTACGTCAAGAAGCGGCTGCGCAAGAGCGAGAAGCGCCTCGAGCGCTCGGTCCGCAAGATCGGCGAGCGCACCACCAGGCTCGAGCAGCGGATCGACCAGGTCGAGGCGGACCGGGCGGCCGCCGAGTACCGGATCCACAGTGACACCGAGCGGATGCTCGACGGGTTGCTGGCCGAGGTTCGGGCGATTGCGGACTTACTCAGCAAGTCGTAGGCGCTCCCCACGTTCGAGAAGCTGGAAGGGCCGGAAGGTCCGAAGAACAGCTAGCTACGAGTCGCAAGCTGCTGGCGCCATGCAGCCGGGTACCGTCAGCCTTCGCCGGCGGAGCTTCTGAACTCTGGGGGCGACGCCGGAGATCGATACCTCGGCCCGAACCCTCGGAAGCTCAGAGCCGACTCTCCGGCCGGCTAAAGGGAGGGGCCGGGGCACCCCTCCCGGCGGCTTGTACTTTTTTGCTTCCCCGAACCTCGGACGGCTTTCCCCGACCCACAAAAAAGTTGAGCCGGGAGGGGTGCCCCGGCCCCTCCCCCTACTCGGTCGAGATACTCGGATCCGCCTGGACCTTCTGCGGAATGACCATCAGGAAGTTGCTGGTCGCATCCGCCGCCAGGTTGAGCACCCGCTCCGCCTCCCGGTCTTGGCCGGTCGCCCGCAGTTCCGTCGCGTAGTGGCTGAGGAGGTCGTCGATGTCGATCAGGCCCTCGGCGTCGAGGTCCTTGAGTTCGACTTTGGCGCCCTCGCCGAGCCGGCGCTGGATCTTGTTGCGGTCGATGCCGAAGGCGTTGTGGCGAACGTAGACGCGGCCTCCGGTCATGCCGGCGCAGGCCCAGGGGCCGAGGTCGCCGAGGACGATGGCGCGGCCGGAGGTCATGTACTCGAAGGCGAAGCCCTTGGCGTTGGCGCGGTCGACGATGCAGCCGCGGTCGTCATCGAGGTCGTGTTCTGGTTCGCCGCCGAGGACGACGTCGGCGCCGGAGAGGCGGATGCAGAAGCGCGAGTCGGCCGAGCCCTGGACGTAGAGGCGACCGCGCTGGGCGCCGTAGGCGAAGGACTTGCCGACCGAGCCGTTGAGCCGCCGGCCCTTCGCTCCCTTGCCCTTGAGGATCGCGATCGAGCCGCCGAGCATGGTCTTGCCGACGCCGTCCTGGGCGCCGCCCTCGACGCGAATCGAGACGCCGTAGGCGTTGAAGGCGCCAAGCCCCTGACCGGCGACGGAGCCGCCGCTGAACTCGAGGCTGGCCAGCACCTCGTCGCTCGACTCGGGCCCATCGCCGAACACGCGCGAGCGCGCAATCGCCCCGGACAGCTCGGTCCCGAGCACGCGGTCGTTGGCGTCGGTGGCGCGCGGGAACTGGCTGCGGATGGTTTGGCCCGAGCGGATTTCCGGCGCCAGGGCGCCGATCTGGGACGAGGCCTGCTTCGCCGCCATCCGGATCGGCCGGGCGACGACGAGGCCGGCTTCGGCGCGGGCCTCGACCAGCTCCTCGGCGACCGGGAGATCGAGCGGCTCGAGGTCGAGGAACTCCTCCAGCGGCGTGATCAGCGGCGCCAGGTCGATCTTGTCCTTGAACGCCACCTGTTCCAGCAGGTCGTAGCGGCCGACCAGATCCTGGGCGCGGTCGTAGCCGAGCGAGGCGACGACCCGCTTGACCTCCTCCCCCATCGAGGAGAAGAAGCGGGCGCAGCTCTCGGCCGCGAGGTCGACCTCCTGGGGCGTGAACTTCTTCAGGCCGTGCTCCTGCGCCTGCTCGACGGTCTCGATCTGGGTCGCGATGCCGACGTGGCAGGTGTCGAGCTGGCAGCCGCGGCAGATCGTGCAGCCGAGGCTGACCATCGCCAGGGTGCCGAAGCCGATGCGGTTGGCGCCGAGGCAATGCAACTTGACGATGTCGTGGCCGGTGCGGTAGCCGCCGTCGGCCCAGATCTCGACCCGGTTGCGCAGGCCGGCCTCCATCAGGGCGCGATGGACGGCGCGGGTGCCGATGTCGGAGGGCAGCCCGACGTGGCGGAGGGCGTGCTGGCGGGCGGCGCCGGTGCCTCCCTCGAATCCCGAGAGGGTGATGATGTCGGCGCCGGCCTTGGCGATCCCGAGCCCGATCGTGCCGATGTTCGGCACCACCGGGACCTTGACCGAGACCCGCACGTCGGGGTTGACCGTCTTCAGCTCGTCGATCAGCTCGGCCAGGTCCTCGATCGAGTAGAGGTCGTGGTTGTTGGACGGCGAGATCAGGTCGGTGCCGGGCGCCGCGTTACGGGCGGCGGCGACCTTGACCGAGACCTTCTTGCCGGGCAGGTGACCGCCCTCGCCGGGCTTGGCGCCCTGACCGATCTTGATCTCGGCCAGGTATGAGGAGTTGAGCATCTCCGCCGAGACGCCGAAGCGGCCCGAGGCGACCTGCTGTCCGCGCCACTTGCGGTAGTGGCCGTACATGTCGCGGATCTCCCCACCCTCGCCGTTGACGCAGAGGATGTTGGTCGCCTTCGCCGCCTCCGCGTAGGCGCGGAAAGCGGACTCCGACTGCGAGCCGAAGCTCATCGAGGAGATCACGATCGGGTAGTCGTGGTGGCCGATGCTGGCGTCGACGCCGGCCGGGTCGACCGGGCCGCGATCGCCCTTCAGGGCCATGATGTGGCGCATCGAGATCGGGCTCTGCTTCTCGAGGTCGCGGACTTTCTCGGAGTACTCCTCGTAGGAGCCGGTGCCGTTGGCGGTCGCGATCGCCGCCTTGTAGACCTTCGGGTAGAAGCGGAACGTCTTCGCCGGTTTGGCGCTCTCGTCGTCGCCACTGAGGGCGCGGGCCCGGGCGTTGGTGTCCTCGTCGAGGTCGGCGAAGCCGGTGCCCCCCCTGGCCGAGGAGGCGAAGGCCTCGGTCTGGAAGATCTCGGCCAGCTCCGGCTTGACCCCGATCGAGGAGAACTGGCGGGCGTAGCCACGGACCTCGTGGATGCCGATCGTCGAGATCACTTTCTCGATCCCCTTGGTCAGGGCGGCGCAGAGATTGGCGACGTCGGTCTGGTAGTCCTCGACGCAGACGACCTCGACCATCGTGTACGGGCAGACGCCGTTGGCGCCGAGGCCGAGCGCGAGCATCACGTCGTGGACGTTGCGCAACGCCGCCGAGCGCAGTACCAGCCCACAGCGGCGGCGCAGGTTCTCTTCGCCCCGCTCGACCTTGAACTGCTTCAGCGCCTGGTCGACCGCGGAGATCGCCAGGTGGGGATCGAGGTAGCGGCGCTCGGCGTCGTAGACGGTGCGGTCGGTGAGGATCAGCAGCTCGGCGCCGTTGCGGACTTTCTTCACCGCTTCCTGCTTGATCCGCTCGATAGCGCCGGCGGTCGTCTCCGACTCCAGCAGGGAGATGTCGACGGCGGCGGCGCGGCCGCGGAACTCCTCCCAGAGGTCCTCGAGCAGGTAGGTGTGGTGATCGCGGGCGATCTTGCGGTAGGTCTTGTCGGAGAGCGGCGCCAGCCCGTGGTGACCACCGAGGATCACCGGGAACGAGGTTTCGATCGTGCCCGTGTCCTCGCCGGCGGCGGCGATCGAGGGGCGGCGTCCGAACAGCGCCCGGGTCGAAAAGTGCTCGACCTCGCGCTCGCGGTCGATCGCCGGGTTGGTGACGACGGCGACCGTCTCCTTGAAGTAGTCGGCGAGGTTCTGGCGCTCGGGCGAGAGCGCGGCCAGCGGCCCGTCGTAGCCGAGCGAGCCGATCGGCTCGGCCCCGTTGGAGGCCATCTGCTGGACCAGTTTGACGTCGTCGCGCTGCCAGCCGAAGCCGGCGAGGATGCGGTCGGCGACCTTGACCGGCTCCTCGGGGCCGGCGTCGGAGTAGCCGGGGACGTCGTCGCCCTCGAGCGGGCCGCCGGTCTCCAGCGCCCGGTCGTAACCGGCGACCTCGCTGATGCCGTTGCGGCGCAGCCAGCTGTCGCGGACGATCCGCAGCATCTCGGCGTGGGGATGCAGGGTCGAGCGCTTGCGCCTGCGGTCGATCAGGACCAGCGCCTTCTCTCCGGGCGCGAGGGGCAGCGGCTCGGAGACCATCTTCCCGACCGGGACGACGCCGGGCTCGGAGCTGAACACGTAGTCGTCTTCGGTCTCGATCTGCCAGAGCGGCCGCAGACCCATCGCGTCGGCGGAGAAGACGCACTCGTCGGCATGGCGGGCGATCAGCGCCACCGGGCCCTGTGCGAACGGGCCCATCGCCTGGTGCAGGTACATGTAGAAGGAGTGCAGGTCCTCGGGCATCGACCGGATCTCGTGGACGATCGGCGGCACGATCATCTCCATCGCCTCGGCGAGGCTGAGCCCCTCGCGGCTGACCAGGGTGTCGATCGTGCGGTTGAGGTCCTGGGAGTCGGAGGAGCTCGCCTGGATCGGCACCGCCAGCATCCGCGCCTCCTGGCGCAGCTGCTCGATCGTGTTGATCTCGCCGTTGTGGCCGAGCGCGGAGAACGGCTGCACCCGCTTGAAGGAGGGCCAGGTGTTGGTCGAGTAACGGTTGTGGCCGAAGCAGCCGATCGTCTCGAAGCGCTCGTCCTTGAGGTCCGGGTAGTACTCGCCGAGCACGTTGGGGGCGCCCATCACCTTGTAGACGCAGGTCGTCGCCGAGAAGGAGGGGACGTGGACGTCGAGCTTCTGCTCGAGCTCGATCAGCAGCTCGAAGAGGATCGGGTCGCGGCGGTCGGCGTCGGGGACGAGACCGGCGATCTGCCAGAAGATCGGCTCCTCCTCGCGCGCGGTCGGTCCGAGGGCGGGAGAGTTGACGACGCCGACCCGCTCGGCGAGGACGCGGAAGCCACCCTGGTTGAGCAGCTCGCGGGCGTCGTGCTGGATCTTGTCGCAATCCTGGGAGCGCTCGATGAAGATGTGGGCGATCGCGAAGTGATCGTCGAGGGTCAGCGAGGGGTCATGGCCGCCGGAGCGGACCTCCTCGGCCCAGATCTTCCGCGGCAGGTCGAGCATCAGCCCGCAGCCGTCACCCTCGCCGTCGACGTTGCCGGCGCGGTGGAGCATCTTCTGCAGCGCCGGAATCGCCAGTTCGATCGGTTGGTGGCTCGGCGTCGCGTCCTTGCGGACCGAGGCGTAGATCGCGCAGGCGTCCTTGTCCTCGACGCTCGGCGGCGAAACCAGTGGCTTGTAGGAACGCTCCGGTGAGTAGCGCTCGACGGCAGCGCCGGAACCTGACTGGGACTTCGGCATGTGACCTCCCGGTTTCCACGCCTTCTTCGAGCGGGCGCGCGACGGGTTGACGGGTCGGGGAATTATAGGTGGAGTTGAGCTGCGCTTTAGGAAGTTCGCATTTTATCCCGCTATGCAGGGAAAAGAGCGAGCTCGGCGCTGCTTAGGCCCAGGAAAGGGGCTCGTAGTCTTCCGTCGGCGCGACCCCGATCAGCATCGCGGTGACGCCCGCGTCGGAGCGGTTGAGGATCGTGCGGCTGGCCGGCGGCTCGATCGAGGCGAAGGTCCCGGCCGGCGCCGGATGGTCCTCGCCGTCGATCCGCAGGATCGCCTCGCCTTCGAGGATCACGTAGAGCTCGACCTGCCCGCTCTCGGACTCGTCGTGCTCGGGGATCTGACCGCCGGGGGCGATCTCGACCAGGTTGAAACCGAAGGCGGAGGTTCCCAGGGCCTTGCGGGCGAGCTTCCAGGTGGTGTCGCCAGAGCCCTCCATCGCCTCGAACTCGTCGCGATGCTTGATCGTGTAGCCGGCGGCCATGTTCAGTGCGACCATACCCCGACCCGGTCCCGATTGGAAGGAGAGATCGTGAGCGCCGATTCGAGGGATTCAGAGGCAGCGCTGAGGGAGACGATCGCTCGCTACAACGACGCCTGGAACGCTCACGACCTCGACGCGATCATGGCGATGCACGCGCCCGACATGGTCTTCGACAACCACACCGCCGGCGAGTCGGCGAGCGGAGAGGACGTGCGGCCTCACATCGGCTCGATCTTCGAGACCTGGCCCGACATCGAGTTCACGACCCGCCGCCTCTACGTCCACGAGGGACTGGTGGTGCAGGAATGGACCGCCGCCGCGACCCACGCCAAGACGATGCGCCGCGGCGACCTGACGGCGGAGCCGACCGGCCGCCGGGTCGAGTGGGACGGCATCGACTCGATCCCCTTCGAGGGCGGCCTGGTCAAGCGCAAGGACGTCTACTCAGACAGCGTCTCGATCCTGCGCCAGGTCGGCCTGCTCGACTGACGGCGGGTCGACTTCCTCCCGCTATCCGAGAGTAAGTCGACCCATCGCTCAGCTCAGAGGCTCCAGTCGGGTTCGGTGGCGTTCTTGACCAGCAACTTCGGTTTGCCGCCGGTGAAGGGGACCGTCGCGACGTAGTGCTTGGTGCCCGGTTCGAAGCCGCCTTCCCAGCCGAGCACGGTCTTGCCGTCGGCGGAGAGAGCGGTGGCGACGAAGCCCATCTCGTCCTTCTTCACGATCGGCTTCTGGGCGCCGGTGACGGCGTTGACCCCGACCGCGTAGCTGGTGTCCTGGCCCGAGAACTCGGCCAGGATCCGCTTACCGTTGGCGGACCAGTCGGTCGGGAACAGTCCCTGCAGGAGCGGGTCGACGACGGTGTGGGTGAGGCGCTTGACCTGCTTGCCCTGTTCGTTCATCAGGTAGAGCTCGTTCTTGGGCCCGTACTTACGCTTCTTGGCGTCGAGCTGCTTGACGAAGACGATCTTGCCCGTCGGCCCCCAGAGCGGGTTCATCGACTTGTGGTCCTTGGTCAGCGCGACCGACTTGCCGCCCGCTGCGGAAATCCGGTAAACGTCGCTTTTGGGCGGGTACTTTTCGGTATTCGCCTTGGCGTAGACGAGTTCGTTGCCTTCGGGCGAGAAGCTGAAGCCGCTGAAGTACCCGGTCGCGATCACCTTCTGCGCCCCGGTGGCGACGGTGATCAGGACCAGCTTGCGCTTGCCGAGTTCACTTCCGCGCAGCGCCGCGATCACTTCCGAGTTCGGCGAGAAGGCGAGGTAGAAGCTATCCCGCCAGCCGACCATCAGGGTCTTGCCGGCGCCGCCGGTGACCGGGGCCAGCTTCAGTTCCGCCGCGTGGCCGGGGCCTTCGTGAAAGTAGGCGACCGAGGCGCCGTCGGGCGACATGTGGGGGCTGTAGCCGGCGCCGACCTTGTGGGCACCGGAGCCGTCGTCGTTCGCCACATAGACGGACGGGCTGAAGGTCCCCTTCACGTAGGTGAGTGACGCCTGGGCGGCGGCGGGGAGCGCTAGCAGCGCGGTGACGGCGACGAGCGCCGCGATCAGTTTCGACTTCGGCATGGTTTGCATGAACGCGATCGTATCCGCGCCGCCGGGGAACCGGACAAATTGGCCGATCCGGTGCATGGGTTCCGTGGTGGGGGTTGGCGTGGTGGGGTTGGCGTGCCCCGACCCTCCCTCACGCCCCGACCCTCGCTTACAGCTCCGGCACGTCGGCGCCCTGGGGCGTGAACGGCAGGCGCCGCACCTCGGCCCACCCCGCACAGCGCTCTTCCAGGGCGGCGGCGACGTTGCCGGCCTCCTGCCAGGTGGTCCAGGCGAGGACGGTCGGGCCGGCGCCGGAGATCGTCGCCCCGAGCGCACCGAGCTCGCCGGCGGCGTCGACGATCTCCATCGAGCGCGGGTAGAGGCCGCGGCGGCGGGGCTGGTGGATCGCGTCGGCGAGGCCGCGGGAGACGAGGTCGAGGTCGGCCGACCGCAGCCCCAGCACCAGCAGGGCCGCGGAGGAGACGTTGGCGACGGCGTCGGCGAGCGGGATCTCGGCCGGGATCGCTTCGCGCGCGAGCTTGGTCGAGACCTCCTCGGGTGGGATCACGACGATGCCCTCGAGCCCGTCCGGGGGGTCGAAGCGGGCCGCCAGCGGTGCCCCTCCCTCACCGGCCCCGCAGACGACGAAGCCGCCGTAGATCGCCGCGGCGACGTTGTCGGGATGGCCCTCGAGCTCGCTCGCGCGAACCAGCATCTCCTCCCGCGTCAGCGCCAGCTCGAAGAGGTGGTCGGCGGCGAAGAGGCCGGCGACGATCGCCGCGGCGCTGGAGCCGAGCCCGCGGGCGAGCGGGATCTCGCTGCGCAGCCGGAAGGCGATGCCGTCGGCCGAGTGCAGGCTCTCGAAGGCGCGGACGACGAGGTTCTCGCGCCCGGTCGAGACGTCGAGCCCGCCCGGGTCGAGTGAGAACTCCCCGGTCTCCTCCACCTCCAGGTCGAGGTACAGCGACACCGCCGCCGCCATCGCGTCGTAGCCCGGCCCCAGATTGGCCGAGGAGGCGGGGACGCGGACGAGTCGGTGGCGCGCGGTCAATCGAAGACGGCCCGCTCGACGGCGCTGAGATCGTTGTCGCAGTTGACCACGGCCGGCGCTTTGCCGAGGGCGGTGTCGGGATCCTTGAGGCCGTGACCGGTGAGGACGCAGACGACCGACTCCGGCGGGGCGGTGTCTTCGGCGACGGGCAGGCCGTGGGCGAGCAGGCCGGCGACCGAGGCCGCCGAGGCCGGCTCGCAGAAGACGCCTTCGTTGGCGGCGAGCCAGCGGTAGGCGTCGAGGATCTGATCGTCTGAGACGGCGGCGACCCGCCCGCGTGAGCCGGTGAAGGCGGTCATCGCCTCCTCCCAGCGGGCCGGGTTGCCGATCCGGATCGCCGAGGCGACGGTCTCCGGGTTGGCGACCGGGTGACCTTCGACGAGCGGCGCCGCCCCCTCGGCCTGGAACCCGTAGAGGATCGGGGCGGTGCCGACCTCCTGGAAGCCGCGCCAGTAGGCGGTGACGTTGCCGGCGTTGCCGACCGGGATCGCCAGCGCGCCGGGCGCTTCGCCGAGCTCCTCGACGACCTCGAAGGCGGCGGTCTTCTGGCCTTCGATCCGGTGCGGATTGACGGAGTTGACGAGCTCGACCGGGTGCTTCTGGGCGAGCTCGCGGACGATCGTCAGGGCGTCGTCGAAGTTGCCCTGCAGGGCGATCACGCGGGCGCCGTGCATCAGCGCCTGGGCGAGCTTGCCGATCGCGATCTTGCCCTCGGGGACGATCACCGCCCCGCGCAGCCCCGCCCGCGCCGCGTAGGCGGCGGCGCTGGCGGCGGTGTTGCCGGTCGAGGCGCAGATCACGGCCTCCGCCCCGCGCCCCATGGCGCGCGAGACCGCGACGGTCATCCCCCGGTCCTTGAAGGAGCCGGTCGGGTTGCCGCCCTCGAACTTGAGGTAGGCGCGGACGCCGAGTCGCTCCGAGAGCCGCGACGCCTCGATCAGCGGCGTCGAACCCTCCTCGAGGCTGACGACCGGGTCGCCGGGCTCGAGTGAGAGCCGGTCGCGGTAGCGCTCGATCAGCGAGGTCATCGGCGAGAGCCCATCAGAACTGCTCCTCGATCACGTGGATCGACCGCGGCGGCGCCCGCAGATCGCCGAGCCTGCCGAGGGCCTCGACGGCGGTTGCGAAGCGCGACTCCAGGCACTCGTGGACGACCATGACCAGGCGCGCTTCGTCGCCGAGCCCGCGCTGGACGACGCTCTTGACCGAGACCTCGTTGTCGCCGAGCACCGTCGCCACCCGCGCCAACACTCCGGGCTGGTCGGCAACCTCGAGGTAGAGGTAGAAGGAGGAGGTGACGTCGGCGACGATCGGCAGCTCGACCCGGGTCTCGTGCACCGGGGCGTCGCCGGCGAGGATCGAGACGACGTCGCCGAGCACCGCCGAGGCGGTCTGCAGCCCCCCCGCTCCCGGTCCAGACATCGTCACCTCGTTGATCGCCGGCGCCTCGACCATGACCGCGTTGAACGGGCCCTCGATCGGCGCCAGCGGGTGGCCGCGATAGAGGAAGCAGGGGAAGACGCGGACGCTGATGCCACCCTCGCGCCGCTCGGCGACGCCGAGGAGCTTCAGCGAGAGGCCGAGCTCCTTGGCGTAGGCGAGGTCGTCGGGTTGGATCGCCTCGATCCCCTCATAGGAGACCTCGGCGAGGGTGACCGGCGTGTGGAAGGCGAGGCGGGCGAGGATCGCCATCTTCGCCGCCGCGTCGGCGCCGCTGACGTCGTCGCTGGGGTCGGCCTCGGCATAGCCGAGGTCCTGCGCCTGGGCCAGCACGTCCTCGTAGCTGGCGCCGCTCGCCGCCATCTCGCTGAGGATGAAGTTGGTGGTCCCGTTGACGATCCCGAAGACCTTCGAGATCTCGGTCACGCCGAAGCTCTCCTGGATCGTGCGGACGATCGGGATCACGGCGGCGACGGCGGCCTCGAAGCGGAGCTGCACGCCGGCCTCGCGGGCGACGGCGAAGAGCTCGTCCCCGTGCTGGGCCAGCAGCTGCTTGTTCGCGGTCACCACCGGCCGCCCGGCGCGCATCGCGTCGAGGACGAAGTCGCGGGCGGGGTCGATCCCGCCCATCAGCTCGACGATCAGGTCCGAGCGCTCGAGGATCGCGCCGAAGTCGCCGTCTTCGCGGGTGAGGACGCCGGAGATCTCCGGCCGGCGCCCGGTCGCCGCCTCGACCGCGTCGGCGCGCTCGGCGAGCAGCTCGGCGAAGGCGCCGCCGACGTTGCCGCGCCCCAGCAGCCCGATCCGCACCGGTTTGGGAGGTTCAGACATCGCGGCTGGTGAGGTCGTCGTAGGTCTCGCGGCGGACGACGACCCGCGCCTCGCCGTCGCGGCAGAAGACGACCGGAGGCCGCGGCACGCCGTTGTAGTTGCTGGCCATCGCGTAGCCGTAGGCGCCGGTCGCCGGCGTGACCAGGACGTCGCCGACCGCTGGCTCGGCCAGCATCGCGTCGCGGACGAGGATGTCGCCCGACTCGCAGTGCATGCCGGCGACCGTCACCAGCGTGTCCGGCTGCGCCGCGGCGCGGTCGGCGACAAGCGCCTCGTAGCGGGAGCCGTAGAGCATCGGCCGCATGTTGTCGGACATGCCGCCGTCGACGGCGACGTAGGTGCGGATGCCGGGGATCTCCTTGACGGTGCCGACCCGGTAGGCGGTGACGCCGGCGTTGGCGACCAGCGAGCGACCCGGCTCGATCAGGATCCGCACGCCGTCGCCGAAGACCTCGGCGATGCCGCGGACCTTGACGTCGACGTAGGCGTCGATCGAGGGCGGCTCGTCCTCCGCCATGTAGGCGACCCCGAGCCCGCCACCGACGTTGACGACCTTGCACCAATCGCCGGCCAGCTCGCCGAGGGCGCGGATCGCCAGCGTGTAGGGCTCGAGCTCGAAGATCTGCGAGCCGATGTGGGCGTGGAGGCCGACCAGCTCGAGGTTGTCGGAGGCGAGGACCCGCTCGATCGCCCGTGCCGCCAGCCCGTCCTCGAGGCCGAAGCCGAACTTCGAGTCGAGCTGGCCGGTCTGGACGTAGTCGTGGGTCGAGGGCTTGATCCCGGGGGTGACCCGGATCAGCACCCGCCGGGGTTCGTCGAGCAGCCGCTCGCAGCGCTCGATCTCGTCGAAGGAGTCGAGGATCAGGTGGCGGATGCCGGAGCGGGCCGCGAAGAGGATCTCCTCGTCGCTCTTGTTGTTGCCGTGCATGTGGATGCGGTCGGGGTCGAAACCGGCTCGCAGCGCCATGTGCAGCTCGCCACCGGAGGCGACGTCGACCGAGAGGCCCTCCTCGGCGAAGAGCCGGTAGGCGGCGGTGCAGGGCAGCGACTTGCTGGCGAAGAGGATCTCGAAGTCATCGCTACGGCGCTCGAACGCCTCGCGGTAGGCACGCGCGCGTCCGCGGATGTCGTCCTCGGCATAGATGTAGGCCGGGGTCCCGAGCTCGGCCGCGAGCTCGACCGTGTCGCAGCCGGCGACCTCGAGGTGGCCGCGCTCGTTTACCCGGCTGCCGACCGGATAGACCGCCGAACCAACGATCGGGTCCCCGCTCGCGACAGACCCCGCCTGTTCTCGCTCCGCCATCGGACCGGCATTGTGACGGTTGCGCAGAAAGCCCGGTCAGTGGTTGGGGTGCAGCAGGCCACCGACCGTGCCGACGGTTTCGTCGACGACTTTGCCGACGGTCGATTCGGGGCCGACGACACCGTTGACGACGCCTTCGGTCACTTCGGTGACGCCGGAGTTGTTGAGCGTTCCGCCGAGCGCCGTTTCGTCGACCTGGTTGACGGTGTTGTTGACGGTTTCGGTGACTTTCGCCGACGGAGTGGAGGCCGCGCTGGAGCCGCTGCCACTGCTCGAGGAGCTGCCACCACCCGGCCCCGACGACGGGGAGCCCGCGGTCGGGCTCGGGGAATTCGTTCCCGGGGTGGGAGTGGAGTTGCCGGAGCCGCCGTTGCTGCCGGTTTCGCCCCCTTCGGTCACGCCCGTCCCAGCCGGCGCGGCGCCGCCGTCATTGACCGCGGCGAGGTCGGCGGCGCTCTGCTTGGTCTTTCCCGCGGCATTTCCGGCCCCGGCGGCCGCCGCCGCGGACGCCGATTTGGCGGCCGATCCACTGGCCGTGGCGGCGGACGAAGGCGCCGCGCGGGCGTCGGAGATCCCGGCCGAGCCGCCGCTGTCGCCGAGGCCGGCGATCGGCCAGTCTCTGAAGACCTGGACGGAGACGAGCACGACGAAGACCGCGATGGCGAGCGCGATCAGTACCGCCCCCGACATCGCGCTCACCATGTAGGTATGCGCCTGGCGGATCATCCCAATCGCTAAAGGTAGCCCATCGGATCGGTTACCTCACCGTCTATGCGTACCTCGAAATGCAGGTGGGGACCGAGGCAGTAACCGGTGCAACCGGTGTAGCCGATGATCCCGCCCTGGCTGACCGACTGGCCGGCCGAGACGGCAAACGAGCTCTGGTGGGCGTAACAGGTGGAGAGCCCGCCGCCGTGGTCGATGCAGGTGTAGTTGCCGTAGCCGCCGCTGCTGGCCTCGGGCTCGGTGAAGATCACAGTGCCCGTCGCCGCGGCGCGGATCGGGGTCCCTTCGGGGACCGCGATGTCGATCCCGGGGTGGTACTCGTAACTTCCGTTGATCGTGCGGGAGCCGAAGCCGGAGGCGATCGGCCCGGTGACCGGCCAGATCAGGCCGCCGCTGCCGCCCTGGATCGGTCCCGCCGGCAGAGGCGCCGATCCGGTGGCGGAGAGCTGGGCCGCGATCTTGCCCTGGATCGCCGCCACCGATCCGTCCAGCTCTACCTCGTGTTCGCGGATCTGCGCCAGCGCCGAGACGCGGTGGGCGCGGGCACTGACCAGCGCCTGCTGATGACTCTGAAGCGCCGAGCGAGCGCTGGCGAGCGCCTGCTCTTCGGAGGCGATCGAGTCGCGTGCGGACTCGATCCGGTCCTTGGCGGTGCGCAGGCGCGTAACGATCTGCCTGACCTGGTTGCGAAGGTCGCGGACGCGGCTCGCCACCGCCTCGTCCATCCCGTGCAGGCGGTCGAGGTATTCCGCCCGGGCGGCGAGATCGCCGATGTCGCTGGAACCGACGATGACGCTGAGCACGTCCGGGCTGCCGGACTCGTAGATCGCGACGAGACGATTCCGCAACGCCCCGAGCGCCCGCCTCAGGTGCGAGCGAATCCTCTCGAGCCTGCCGTCGGCGACGTCCAGCTCGGCGACGGCGCCGTTCAGCTCCGCCTGCTTGGCGGCGAGCCGGGCGCGGACCGCGGCCTCACGGGTGCGGATGCCGGCGACCTCGCCGGTGAGCTGGTCGATCTGATCGCCGTAGTGGGAGATCGTGCTCGTCAGCACGCCTTTGCGTTCGCGGACTTCGTCCAGCTTCGACTGCTTGGCTTCGAGCTTGGACTGGAGATCTTGGGCGGGCGCGGCCGGGCTGGAGACGAGCAGGGCGCAGATAGAGGCGGCGAAGGCGGACAGCGCGATCGCCGCGAAGCGGTTCCAGAGCATCGTTCCGAGGCTAGCCAAGGCCGATTTCCGGCTCGGCGTCTGACCGCGGCCTGCAACCGGGCTTGCGGGTCAGGCGCCGCCCTGGGCGTTCTCGACCCGCAGCAGGCCCTGCTCGGCCTCCTCCTCCATCTGCAGGGTCGTGTGCTCGATCCCGAACCGCTCGCCCAGGGTCAGCTCGAGCCGGCGGCGAATCAGGTCGCGGTCGGCACCCCGGGCGACGACTACGTGGGCGGCGACCGCACCGAAGCCCGCGGTCACGGTCCAGACGTGGAGGTCGTGGACCGAGCGCACCCCCTCCTCGCGGCAGATCGCCGCGCCCATGCCGTCGACGTCGAGGTCGGCCGGCGCCGACTCCATCAGCACGTCGAACGGCTCCTTGATCAAGCGCCAGGAGGAGGCGAGGACGAGGCCCGAGATCAGCAGGCCGACGATCGGGTCGACGATGTCGGAGCCGCCGGCGAGGACGAAAGCGCCGGCGAGGAGAACGCCGAGCGAACCGAGCGCGTCGGCGGCGCTGTGGCGGAGGACGCCCTCGAGGTTGATGTCCTGACGCTGGCCGCGGGCCAGGACCAGGGTCGCAGCGAGGTTGCCGGCGAGGCCGAGCGCGCCGAGCGCCAATACGCCGGCGCCGTCGATCCCCGGTGGGTCGGAGAGGCGGCCGATCGCGGCGATCGCGATCCCGATGCTGACGGCGACAAGGAGCAGCCCGTTGACGAGGGCCGCCAGCACCTCGGAGCGCTGGTAGCCGAAGGTGCGGTTGCCGGTCGCCGGCATCGAGGCCAAGCGGGCGGCGATCAGCGCGAGGACTATCGAGCCGACGTCGGAGAGCACGTGCCCGGCGTCGGCGAGCACCGCCAGCGACCCCGTGAGGACGCCGCCGACGGCCTCGGCGAGGAGCAGGACGACGTTGATCCCCAACGCCACCCACATCCGGCGCCGGCTGTCCTCCCGCCGCGCTTCCAGCGCGTGGGCGCCGAAGCCGTGGCTATGTCCTGCGTGGTCCTGCGGGCGCACGACCCGAGCTTAAGCCGGCACCGGCTCCTTCGCCGCCTCGGTCGACATCGCCTTCGCCGCGATCTCGGCCCCATATTCGAAGCGCTCGGCGTATTCGCGCGCTTGCATGCGGGAGATGACCATCCGCTGGATCTCCGCCGTGCCCTCGAACAGCTGGTAGATCTTGGCGTCGCGGAACCACTTCTCCAGCGGGCAGTCGGTGTCCCAGGCGTAGGGGCCGACCAGGTCCATCAGCGTCGTCGTCGCCCACATCGTCACGTCGCCGGCCTTGAGCTTCGACATCGAGCCCTGGCCACCGGTCATCGGGACGCCGTTGCGGCCCATCCACGAAGCTCGTTGGACGAGCAGGCGGGCCGCTTCGATCTCGGTCGCGACGTCGGCGAGGGTCTGCTGGATGCGCTGCGTTTTCAGCATCGGAACGCCTGCTTCGGAGCAACCGTCGAGGTACTCCAGGGTCCACTCGTAAGCGGCCTGGGCGATGCCGAGCGCCGAGGCGCCGACGATCGGCCTGGTGATCTCGAAGGTGGCCAGGGCGTCGGCGGAGCGGGACCGCTGGCCGGAGCGGGCGCGCTCCAGCTTCCTCGCCAGCTTCTCCTCGCCGCCGAGCAGGTTCTCGACCGGGATCCGGCATTCGTCGAGCACGACCTCGGCCGTGTGCGAGGCGCGGATCCCGAGCTTGGACTCCTTCTTGCCCTGGCTGAGGCCGGGGGTGCCCTTGCCGACGACGAACGAGGCCTGGCCACCGGTGCCGAGCTCCGGGTCGACGGTGGCGACGACAACGTGGACGTCGGCGATGCCGCCGTTGGTGATGAAGACCTTGGTGCCGTTGAGGACGAACTCGTCGCCGTCGCGCTTGGCGGTCGTCTTCAGGCTCTTGACGTCCGAGCCCGCCTGCGGCTCGGTCACGGCGTAGGCGCCGAGCTTGATCTCATCGCCGGTGCCGAAGCACTCCGGCACCCAGTACCCGATCTGCTCAGGCGTGCCGGTCGCAGCGATGCCCGCCGCGGCAAGACCGGAGCCGGCGATCGCGAGTGCGATACCGGCGCAGCCCCAGTGCATCTCTTCGGCGGCGATCGCGCCCATCTGTCCGTCGCCGTCCATCGCCGTGCTCTGCAGATGCTCGATGCCCTGCAGGCCCTGGCGGCGCGCCTCTTTGACGACCTCCCAGGGGGTGCTCTCCTCTTCGTCGTGCTTGCGCGCGGCGGGACGAATCACCTCGCGGGCGAACTTCCGGCAGCGGGCCTTGAACTCGAGCTGCTCCTCGTTAAGTTCGAAATTCATGGGTTCCTTCCTCGACGTGGACCGATTGACTGGTCAGTCAGCCAGTCCCCACAACTGTAGCTGACGAATCGGGCAGAGTGTCTGACAGCCCGGGCAGATCCGGGACCAACTCGACAGGCCCCCGTGTAGCGTTCCGGCGGTGAGCGCCGACCGACCGATCAACGCCGACGAGCCGGCGCCGAAACCGCCCGAGCCCGAGCCGCAGGCCGAGACCAGCGGCCTGCCGGCAAGGCCAGAAGCCAAACCCGCCGGCCCGCGCCCCGGACCGGTTCCCCCGGCGCCCACCACCCCGAGAACCAAACGCCCCCGGCCCGAGCCCAAGCCCAAGCGGCGACGGCGCAAACCGATGCCGTTGACGCCGAAGCTGCTCGCCGCCCTGGTCCTGGTCGCGATCGCCTTCATCGTCGCCGCGGTGCTCGGCGGCAGCGGTGGCTCCAAGAGCGCCTCCCAGTCCGCCGGTCCGGCCCCCGCGCCGGCGCCCGCCACGGCGGGATCCGCGCCCGAGACCCCGGCCTCCCAGACCTCCGAACAGCTCGGTTACCCCGCCTTCGCAACCAACAACACGACCCGGATCGGTGCCTCCGACCCCGCCTCCAACGCGGCCGCGGTGGCACTTGCGGTGTTCCCCTCGACCGATCCGAGCCAGCGACCGAAGGCGGTGACCCTGGTCGGCGAAGAGGACTGGCAGGGAGCGATCGCCGCCGCGGTGCTGATGGCGGCGCCGGTACGGGCGCCGCTGCTGATCTCCAACCCCGACGGGGTGCCGGACCCGACCTCCGAAGCACTGGGCGCGCTCGACCCGCAGGGCGACCCGGCGACCGGCGGTGCCGCCGCGTTCGCGATCGGCGACGTCGGGGTCCCGAGCGGGACCAAGGCGACGAAGGTCGCCGCCGGCCCGGGCGCGGCCGAGGCGGCGGCGATCGCGAAGCTGCGCGACCGCCTCTTCGACTCCGCCCCCGCCCATATCCTGATCGCCCCCAGCACCGACCCTGAAATCGCGATTCCGGCGGCCGCCTGGGCCGCGCGCTCGGGCGACCCGGTGCTCTTCGCCGACAGCGACGAACTGCCGGCGGTCACCGAAACCGCGCTGAAGCGCCACACCGGCCTGCCGATCTTCGTGCTGGGGCCGTCCTCGGCGATCTCCTCGGACGTACTCCGCAAGATCGCCAAGGTCGACCCGCGGGTGAAGCGGATCTCCGGTGAGAACCCGGTCGCCAACGCGATCGCCTTCGCCCGCTACGGCGACGGCGACTTCGGCTGGAACGTCAACGACCCCGGCCACGGCTTCGTCCTCGCCCGCAGCGACTCGCCGATCGACGCGGCCGTGGCGGCGCCGCTCTCGGGCTCCGGGACCTGGGGCCCTTTGCTGCTCACCGACAGCGCCGCTAAGGTCCCGGCGGAACTGCGCAGCTACTTTCTCGACGTGAAGCCCGGCTACACCACCAACCCGACCCGCGCCTTCTACAACCACGTGTGGGTGATCGGCGACCAGGAGGCCATTGACGTGAACCAGCAGGCTGAAGTCAACGGGCTGGCCGAACTGGCCAAGATCGGCGGCGAACAGTGAGCGAATCCGAGACCCCCGCCCTGCTCGGCGAGGCCCACGAGGTCACCGCCGAGGACATCCGCGCCCTCGCCGGCGCCTCCACCCCCCACTTCGCGCTCCAGGTCCGCAACCGGATCCGCCGCCTGATCGAGCCGCTGCCCGCGGAGCACCCGGCCCGGCTCGAAGGCGAAGGGAAGATCGCCCGCCTGGAGGAGCTGGCCGAGCACAGCGGCGACCCCCGCGGCACCCTGGGCATCGGGCATTGAAGTACCTCGCTCCCGGGGTCTGGCGGCTGAAGGAGCTCCCGGCTCCCAGCATCAACGTCTACCTCGCCGAGGACGTCCTGATCGACGCCGGCAGGCGCTGGGACCGGCGGCGGATCTTCGCCGAGCTCGAGGGGGTCGAGATCTCGTTGCTGGCGCTGACCCACGCCCACCCCGACCACCAGGGCGTCGCCAAGGACCTCTGCGAAGCGCGCGGCGTCCCGCTCGCCTGCCACGCCGACGACGTCGAGGCAATGGAAGGCAAGCGCCCGATGCAGGAGGCGGCGCCGGGCAACCCGGTCAACACGATGATCCGCAAGATCTGGCAGGGCCCTCCCTACAAGGTCGACCGGGTCCTGACCGAGGGCGACGAGGTCGCCGGCTTCCGCGTCGTCCTCGCCCCGGGCCATGCCCGCGGCGAGGTGATCTTCTTCCGCGAGTCCGACCGGGTGGCGATCTGCGGCGACGTGATCCGCAACATGAGCTACGCGACCGGTCTGCCCGGGATCAGGGAGCCGCCGCCGATCTTCACCTACGACCCGGCCGAGAACCGGCGCTCGATCCGCAAGCTCGCCGACCTCGAGCCGTCGCTGATCCTCCCCGGTCACGGTCCGGCGGTGACCGACATCGCCGCCTTCGAGCGCTTCGCCGCCGCGCTGCCCGCTTAGGCTCGGGCCCCACGGACGCCTGGCGTCCCTCTCCGTTGCGGTCGTCCTCGCCGACTCGACCGATAGGCAGTCGGGTGTTCTTGCCCGACCTCGAGACCTGGTGTGTAATGAGCCTCGGATGATCATCGACCTCCACGCTCACTATCCGATGCACGTCATCGGCCGGAAGAGGTTGAGCGTGTGGCGGCTGCTGATGTCACACCGGGACCGCCTCCACTGGCGCGACCGAGTCTTCGCAACGCTGATCGGGCTCGCCAGCCGCGTCAAGAACTACCGCTCCTTCTTCTCGGGCCCGCGGGTCAGGATCGCCTACATGCGGGAGGGCGGCGTCGGGGTGGCGCTCTCCGTCCTCTACTCGTTCTTCGACGAGGTCGACGTACTCGGAGGGGCGAAGCCGGGGGCGGCCTACATCGAGGCGCTGGAGCGCCAGCTGGCGACGGTCGAGGAACACGTAACGCAAGCTCACCCGGGGGACGCCCTCGTGGTGACCCGCTCGGATCGGCTCAGCTCGACGATCAAGAGCGGCAAGGTCGGCCTGGTCCATTGCGTGGAGGGCGGCTTTCACCTCGGTCCCACCCCGGATGCCGTGAGTGCCGCGGTTGGCCTACTGGCAGACCGCGGCGTCGCCTACATCACCCTGGCGCACCTGATCTGGAGGGACGTCGCCACCGACGCTCCCGCGCTCCCGTTCATGACCGACGACGAGTACCGTCACTTGCTCCCCCAACCTGACGAGGGGCTCTCGGCGCTGGGCCGAGCGGCCGTCCGGGCGATGGTCGACAGGCGGGTGCTGATCGACGTCTCCCACATGAGCGGGCACTCGATCGAGGACACCTTCGCCCTGCTCGACGACCTCGATCCCGAGGGCACTGTCCCGGTTCTCGCCACCCACGCCGGTTACCGGTTCGGCAGACAGGAATACATGCTGGACACCGCGACGGTCGAACGGATCGGCAAGCGTGGCGGAGTGATCGGGCTGATCTTCGCCAGACACCAGATCGAGGACGAATTCCCAGCTCAGCCAAGCGCAAGGCGCAGGCCACGGTTGACCAGGAAGAGTCGCTTCGAGGCGTCGGTCGAGACGCTCTGCAAGCACGTCGACCGGATCCACGCGATCCTCGGATCCCATGACCACACCGGCATCGGCTCCGACCTCGACGGCTTCATCAAGCCGACGCTCCCGGGTTTGGAGGACATGCGCGACATGAGCCGACTCGAGCGCGCCCTGAAGTCGCGCTACGGGCTCGAGGACGGCGAGCGGATCTGCTCCGGGAACGCGCTGCGCCTGCTGTCCGGCTACTGGCGCGGCGCTCCGGAGGGCGCTTGATGGCCGCGACGAAAGCCGCCGCGGATCTGCTCGGGCGCTTCCAGCCGCGCATGCGCTACGACTCACTCGAGTCCTACTTCGCCGACTCCGCCGGGGAGTGGACCGGCAACCCCCACAACAAGCTGCGCCGGGCGGGCGGCGAAGCGGTGAGGATCGGCGCTGGCCACGAGCTCTCGCTCGACCTCCTCGGCAAGGAGAGATACGCCGACGGCAATCAGGTCGAGGAGGGTGACCTGATCGAATCCGAGCAGGACGACTACGGCGAGCAGTACGTTGCGCTGAGGCGCGCGCACCCCGAGTTCCGCAACGTCGTCTACGGGCGAGCGGTCCGCTCGCATGGCCGGCTCTGGCTCCAGTACTGGTTCTTCTACTTCCTCAACGACTACCAGCTGGCCTGGGGGATCGATGTCCACGAAGGCGACTGGGAGATGGTCCAGCTGCGGCTGGAGGGGGGCGGGTCGGAGCCGGAAATCGCCGTCTACGCCCAGCATGCCTTCTGTGAGGTCCGCTCCTGGGCCGACGTGGAGAAGGATGAGGGGCGGCCCGTCGTCTATGTCGGCCGTGGCTCTCACGCGTCGTTCTTCACCGCCGGCTACCACCCGACCGCCTTCTACGACGTCACCGACGGCAAGCGCCACCCGAAGGTCGAGCCACGGCTGGAGATCGTCGGCGACGAGCCGCCGAGGTGGCTCGAGTGGCCCGGCTTCTGGGGCGGCGCCAGGGCCGGTGCCAAGGGGCCCGGCGGACCGTGCCGGCACGAGCAGTGGGACGAGCCGGAGAAGCTGCTGGAGAAGGAAGCGGTGACCCCACCGGGCGCGCCCCGTCCGGACGAACCGAAGCTGTGGGCGCGGCGGCGGCGCAACCGCCTGCTGTTGGAGTTCGACTTTTCGAAGATGCCCGAACCGCCGCGGCGGCTGGTCGCAACCGTCAACTCCGAGGACGAGCCCGACGTCCCACCCCACACCTTTCGCTTCGGCCTCAGGACCGTGGTCCTGGGCAGCCTCCAGAGCCGGATCGAGCTCGAGCCCCAGAAGCACTACGACGTCTCCCTCGCGGTCGTCGACGGGCAGGGCCGCCCGACGACCGCACAGCTCTCCCTCTTCGGGCCCAGCACCGGGCTCCAAGGCCTGATCCATCGCCTCGGGGCCGCCGCCGGCCGGCTCGTCCACCTGGCGCGCCTGGCCTTCTTCGGCGGCGAGTGAGCCCCGCCGCGCATCTTTCCTCCCTCCCCGGGTTTACCTGGTTTCGACTACCCCGCAGCGAAGCGACCGGATTGCGCGCTCACCCTGGGGGTAGGTCCCAGACAGCCCCAACTGGAAGGGAGTCCAGATGAGCACCCTCAAGAACAGGCGTCCGTCGGCATCGATGGTCGTCGCGATTCTCGCCCTCGTCGTCGCCCTCGGCGGCACCGCCTACGCGGCGCAGTCGATCAACGGCGGCTCGATTCAGAAGCAGTCGATCGGCGGCGGAAAGCTGAAGCAGAAGACGCTTACCGGCTACCAGATCAACGTCAACAAGCTCGGCGTCGTACCCTCGGCCAAGCGCGCCGCGCACACCTACTGGGCCGTCGTCAACAACCCCGCGAGTCCCGGCAACGCCACGCTCGCCCGGGCCAGCGACGCCGGCATCACCGCGGCCGAGGGTGGCGGAGCCGTCAACGTGATCTTCCCGGTCAACGTCTCGGGCTGCGCGAACATCGCCGCGCGCAACAACGCCGGCACGACGGTGCCCAGCTCGGGCTACGCGCAGACGAACATCTCGCCCGCCAACCCGAACGCGGTCGAAGTCCACACCAGGGACAAAGCCGGTGCCAACGAAGACGCCGACTTCCACCTGATCGTCGTCTGTCCGTAGTCGGAACGCACTCCCGGCGCGCCACCGATGCGCGCGCCGGGCCGATCCGGATTCAGGCGCTGATCCGGGCGACGCTCATGTCGACCCTCTCGCCGCGGAACGGCACGCCCTCGGCGACCAGCAGCCGGCGCTGACGGGCGCCCTTGGCGAGGGAGCCGTCGGCGCGGACGACCCGCCACCACGGCAGGTCCGGCTCGTCGACGCCGAAGAGGACCGAGCCGGCGAAGCGGGGCGCACCCGGCGAGACGTCGCCGTAGGTGCGGACGAACCCCTCCGGGATCTCGCCCACGCGGTCGAGGACCTCGAGCTGCCGGGATTCCGGCGGCGCGGTCAGGCGGTGGGGCCGAAGGCGTCGATGATCCGGCCCTGGAACTCGCCCAGCTCCTCGGCCGAGATGAAGTAGGTCGGCGGGGTGAGGAAGAGGCCGTCGGCGCGCTCGGCGGTGGCCTCCACCCTGGCCCGGACCTTGTCGAGCGGCCCCGCCGCGCAGTAGGTCTCGACCATCTCGTCGCTGATCGCCGCCGGCACGGCGGCGAGGTCGCCGCGACGGAAGGCGTCGCCGGCGGCGACGGCGTTGTCGGCGAAGCCGTGCATCTCCCAGAGAGGCATGTAGGTCTTGACGGTCGCGTAGAAGGAGATCGTGCGACGGGCCATCTCGATCGCCCGGCCCTCGTCGTCGTCGATCGCGCAGCAGACGGTCGGCAGGTAGTCGAAGTCCTTGCGCTCGCGGCCCGAGCGGCGCAGGCCGGCCTCGAAGGCGTCGACGACGACCTCGTCGATCCAGCGCAGGCTCTGGATCGGGTGGCCGATCAGCCCGTCGGCGACGTCGCCGGCCATCCGCGCCATCCCCCCCTGCACCGCAGCGGTGTAGATCGGAACGGCTTCTCGCGGCGCCTGGTGCGGGCGCACCCAGCCCTTGATGTCGATGTCGTAGTACTCGCCCTCGTAGCGGATCGGCTCGCCGGCGCTGGCCTGGCGCATGATCAGGCGCGTCGCCTCGATCGCCTCGCGCAGGTGCGGCGCCGGTTTGCCGTAGTTGGCGTTGTGCCAGGTTTCGTTCAGGCGTTTGACCCCCGCCCCCATCCCGAAGCGGAAGCGGCCGCCGGACATCTCGTCGATGTCGAGCGCGGTGATCGCGTGGATGAAGGGGCTTCGGGTGAAGGCCCAGACGATGCCGGTGGCGACGTCGATCTTCTCGGTCTTCGCCGCCAGGTAGGAGGCCTGGGTGACGGCGCTGCGGAACAGCTCCGGCGCCCAGACACACTCGACGCCAGCGGCCTCGGCTCGCAGCGTCTCCGCCTCGAGGTCGGCCACCGAGTTGCCGATCGCGGCGACGGAGACGCGGTCGAGCGCGCTCATCGCGGTCGAGCTCAGAGTGCCGCGGGGTCGGGGGCCGGCGCGAGCACGGCGTCCGCGACCCGTTCGCGGTGCCACTTGGCGTCGCCGAAGATCGCCGCGTTGGCGCGGCCGCGCTTGAGGAAGAAGTGGAGGTCGTGCTCCCAGGTGAAGCCGATGCCGCCGTGGACCTGGATCGAGGCGTTCGGCACCCGCCAGCCGGCGTCGGAGGCGTAGGCCTTCGCCATCGACGCCGCGAGCGGCAGCGACTCCGGCTCGGCGTCCGCGGCCCAGGCGGCGCCGTAGACGGTCGAGCGGGCGTTCTCGGTCTCCAGCAGCATCTGCGCGCAGCGGTGCGAGACCGCCTGGTAGGCGCCGATCGGCCGGCCGAACTGCTGCCGGTCTTTGGCGTAGGCGACGGCCATCTCCATCGTCCGCTGGGCGATCCCGGTCGACTCGGCGGCGAGGGCCACGCAGAGGCGGTGGAAGACCGGGAAGTAGTCGGCGGCCTCTCCCGGCAGGGTGTCGGCCGCGGCGACGCGGACGCCGTCGAGCCCGACCGAGGAGAAGCGGCGGGTGAGGTCGATCGAAGGTTCGGCGGTGACGCTGACGCCCTCGGCGTCGCGCTCGACCAGGTGGCGGCGTCCGTCGGCGGTGGCGACGACGAAGAAGTCGGCGCTGGCGGCGTCGGCGACCATCGTCTTGACGCCGTCGAGGACGATCCCGTCGCCGTCGGCCTTGGCCTCCATCGTGAATTCGCCGGGGCTGGCCGGCGAGCCGGCGTCCCAGAGCGCCGGGCTGCCGCGGCGCTCGCCGGCGGCGAGTGGCCGCAGGTAGCGGTCGCGTTGGTCGTCGGAGCCGCAGAGGGTCAGCGCCAGGCCGACGATCGTGCTCGAAAAGAGCGGCGAGGGCGCCAGCGCGTAGCCCATCTCCTCGAAGAGGATGGCGAGCTCGACGATGCCGAGTCCCTGGCCGCCCCACTCCTCCGGCAGCGCCAGGCCGGTCCAGCCGAGCTCGGCCATCTCGCCCCAGCCGGCGGCGTCGAAGCCGTCCTCGCTGGCGGCGAGCTCGCGGATCCGCTCGGATTTGAAGCGCGAGGCGAGGAAGTCGTGCGCGGTCGCCTTGATCGCCTGCTGCTCGTCGGTGAGATCGAAGTACATGAGTCAGATTCCGCTAGCGCAGCCTCGGCAGGCCGAGCACGCGCTCGGCGATGATGTTCTTGAGGATGTCGGTGGTGCCGCCCTCGATCGAGTTGGCGCGCGAACGCAGGAAGCCGTACTGCCAGGCGCCGTTGTCGATCGCCTGCTCGGCCCCGCGCGAGAGCGGCGCGTAGACCCCCTCGATCTCCAGCGCCAGCTCGGTCAGTCCCTGGTTGATGTCGGCCCACTGCCACTTTCCGAGCGAACCCTCGGGCCCGGGAATGCCGGACTGCATCGTCTTGGTCAGGCCGCGATAGGCGTTGAGGCGCATCGCCTCGGCCTCGATGTGGAGCTGGGCGATCCGCTGGCGGTAATAGGCGTCGTCGGCCGCCGAGCCGCCGTTGGTGCGGACCTCGCTGGCGAGCTTGGCGAGCCGGCCGAGGCTGTTCTGGATCTGGGAGATGGCGCCGAAGGCGAGGCCGGCGCGCTCGTTCATCAGCGTCGTGATCGCCACGCCCCAGCCGTTGCCGACGCCGCCGACGACGTTCTCCTCGGGGATCCGCGCTTCATCCATGAAGACCTCGTTGAACTCCCCCTCGCCCGTGATCTGGACCAGCGGTTTTGCTTCGACGCCCTCCTGATCCATGTCCATCAGGAAGTAGGTGAGGCCCTGGTGCTTGGGGGCGTCGGGGGCGGTGCGGGCGACGAGCATGCACCACTTCGCGTACTGGGCGAACGTGGTCCAGACCTTCTGGCCGCTGACCACCCATTCGTCGCCGTCCTTGACCGCGCGGGTCTTAAGCGAGGCGAGGTCGGAGCCGGACTCGGGCTCGGAGAAGCCCTGGCACCAGATCTCATCGCCGGTCAGGATCGGCTCCAGGTAGCGCTGCTTCTGCTCGTCGGTGCCATGGGCGATCACCACCGGGCCGCCCATCGCCAGGCCGAGCACGTTGGCCGGGCTGGGGGCCTCCTGGCGCGCCGCCTCGCCGACGAATATCGCCTGCTCGATCATCGTCGCGCCGCGGCCGCCGTACTCCTTCGGCCAGGAGATCCCGGCCCACCCGGCCGCGTGCAGCTTCAGCTGCCACTCGCGGCGGAAGGTCATCACTTCGTCGAGGCCGCCCTCGGGCTCGGGCCCAGGGTTGTTCTCCAGCAACCAGGTGCGAACCTCGTCGCGGAACTCCTCCTCCGATGGCGACAGCGTCAAGTCCATCGATCGCGGAGCATATAGGGCGCCTGGCCGGGCAGCCAGAAGGCGCTTTCGGAAAGAGAAAGAGGCGCCTCCCGGCGCCCCTTTCCCGCAACTCCGACGCGGCTGGAGCTATTCCCCGCCGCAGACCTTCAACCCGTACGCCTTGGCGAGCTTGTTGGCTTCCGCGAACGGCCCGCCGCCTTCGCCTTCGACGAGCGAGCCCGGGTCTTCTTCAGCTTCTTCGGCACCGGCTTCGACCGCTTCGACGATCGCTTCCACTTCTGCCTCTTCGCCGCTCGGCGCGCCGAGGGCGCTGATGTCTTCCGCCTGCTGGCGGATCGCGGGTCCGACGACTTCGCTGACGACTTCTTCCTGCTCAGCCGTCGTCGGCTTTTCGGTGTCGATGTTGTTTTCTTCGGCGAATTCTTCGGCTTCGCCGGTGATGCTTTCGTTGCCCTTTTCGCAGACCGCGTCGGCCGCTTTGATGAATTCGGCCTTGGTCAGCGAAGAACTGCTTTCGCTGCTGGTGCTGCCGCTACTGCTACTCCCGCAGCCCGCGGCGATGACGGCGATGGCGACGATGCCGGCTAGCACCGCGATGAGTCGCTTACTCAACTGATCTCCCCTAGTTCGAGTGTTTGGACTTGATGAACGCGCAAACTACCCGTATCTGAGGTCGTCAGACGGAGTCAGATCCTCTGGATCAGGGTTCCCGTCCCGAGACCGCCACCGCAGCACATCGTCACCAGGCCCATCTCCTTGTCGGTGCGCTCCAGCTCGTGCAGGAGGGTCGTGATCAGCCGGGCGCCGGTCGAACCGAGCGGGTGGCCAAGCGCGATCGCGCCGCCGTTGACGTTGACCCGGTCCATGTCGGGGTCGAGCTCGCGGCGCCAGGCGGCGAGCACGGCGGCGAAGGCCTCGTTGATCTCGACCAGGTCGATGTCGCCCATCTTCATCCCGTTGCGCTCGAGCAGCTTCCGGGTGGCGGGAATCGGCCCGGTCAGCATGATCACCGGGTCGACGCCGACCGTGGTCTGGTCGAAGATCCGCGCCCGCGGCTTCAGCCCCAGCGCGTCGGCCTTCTCACGCGCCATCAGCATCACCGCGGCGGCGCCGTCGGAAACCTGCGAGGAGTTGCCGGCGGTGACCTTGCCGTCCTCCTTGAAGGCCGGCTTCAGGTTCGCCAGGCCCTCCAGGGTGGTCTCGCGCAGGCCCTGGTCGGTCATGTAGGTGTCGCCGTTGACCTGCATCGGCACGATCTCGCGCTCGAAGCGACCCTCCTCCGTGGCCTTGGCGGCGAGCTGCTGGGAGCGCAGGCCGATTTCGTCGAGCTCGGAACGGGGGATCTCCCATTTGTCGGCGATCATCTCGGCCGAGAGGCCCTGCGGGATCAGGTCGTAGCGCGCCAGCAGCTCCGGCGAGAACGGCGAGCCGTGCTCCTTGATCACGTCGAAGCCGTCGGCGAAGGAGACGTGGCCCATGTGCTCGACGCCGGAGCCGATCGCGACGTCGTGGACGCCGGTGGCGATCAGCGCCGCGGCGAAGTTGACCGCCTGCTGGGCGGAGCCGCACTGGCGGTCGATCGTCGTCGCCGGCACCTCCACCGGCAGCCCCGCCTCGAGCCAGGCGTTGCGGCCGACGTTGAGGCCCTGTTCGCCGAACTGCTGGGCGCAGCCCGCGATAACGTCGCCGGTCTCGGCCGGATCGACGCCGCTGCGCTCGAACAGATCGCCGTAGACCTTGGCGAGCAGGTTGGAGGGATGCAGGTCCTTGTAGTAGCCCTTCTCGAGATGACCGCGGCCGATCGGCGTCCGAGTCGCCTCGACGATTACGACCTCGCGGCCTCCGAAGCTTCCTTTGCCGTTCTCCATCTCAAGCCCTCCATTGGTCGGCCGACTGGTTAGTCAGCCGGATTTATCAGGCACGCTTCATGATCCTACGGGAGCGTGATAGGAACCCCGGCCAATGAGCACTCACCAGGGGTACGAAAGTCCGGGGATCGCGGGGAGCGGGGCAATTGCCACCGGTCTCGCCGCCGTCTCGACCACCACCGCGGAGACGATCCTGCTCGCCCGTAGCGAGGCTTCCGCCTGGCGCGCCGAGGAGAAAGTCGTCGCAGCCTGCGCCAAGATCGAGGGGGCCGAGCCCTCGCGCCTGCGGGTAACGACCGACCCGGCCGACCTGGCCGAGTGCGACGTCGTCGTCGAGGCCGTGGTCGAGGAGCTCGAGGCCAAGGGGAAGCTGCTGGCGACGATCGACGCCGCCTGCCCCAAGGCGGATCTGGCGACCACCACCTCCTCGCTCGGGATCGCCGAGATCGCCGCCGCCGCCGGGACCCCGAGGCTCTTCGGCCTCCACGTCTTCAACCCGGTGCCGCGAATGCAGCTGGTCGAGGTCTGCATCCCCGACGGCGCCGAGGGCGCGCGCGAGAAGGCGCTCGCCTGGTGCGCGGCGCTGGGAAAGACCGCGGTCGAGGTCCCCGACCAGGCCGGCTTCGTCGTCAACCGACTGCTCTTCCCGTACCTCTTCGACGCGGTGCGGATGGTCGAGCGGACCGGCATGGAGGCCGGCGAGGTCGACGCCTGTATGAAGCTCGGAGCCGGCCACCCGATGGGCCCGCTGGCGCTGCTCGACTTCGTCGGGCTCGATGTCGCCGAGGCGATCGGTGACGCCCTCTACGCCGATTCCAGCGAGGCGGCCCACAAGCCGCCAGGCCTGATCGTCGAGATGATCGGCGAAGAGAAGCTGGGAAGGAAGTCGGGGGCCGGCTTCTACTCCTATGACTGACGCGCGCTTCTAGTCCGCCTCCCCCCCTCGCATAGCGTTGGGCTAACTGTCCGGCCTTGGTGCCAGCCTCGATGAGTGCCGAGATCAAGCGCAGCGACGGTGAAGTGCCCGAGGTCTGAGCACGTGGGCTCGCGGGTAAAGCTCGACGGCACCTACGGCAAGCCCGGCCACCGCCGCCAGCGCTACAAGTGCTCGCCGCGGCGAGGCAAGCCGCACGCGTTCACCGAGCTCCTGCCCCGTGAGGAGGCCTGGCATGAGGACTGCGAGCACTGCGAGCGCCAGCTCGAGCGCCACGAGGGCCCGAAGGCGCCGCGCAACTACCACTTCGTCGCCCGCGGGATCGCCGAGGCGCTCACGGCGGTCGGCGCCGGCGCCACCTACATGCAGGCCTCCCGCATTGCCCGCGACCGCGCCCGCCGCTTCCGCGTCGACCCCGAGACCGGCGAGCTGCGCGAGTCAGACCACGGCCAGCTCGTCGCCGACTGGGTCGAGGTCTTCGCTCCGGTCGTCTTTGAGCCCCAAGAGCCCACCTTCTGGCCGCCGGAGGGATCGCTGCTGCTCGATCATCTGCCCTTCCGGGTCCGCGCCCTGGACGCCGAGGGCAAGCGGATCCCCGCCGGCCGCGTCGCCTTCGATGTCTTCTGCGCCGTCGGCTACCGGGCCGGCAAGCCCCGGCTCTGGCGCGCGGAGGCGTTCGCGAGCGCGCACCCGGTCAACTGGAGCGCCTTCCTCGGCGCGCTGCCCGGCGAGCCCAAGCGAATCGTCTGCGACGCCCACGGCGGCATGCTGCGGGCGATCGAGGCACGCTGGCCCGCCGCCGAGCTTCACCAGTGCGAGTGGCACCTGCGGCATGCGCTTGAGCGCCTGCTCGCCAAGGAGATACGAAACAGCCCCAGCGAGGAGCTGGCAGAACTCCGTGAGCGCGCCGAGGGCGCGCTCACCGGCCCGTCCTTCTGGGGTGCCTTCGTGCGCGCCGCGAGGGCCGCCGAGAACGAGAGCCTCGATCGCTGGATCGCCGTCAACGACCCGATCATCGAAAGGCAGTTCGCCCGCCGCGGACGGTCCTCCGAGCGTCCGGCGGACATGCCGCTCACCGCTTCCGCCCTGGAGCAGCTCGCCAGGCCGATCACCGCGGCACTCTATCCGCGCCGCTACGCGCTCAAGAACCGCGAGCGGCTGAACCGGCTGCTGATGCTCGTGCAGCTGCACGTCAACGGCCAAGACGACGTGCAGGGCTACACGAAGACGATCCGCTCGTGGCTCGAAGCCAACGGCGGTCGTCCAGCCGCGCGCCCGAGGGCGATCACCGACCCTGCGGGCGCCCCTTCACTGCGCTGAGTTAAGCCCAACGCTATGCGAGGGGGGGGTCCGCCTTAGCCGCCTTTCTCTTCCCGCAGACGTCCCAGATGACGTCGGCCTCGGAGATCCCCTGGCGGCGGGCGATCGACTCGATCTCCCCCCAGGGAAGTTCGGCTTCCGGTAACTCGTCCCAGCGAGCGAGATCGAGTGCCTCGATCGAGCCTTTCAGCGCCGGGCCGAGATGCTCCTCGGAGCGCAGGAGCGCCCTCAGAACCTCGAGCTGCTTGTCGGTCAGGCGTACAACCCACATGCGCTACCTCCAACTTTCGGCGGGTCGCGGGTTGCCCGGAGAAGTTAGGCGGCAGGACGGACGGAACTGCTGATCCGAACCGCCTCGATGCGGTTCTCGCGAACCGCCTCGACCCGGATCGTGTAGCCGTTGGAGACGATCGAGTCGCCGCGCTTGGGCAGCCGTCCGAGCTCGCCGAAGACGTAGCCGCCGACCGAGTTGTAGGCATCGGTGTCGACCGGCAGCTCGATCCCGGCGTCGGCCAGGTCGCCGATCGAGACGTGGCCGCGGACGAACCAGTCGCCGTTGGTCAGCCGCCGCAGAGACGCGGCGCGGGGGTCGGTCTCGTCCTCGATCTCCCCCACCACCTCCTCGAGGATGTCCTCGACGGTGACGATCCCGACCGTCCGCCCGTACTCGTCGACGACCACCGAGAGCGAGGTCCGCTGGACCTGGAGGTCATGCAGGAGGTCGTCGAGCGGTCGCGTCTCGGGGATGATCAGGGCGTCGCGGATCGCCGTCGCGATCGAGGCCTCGGGGCCGTCGCTCATGTAGAGCCGGGCGAGGCTGTTGTTGTGGACGATGCCCTTGACCCGGTCGGCGTTCTCGTCTTCGATCACGACCAGGCGAGTGTGGCCGGAGGTAACGCAGCGCCGCAGCGCCGACTCGACCGACTCCGAGGTGTCGACCGTGATCACGGCGGGGATCGGGGTCATCACCTCGCGCGCCTCCTGCTCGTGCAGGTGGAAGACGCCGCCGAGCATCCCCGCCTCGCCGGGGTCGAGGGTGCCGCCCATGCTGGAGCTGTCGATGATCTGCTTCAGGTCCTCGGCGGTGTGCCGCTGCTCGAGGTCACCGGGGTTGACACCGAAGATGCGGACCACCCGGTTGGAGAACCAGCTCAGGCCCTTCGTCACCGGGGCGGTCGCGGCCCGGAACCAGTTCAGCGGCCGCGAGACCCGTCGCGCCGTCCGCTCCGCGTTGGCTATCGCCAGCATCTTCGGCACCTGCTCGCCGATGCTGATGTGGACCGCGGTGACGAGGACGAAGGCGATCGCCAGCGAGAGCGCCGCGGCAGCTCCGTGGGAGAGGTTGCCGAAGAGCGGCTCGATCAGTTTCGAGAGCGAGGGCTCACCGAGGAAGCCGATCCCGATCGAGGCGATCGTCACCCCGATCTGACAAGCCGAGAGCGATTCTTCGATTTTGTCCAACTGCTCGACCACCGCCTCGGCGCCCGATTCGCCTTCCTCGGCCAGCTGCTCGACCTTGCCACGGCGGCTGCGCACCAGCGCGAACTCGGCAGCGACGAAGAAGCCGTTGATCGCGATCAACAGCAGAAGGAGGACGAGCAGGAGGACGCTCATCGGCTATGCGGCCCGGTACTTCGGGCTGGAGCGTCGTCGGCGGCCATTCGGCGAACGCAATATAGCTGCCCATACTCGCGGTTTTTCCCGTAGATGCGATATTGAGCAAATAATGCGCGTCGCAACGCTCAGCGAGATGCTCGAAGAGGTGGTGCTCCTAGGTGAGGCGACCGGGATGGAAGAGCACGCCCACGAACTGCGTGGAGAGCTGGAGGGACGGCTGGCGACGATCCGCGCCGCGGTCTCCGGGGCGGGCAGTCCACGCGTGATCGCGCTGGAGGGTCTCCACCCGCCCAGGGTGAGCGGCTTCTGGATCCCGGAGATGATCTCGATCGCCGGTGGCGAGGACGTCGCCGGCGACCCGGGGCTGAATCCGGCGAGCGTCGGCTGGGGGGAGCTCTCGAGCCTCGGTGCCGAAGTCGTCATCGTGATGCCCACCGGCTCCGTTTGGGACGTCGAGGCGCAGGCGATGGAGCACTGGGAGCGGATCGCATCCCTTGGCGCCACCCGGGCCTTCGCGGTCGATGCGACCGCAGCCTTCAGCGAGCCGGGGCCGCGCCTGGTCGACGGCGTCGAGCTGCTCTGCCACCTGCTGCACCCGGACCTGATGGATCCTCCCGGCAACACCGCGTTCATCGCGCTGCAGGCGCCGGTTTCCAGGCCCTCTCGCGGATTCTGAGCCGGCCTCAAGCGACGGCCAGGGCGCCGACGAAGGCGATCGCGCCGACGGCGGCAATCAGCAGCAGCTCGGCCGGCAGCCTCTTCCGCCCGAGCCTCCCCCGCTCCCCGGCGACGATCGCCAGGCCAGAGATGACCCCCGCCACGAGGCCGCCGAGATGGCCGCCGACGCTGATGTTGGAGGCGGTGAAGCTGAAGACCAGGTTGAAGATGATCAGGAACCCGATCTCGCCCGCGACAGCGTCCATGCCGCGTCCGCGAGCGATCACGAAGGTGGCGCCCGCCAGGCCGAAGATCGCCCCGGAGGCCCCGAGGGTGAGGGCGTTGGGATCCAGCACCAGGGCCCCGAACGATCCGGCGAGCAGACAGGCGAAGTAGAGGGCGACGAAGCGCGCCGTTCCCAAGGCCGGCTCCAGCAGCCGCCCGAGGAAGAAGAGGAGCAGCATGTTGAAGCCGATGTGCAAGAGGCTGGCGTGGAGGAACCCGCTGGTCACCAGCCGGTACCACTCCCCTTCGGCGACGAATGGGCCGAAGAGCCCGAGATTGACGACGATCTTGCCGCTGGGGTTATTGATGCCGCCCGACCCACCAGCGATCTCGACCAGATAGACGATGACGTTGATCGCGATCAGAGCGGCGGTCGCCGGGAAGGCACTGAACTGACCGGGGGTTCCGGTCGGGTTGCGAATCACTTTCGTCCGCTGCCGCGTGCACTCCGGGCACCGCATCCCGACCGGAGTCGGGGTCATGCAGTCGGGGCAGATCGGCCGCCCGCAGGAAGAGCAGGAGACGCCGGTCTCGCGGTCGGGGTGGCGGTAGCAAGTCTGGGCCATCGAGATGGGCAGCCTACAATCGGCGCCGATGGAGGCCCCCAGCCCCGCCCGTCTCTACGCGACCGTGACCGGCGCGCTGCTCGTCGTCCTCGGCATCGTCGGGTTCTTCTACAGCGCCTCCTTCGGCGCCCCCGGGACCGTCGAAGCGGCTCTCGGCGCGCTTCGGGTCAATGCCTGGCTCAACCTGTTCCACATCGCCACGGGCGCGCTCGGCCTGCTGCTCGCCGGCTACGCCTCGCGACAGTACGCGCTCGGGGTCGGCCTCCTCTACACGGGCCTGGCGATCTGGGGCTTCGCGATCGGCGCCGGCGACGCCGTCCTCGGCTTCCTTCCCGCCAACCGTGGCGACGACTTCCTGCATCTGGCGGTCGGCCTGCTCGGCCTCGCCGCCGCGGTGGGCACCCCGAGGCGGCGCGCCTCCCGCGCAGCGGCTCGGCTAGAGCCGCGAGCGCAGGCCGCCGGCAAGGGACCGTAGGCCGCTTTCGCCCTGCTGCTTGCTGCGGCGGCGCAGCTCGAGCAGCACCAAGGCGCCGGTGGCGATGCCGCCGGCGCCGACGGCGACGACCGGGCGGACCCAGTTGCGCGGATCGCGCAGGGCCCGCAGCTCGCTCTCGGAGAGTTGCTCGGCCCAGTCGGATAGCTCCTCGGCCGCGGCCTGGGTGACCGCCGAGAGAGTGTCCTCGAGCCGGCCCGAGAGGCGCTCGGGCGGCTCGATCGGACGCAGGGCGTCGGCCAGCAGGCTCTCGACGTCCCAGCTGCTGCCGGTCAAGCGCTCACTCGCCTCGCTCATCGCTCATCTTCTCCTGCAGCTGCTTGATCGCGCGATGGATCAGGACCTTGGTGGCGCCGTCGGAGCGGCCCAGGGCACGGGCAATCTCGCGGTTGTCCATGCCCAGGGCGAAGCGCATGATCAGCGCCTCGCGGCGGTCGTCCGAGAGGTGCTCGAGGTTGGCCATCACCTGGCGCAGCTCCTCGCGCCCCTCGGCGATCGCCACGGTGTCGTGCCGGGCGGCGATCGGGTCGGCGTTCTCCAGCGGCGTCTGGGGCCGGCGCGAGCGGTCGCGGTAGTAGTTCGAAGCGAGGTTGTGCGCGATCCGGATCAGCCAGGGGCGTAGCGGCCGCCCGTGGGACTCGCGCCGCGCCCGATCGAAGTGACGGTAGGCCTGGAGAAAGGCCTGCTCGGTCAGGTCCTCGGCGTCGTGGTGGTTGCCCACCCGGTAGTAGGCGTAGGAGTAGACGTCGCGCAGGTGGGCCCGGTAGAAGTCCTCGAAGGCGCGGTCCAGCTCCGCCTTCGCGGCCGGTCCCAGGTCGCCGGGCTCGACGTTCTCCGTGGGGCCGCTCACCGGCCAAGCCTAGTTGACCCTCTGGTGCCATCAGGCGGCTCGCCTCGCCCGCTCCACCCGGCGCAGGCCGGCGACCCATTCCTCGGAGTCGATCTCGCCGCGGATCAGCTCGGCGAGGCCGCTGAGGGCGTCGGCGGAGACGCCCAAGGCGGCGACCGCCTCGGCGAGCAGAGGGGTCGTGTCGAGGCCCTCCGAGGCCTGACCGATCAGCTGCGGGATCTCCGCCGCCGGGGTGCCGGTGCCGAGCAGCTGGCCGGCGCGGCGGTTGCGGCCGGCCGGCGCCATCATCGTCGCGGTCAGGTCGCCGACCCCGGCGAGGCCGGAGAACGTCTCCAGCTCGGCACCGCGCTCGATCGCGTACTCGATGCACTCGCTCCAGATCTCGGCGACGGCGATGCCGGCGGCGTTGAGGCCGTGGGGCTCGGCGGCCGCGGCGGCGAGTGCGGCGGCGTTCTTCGCCGCCCCCGCCATCTCGACCCCGGTGACGTCGCTGGAGCGCTCGCAGACAAGGCCGGCCAGGTTGAAGACCTCGCCCAGCTGGGTGCGCAGATCGTGGTCGGCGGACCCGAGCACCAGAGCCGCCGAGCCCGAGACCGCCTCGCGGGCGTGAGCGGGGCCGCCGAGGCAGGCGATCGCCCGCGCCCGCACCCTCTCGCCGACGTACTCGGCCGGGAGCTGACCCTGGGGCGCGATCAGCCCCTTGGTCAGCAGCAGTATCGAGGAGCGTCCGCCGACGCGGTCGGCGATCGAGCCGACCGCCTGCGGCAGCGACTTCGAGGGGATCGCCAGGCAGATCAGGTCGAGTCCGTCGAGTTCGATCTCGGAGGCGAGCCGGACGTCGATCGCCTCCGGCAGCGGCACGTCGGGGAGGTAACGGCGGTTCTCCCGATGCTCGACCAGCTCCGTCACCTGCTCGTGAGTGCGGGCTCCGAGCTGGACCTCGAGGCCGCCACGGGCGAGCAGCACGGCGACGGCGGTGCCCCAGCTGCCGGCGCCGATCACCGCGGCGCGGCGCATCGGCGGCAGCCCTCCGAGGTCTTCCCACTGCAGCTGCACGTTGGGCCAGATCCGCGCCGTGACGGTTTCCGCCAGCGCCCGCGACGGCTCCTCGGCGCGGGGGAACGTCATCGCTTTGCCGAGCCTCACCTTCACCTTCCGCGGCCGGATCCGCCAGCCGCGGCGGACATGTTCGGTGCCCAGCACCGCGGTCGGGATCACCGGCGCCCCGGTCTGCAGCGCGAGGCGGCCGACGCCCCGCCTGGTCGAACCGAGCGTTCCGCGTCGGATCCGGGTTCCCTCGGGGAAGATGCAGACGGCGCCGCCGCGTTCGACGATTACCCGCGCCGTATCCATCGACTCTTCGTCGGATTCGCCGCGGCGGATCGGGAAGGCACCGAGCCGGGAGAGGATCCAGCCCTGCCACGGGCGCCGGAACAACTCGACCTTGGCGACGTAGTTCATCGGCCGCCGCCAGGGAAGGCAGCCACCTACGACGAACGGGTCGAGGAAGCTGCGGTGGTTGGAGGCGACGATCATCCCGCCCTTGATCCGGGCGTGCTCGCGGCCGGTGCGGGCGTAGCGGAAGTAGACGAGGAAGAACGGCGTCAGGAAGAACCGCGCCAGCAGGTAGAGCGGCCAGTTGACGCTGTGCTTGCGGGTGTAGGCGTGGTATCGGGCGAGTCGCTCGGCGTTCACGCAGAGCGCTACACGGACGAGGGGGTCGGGTTACCCGTCGCTACCAAGCGGGGGCGAGCAACTCCGCGAGGTCTTCGTGCGAGGGAGGGACCGGGACGCGCGCGAGCTCGGGGCGCTCGAGCATGGCTTCGATCGCCTCGACCTCGCGCGAGCGGTCGGCGCCGACCGCGGCCAGGCCCGGTGGGTTGCCGCCGAGCTCGAGCAGGCGCGGTTCGATGCCCTGGAGGTCGGCGCCGATCGCGGCGGCGAAGGGTGCGAAGGCATCGGGTGCCTGCGCGGCGAGGAAGGCGCCCGCCCGCGGCAGGATCGCGGCGTTGGTCTCGGCGTGCGGGCTGCCGCAGACCCGGACCAGGGTCTGGCAGATCACGTGGTGGAGGCCGAACTTCGCCGAGTCGACCGCGTAGCCGCAGAGGATCGAGCCGAGCGCGAGCGTCGAGCGGTCGCGCTCGGCCGGGGCCTGGTCGAGGGAGCCGGCGATCGACTCGGCGCCGCGCAGCGCCGCCATCTCCGAGACCGGATTCGCGAGCGGCGTGTAGAGGCAGTCGGCGCCGTGGGCGAGCGCGTTCATCGAGCTCGCCCGCAGCTGCGGCTCGGGCTGGCTCGTCATCGCCTCGGGATCGGCGATCACCAGCTCGGCCCGGGCCCGCCGCTCGACCCGGCTCTCGGCGCCGGCGGGCAGGCGGTGGTTGGCGCTCATCTCCGCTCCCGACATCGTCGTCGGGATCGCGACGACGCGGGCGCCGGTGACCGAGGCGACCGACTTGGCGACGTCGATCACGCGACCGCCGCCGAGGGCGACGATCGTCCCCGAGTCGACCTCGCCCAGCAGCGTCGCGGCGAGATCCGGGACCTGCCCCGCCGCGACCTCGTGCACGCTGTCCGCGGCGGCGACAAGGTCGGCGGCCGTGGCGAGGGCCCGCGACGTGCTCGCCAGCGCGAACGGAGCGAAGTCGCGCTCGCGAATCAGCGCCGGCGCCCGCTCGATCCCGTCACGACGCAGCACGACGGTGCGCCCGGCGTCTTCCCAAACGAAGTCCCCGTCCACTACTCCGAGTCCGAGCGCGGGTTCCTGACCGGTCTCAGGTTCGGTTCGACCTCGGCGCGAAGGTGCTCGAAGTCAGGCGGCAGCGAGAGCTTCTCACCGAGATGCTCAAGCGGCTCGTCGACGGTGAAGCCCGGCCCCATGGTCGCCACCTCGAAAAGGACGCCGCTGGGCTCGCGGAAGTAGATCGACTTGAAGTAGAAGCGGTCGATCTCCGGCGTCGGCCGAGCGCCGCCGGAGATCGCCTTCTCGCGCCACTGCATGTGCTCCTCGAGAGTCGAGGCCCAGGCGACGTGGTGGACGCTGCCGGCTCCCTGAAGACCGGCCTCAGCGGGGGGCTCGTCGTAGAAGTAGAGCCCTCCCCGCTTCTCGCCCCGGGCCTCCCAGCCACCGTCCACCGGCTCGAACTCGAGCGCCTCGAGCAGGCCGGCACTGGCCTGCGGCACGGCGCTGTAGGCGCGCACGGCGTGAAAGCCCTGCAGCGCCAGCTCGGCCGGGACCTCGGCATGGTCGGCGACCAGCGGCGGGTCGGGGACGCTGACCACGAGCAGCTCGTGGTCGAGCCCCTCGGGATCGGAGAAATGGAGGCTGTCGCCGTCGCGCCTGGACTCGATGCCGTTGGCCTCGAGCCTCTGCGCCCAGAACTCGAGCGAGTCGGCGGAGGCGACGCGCCAGACGATCCGGTGGACCATCCCTCTCCCGGCCCTGCCCAGCGGCGCCCCGGGGTACTCGAAGAAGGTCAGGTCGGAGCCGGGGTCACCGCCCTCGTCGGCGAAGAAGAGGTGGTAGACGGTCGGGCTGTCCTGGTTGACCGTTTTCTTGACCAGTCGCAGGCCGAGGACCCCGGCGTAGAAGTCGACATTGCGCTGCGCGTCCTCGGTGATCGCGGTTATGTGATGGATGCCCTCTAGCTTCATAGCCCACGTATAGCATCTCGCTGGTGAGCCGCAGACGCCGAAGGACGGTCAAAGGACTGGTGATCCTCGGCTCGGTGCTGGCTTTCCTCAGCGTCTTCGCGATCTGGATCGAGCGCCAGGCGCTCAACACCGGCGACTGGGTCTCCACCAGCGGCCAGCTGCTGCAGAACTCGACCGTGCGCGCAGCCGTCGGCGAATACCTCGTCGACCAGCTCTACGAAAACGTCGACGTCGAAAAGGAACTGAAGGACATCCTTCCCGGCGAAACCAAGCAGCTTGCCGGGCCCGCCGCGGGAGGCCTGCGCCAGGTCGCCGGCGACGGCGCCGAAAAGGTGCTGGAAACGTCGACCGCGCAGTCGCTCTGGGAAGACGCCAACCGGTCCGCCCACGAACAGCTCCTGGCCGTGCTCGAAAACAAGAAGGAAGCGGTCTCGACCGAAAACGGCGACGTCAGCCTCAATCTCGGCAGCCTGCTGACCAACCTCGCCGGGCAGGTCGGACTCGCCTCGAACCTCGCCGAAAAGCTGCCCCCCGATGCCGGGCAGATCAAGATCCTGCACTCGAATCAGCTGAAGACCGCGCAGAACATCGCGATCGCCATCAAGGGGCTGGCGCTGTTGCTCTCGATCCTCACCTTCGCCGCCTTCGGCGCCGCGATCTATCTCTCCCGGGACAGTCGCTGGGTCGCCGTTCTCTTTTCCGGGATCGGCCTGATCGCCGCCGGCTTCGCCGTCGTCATCGCCAGGCACGTCGCCGGGGGGATCGTCGTCGATCAGCTCGTCACCACCCAGAGCGTCAAGCCGGCAGGAGAAGCCGCCTGGTCGATAGGCACCTCGCTGATGACGAGCATCGCGACCACGGTGATCATCATCGGCGTCCTCTTCGCCGCCGCCGGCTGGCTCGGCTCGCCGACCGGCTCGGCACGCAGCAGCCGCCGCGTCATCGCCCCGGCCCTGCGCGACTACATCGCCTACGTCTACACCGGCCTGGTGATCCTCGTCGGGATCTACATCCTCAACGCCGCCAGCCAGGGTCTGCGCTCCTTCCTGACCACCCTGATCGTCGCCGGGATGGCCGCCTTCGGCATCCACGAGCTGAGCAGGCAGACCGCGGAGGAGTTCCCTGATGCGCAGTTCAGCCACACCTTCGGCGGCACCCGCGACAAGGTCGTCAGCGCCGTCAAGGGCGCCAACATCGGCGAGCGCGCCTCCAAGCTGCGCCTGCCCGAAGTGCGCCGGCCCGAGGCCGAAGGCACCGCGGCGGCGGATGCTCCGACCGAGGTGCTTGCCAGCGACGAGGACGCCCGACTGCAGCGGCTGGAGCGCCTCGGCTCCCTGCACGAGAAAGGCATCCTCACCGAGGAGGAGTTCGCGACCGAGAAGTTGCGCGTGCCCGGCGGCTCCGACACCCAGTAGGTCGCATGGGCCTCTTCGGCGACAAGGGAGAGAAGCGAGCCAACGAGGCGGCCGCGCAAGCCGAGAGCGGCCGGCTGGCCGCCCCCAGCGCCTCGCCCTACCACGCGACCCGCCTCGGCGAAGAGGCGCTCGCCGGTGGCTCGGTGCGCGAGCGACTCGCCAGCTAATCCTCGTGCTTGGCGAACTGCCCGGGCAACAGGGTGAAGGCCGCGATCATCTCCGAGCCGATCACCAGATCCTCCCCGTGCGAGTCGATGCTCACTTTGCCGTGCGGTCCGCGGGAGATCGCGGGGTCGTTCTCCCCGAGCAGTCCGTCGACCATGTGGCCGGTCGTCGCCTCGAGCCGGATCGGAATGTCACCCTCGCGCTCCGTGCGGACCTGCTCGAGGACGTCGTGGAACCACGAGGCCGGCTCCGAGGGCGGTCGCGGGTAGCGTGTTCCGATGGCAAAGTCGATCGTCACGAATACTCCAAGAGCCCGCCGCCGGGATCGAACCGGCAACCTCCTGATTACAAATCAGGTGCTCTAGCCAATTGAGCTAGACGGGCAAGGTACAGACTTTCGGCTCTATGAAGCCGTTTCCTGTGGTTCGGTGGGAGTGGGCTTCGCAGCGTCGGTGGGGGCATTCTCCGCTTTTGTG
>JADGPJ010000113.1 GCA_017882505.1 Solirubrobacterales bacterium | reverse complement strand
CTCATCGGGCGCAAGCGGGCGCACAAACCGAGAACGGGGCCGCGAGCGAGGGGTCTGATTCGGACCCCAGAACGAGAAACCCCGCGTTAGCAGGGCTTTCGGTGGAAGCCCGGGACGAGACTCGAACTCGTGACCCCTTCCTTACCATGGAAGTGCTCTACCAACTGAGCTACCCGGGCGGACCTGGGCTCGATCTTAAAGGGTCTGAGGGGAACGGGAGGCGGGGACGTTGCCGACGAAGGAGACCGTGAACGGGAGCAGGCCCAGCCGCTCGTAGAAGCGAAACCGGGGCCGGCCATCGACTTTTGCCGCCGATGCGAGTGCGAACATATGTTCCCTACTACTTCACGGAGATGCAGATGCCCCATTTCGACGCATACGAAGACCTGGTTGGCAAGTGGCGCTGGCGACTCGTCGCCGGCGGCGACCGAACGGTGGCCACGTCGGGAGAGTCCTTCGATTCCCACTGGCACGCGCTGAGGGCAGCCGAAAACGTGCGAGGAGTCGCGTCGGGGGCTCAGATCTCCGGCTCCCCCGCCAGCGGAGTCGAGGACGCGCTGGGTGCGATCATCGAGCGGGAGCTGTCCGAGAGCCGGTAGCCCGGAGCGGAGCTTGAACCCCCGCGCCGCGCGCCCCGTATGCTCCGCTGCGCAGTTCGGGTCTCGTCCCAGCAGCACCCGACCGGATGACCCGCTTTCGACCCAAAGCCCGCCGCAACCACTCGATCGCCGCCCTCCTCGCGATCGCCTTCCTCGCGGTGGTTTCCGGCTGCGGCGGCGGCAGCAACGGCGGCACGACCACGCAGGGAGTCCCCAAGGGACAGGCCGCTGTCGACAACAGCACCTACTCGGGGGGCGAAGCGACGCCGCCGAAGACGGCCCCGGCCCTGAAGCTGCGCAACTCGCTCGGCCAGCCCGTCGACCTCACCCAGTACAAGGGCAAGGCCGTCCTCGTCACCTTCATCTACACCCACTGCCCGGACGTCTGCCCGCTGATCGTCAGCCACCTGAAAACGGCGCAGGCCCAGCTCGGCCCGAAGGCCAAGGGTCTCCAGATCGTCGCCGTCTCCACCGACCCGAAGGGAGACACGCCGAAGACCGTCGCCGCCTTCCTGAAGGCACACGGAATGACCGGCCGGATGCAGTACCTGATCGGCTCGCGCAAGGAACTCGGCCACGTCTGGACCGACTGGAACATCGTCGCCAGGCCCGACAAGGCGGGACGCGACCTGGTCGAGCACTCGGCGCTGGTCTACGGGATCGCCGCCGACGGCAAGGTGACGACGCTCTACCCGGCCAACTTCAGCCCCTCGCAGATCGTCCACGACGTCCCGCTGCTGGAGCAGTAAGCGATGCGGCGCGCCGTCGTCCCCGCGGTCGCGGTGGCCCTCGTCGCCGGCCTGATCGCCTTCGAGGTTCTCTCGTCGAGCTCGAACGGCAGCCCGAAGCCGGCGCCGCCGCTGCCCTCGGCGGTCCTGCAGGCTCCGCGGGAGACGCTCGCCAGCCTGCGCGGCAAGCCGGCGCTGATCAACTTCTGGGCGAGCTGGTGCGACCCCTGTCGCAAGGAGGCGCCGGAACTGGAGCGGTTCAACCGCTCGCTGCACGGCGCCGGGCGCCTGGTCGGCGTCGACTACACCGACCAGCCGGGAGCTGCGCGGGACTTCATCCACCACTACGGATGGACCTTCCCGGTCCTCGAAGATCCCGACGGCATCTACGGCGCCCGCTACGCCTTCAGCGGCCTCCCCACCACCGTCGTCCTCGACTCCCGCGGCCGGATCGTCGAGACCTTGCGGGGCCCACAGTCGGCGGCAGATCTGCGCGCGGCCCTCGACGCGGCCGACTCCTGAGCGGGCCGGCGGGGCGTCAGGGCAGCGTGACGGGAGTCGCCGGCGGGGCGCCGGTTTCCAGCAACGTCGCCAGGTAGATGACGACGGGAGTCGAGCCGCGGTTGGCTGCTTCGTGGATGTCGGAGGGCTGCTCGACGAGCCACTGGCCGGCGCGGACCTTGCCGGTCTGACCGGCCTTGATCGTGCGCACGGCCACCGGCCGCTGGTCGGCCTCGCCCTTGCGCACGACGACCGAGCCACCCCGGACCGTGTAGGTGAGCGTCCCGGACTGGACGTGGGACACCTGGGTTCCGAGATGGTGGTGAAGGGCGAGCGTGGCCCCCGGTTCGACGGTCACGCGGCTGAGGACCAGGGTGCGATCGGGGGCGCCCTGGACCTTGCTGGTCTGCGCCAGGGCGTTGCGGACAGCCCCCGGCGCGGCCTTCGACTGACCGAAGGCGCCGGGCAGCACAGCGCCCAAGGCGAAGGCGCCGGCGAGGGCCGAAACGACGAGGAAACGGGGGCGAAGGAGGGCGGACACCATCGCCCACGCTAGCGTCGGGCGATCCGCACCGGTGACTGCGATCGGGTACGGTCATAGTCATGGTCTTCGACTTTCGCCACAAAAACATCGAAGGCAAGTGGAAGTCCAGCGGGCATCGCAAGGGCGTCGACCGCGACGCCGCCTTCGCCTCGCTGGAGGAGAAGTACGGTCCGATGCCCTCCGGTCGGTACATGTCGCGCCCGCGTGACGGCCGCACCAAGAACTGGGACCTCTTCACCCATCATCCCGAGCATCATCCCGAGCCGGCGGAGCCGGTCTCGGCCCAGCACTAGCCCGGCGCGCCGACGCTGAGGTTGCCGGTCCGCGCCGGAACCGAGCTCTCGAGTCCGAACTCCTCGGCCAGCAGCTCGTAGGAGCGGCGCCGCGCCTGATGGTCGTGGGTGATCGTGACCACGATCACCTCGTCGGCCCCGTAGGCGGCGGCGATCTCCTCGATCTCGGCCCGGACCTGAGCCGCCGTGCCGGTGAGGCGGCGGGGCTTGCCGCCCGGGCCCTCGCTTTCGTAGTCGTGGAGCTCGAAGTAGCGCGCGGCCTTGTCCGGCGGCGGGACCGGGATCAGGCGGCCACGCCGCAGCAGGTCGAAGGCCATCCGCCAGCTGGTCGAGAGGCGCTCGGCCTCCTCCTCGGTCCCGGCGACGATCGCCCGCACCGCGACCGCGATCCGCGGCGCCTGCAACCGCTCGCCGGCGACGAAGCTGTTGCGATACGTCTCCGCGTTGGGCACGCCGCGTGGGTTGATGAAGTCGGCGAAGGCGTAGCGAAGCCCGAGCTCGCCGGCCCACAGCGCGCTCTGTTCGGAGGAGCCGAGCAGCCAGGTCTCGGGAACCTCGGGGTTGCCCGGCAGGCTCTCGGCGAGCCGGGCCAGCGGGTGGTCGGCCGGGAAACTGCGCTCGAAGTAGCCGAGCAGCTCCGCCAGTTGCTCGGGGAAGTCATCGGGCATCGGGTGGGAGCGGTCGCGCTGGAGCGCGTGCGTCGTCATCGGGTCGGTGCCGGCGGCGCGGCCGATGCCGAGGTCGATGCGCCCGGGGTAGAGCCCAGCGAGGACCCCGAAGTTCTCCGCCACCTTGAGCGGGCTGTAGTGGGGCAGCATGACGCCGCCGCTGCCGACCCGCAGCCGGCTGGTGGCCGAGGCGATCGGCCCGATCAGCACCTCCGGCGAAGGACCGGCGACGAGGCCGCCGCCGTGGTGCTCCGCCACCCAGTAGCGGTGGAAGCCGAGCTGGTCGGCCAGCCGCGCCAGGTCGATCGAGTTGCGCAGCGCCTGCGCCGCCGTCGATCCCTCGGAGACGGGAGTCTGGTCGAGGACGCTGAGTCGCAGGTCGGAGGCCACTCCAAGACGGTAGCCGGTGCGAATCGCCGTCTCGGCGTAGGCTGGGGCGATGGGCACCATCGGCGGCTCCGCCAGCACCGAGATCGAAGCGCACATCGACGTCGTCTTCGAAGTCGCGGCGGACGGCGAGGGCGCCACTCGGTGGCAGACGGAGATCGACGTCGCCGAGTGCATCGAACGCGACGCCGACGGCAACCAGCTGGTGGTGCGGATGGAGACCGAAACCTCGATCAAGCGGCTGCGCTCGACGCTGCGCTACAGCTACGAGGAGCCGCACCGCGTCTCCTGGGCGCAGGAAGACGGCGACCTGAAGTCGGTCGAGGGCAGCTGGGAGCTCGAGAACCTCGGCGACGGCCGCACCCGGGTGACCTACAGCCTCGAAGCGGACCCCGGGCGAATCCTCGGGTTGGCGATCCGCGGCCCGGTCGTGGGCGTGCTGCGAGGCCGCATGGTCGACAGCATGCCCGACAAGCTGAAGGCCTTCGTCGAGGGCTCGGCCTAGCCCTCGACCGCGGCGCCGTTGGCCGTCAGCGTCACCTCGACGTTGCCGCGGGTCGCGTTCGAGTACGGGCAGACCAGGTGCGCGGCGCGGACCAGTTCGACGGCAAGGGCGTCGTCGACCGAGGGCAGGACGACGTGCAGCTCGACCGCGACGTTGTAGCCGCGCTCCTCGGTGGTGATCAGCGCGACCTTGGAGTCGATCTGCACGTCACCCGCCTCCGCTTTATGACGTGCGGCGACGACGCCGAGGGCACCCTCGAAACAGGCCGCGAAGCCGACCGCGAACAGCTGCTCCGGATTGGTGCCACCACCTTCGCCGCCCATCTCGGTCGGCAGGCGCAGCTCGACCTCGAGGGCTCCGTCGCTGCTGCGGCCGTGTCCGTCGGCCCGGGCTCCGGTGACTTGCGCCTCGGCGGTGTAGAGGACCTTGGTCATCGCTCTC
>JADGPJ010000112.1 GCA_017882505.1 Solirubrobacterales bacterium | reverse complement strand
CGCCTCGCCAGGCGCCTGGAGCAGGTCACCCTCAGCGAGGAGCCCGCCGCGAACATCCGCTGAGTTCGCCCGGTGTGGCGCCCCAGCGCGATTCCGCGGTTGGGACCCGCTCGCACCTTGACGCCACCACGCTTCGGTGAGAGCTTCTCCCCCCAACAGAGAGAGAGATTGCGATGGCAGAAGGTCTGATTCTCGAGTTCGAGGGCTTCGGCGCGGAGACCTATGAGCGGGTCAACGAGCTGCTCGGCATCGACATGGCGAGCGGCGCCGGGGACTGGCCGCAGGGCATGCTCGCCCACACCGGCGGCGCCAAGGACGGTGGCTGGGTCGTCTTCGAGGTCTGGGAGTCGAAGGCCGACCAGGAACGCTTCATGAACGAGCGCCTCGGCCGCGCTCTGCAGGAAGGTGGGGTGGAGGGACCGCCGGCCCGCCTGGAGTGGATCGAGATTGCGGCCCACCGCAACCCCGGGGGATGAGCGGCCCGGGCGGCGAGCTAGAGGTACGGGTCGACCCTGACTGGATCGCGGCCCACCTCGACGACGACAACGTGCGGCTGATCGAGGTCGACGTCAGCCCCGCCGCCTACGAGTCCGGTCACATCCCCGGTGCGGTGCTCTGGAACGCCTACAGCGACCTGCGCGATTCGGCCTACCTGCCGGTGGGCCGAGATCAGCTCGCACGCCTGCTCTCCCTCGCCGGCGTCGAGGCCACCTCGACGTTGGTCTTCTACGGCTACGGCGCCGCGCTCGGCTTCTGGCTGATGAGGGCACAGGGACACGAGGACGTCCGCCTGCTCGAAGGTGACCGCCAGCAGTGGCCGGCATCCGGCCGCGAATGGAGCACCGAGGCGCCGGCGCCGGCCCGGTCCCCCTACCAGCTTGCAGCCGAGAACCTGGAGATCCAGGCCTCGCGGCAGACGGTCGAAGCCGCGATCGAGGACCCGGAGACGATCCTCCTCGACGTCCGCTCCGAGCTGGAGTTCGACGGCGAGCGCTTCTGGCCCTCCGGCGCCGCCGCGGACGCCGGCCGCGCCGGGCATCTCCCCGGCGCCGTCAACGTCCCGATCGAGCGCCTCCGAGAGGACGATGGCTCTCTGAGGGGGGGTCGGGGAGCTGCGCTCCGTCCTCGAGCGCAGCGGGGTCGGTCCGCAGATGTCCGTGATCGCCTACTGCACGATCGCCAACCGGGCCAGTCAGGCCTGGTTTGGCCTCACTCAGCTGCTCGGCTACCCCGACGTCCGCATCTACTACGGCTCCTGGGTGGAGTGGGGCAAGCGGATCGACACCCCGATCGCCTGAGCCCTCCCTACTGAGCCGCCTTCTTCAGCTCCGCCCCGGCGCTGAAGCGCGGCACCGCTTTGGCGGCGATTTGCATCCTCTCGCCGGTGCGTGGGTTGCGTCCCTGCCGCGCCGCGCGCTGGGAGACCGAGAATTTGCCGAAGCCGGTCAGCCGCACCTCGTTGCCCTCGCCGATCTGCTCCTCGATCGCCGCCAGCGTCGCCCCGAGCGCGCGCTTTGCCTGGCCAACCTCGAGCCCGCTCTTCGCTGCGACCTCGCGGGCCAACTCGTCCTTGTTGACGATTGCCATGTCTCCTCCAGACCCTTTCGCTGATCCGCCCAGGGCGGACTTTCCGGTGCTGACGCTAGCGGCCGCCACGGTCGGCTCATCCTCGATCGAGACCCTCGGCCTTACGGCCTCGATATCTCGTGCCGATCAAACGCTCCCCCCGACCGCACCCACCACCAGCCCACTTCGCACTAAAGTCACCCCGCCACCAGTCCCCAGTTCGCAGAGTGAAATATGTCCGAGGCGATCGACGCCGCCCGCAAGCTGATCGAGGCCCGCCTCGACGAGGTCAAAACGGAGGCCGCGAGCCTGGAGCGTGCCCTTGTTGCCTTGGGCAAGAACTCCCGGGCCCAGGCCAAGCCACCGCGCCGTCGCCCGGCCAAACGCCCTCGCCGCCTCGCCGCCAAACGCGCCGCCCCCGGCGAACGGCAGGCGCAGTTGCTGGCCGCGATCAAGGCCAGCCCCGGCGCCGGCGCGGCTGAGCTCGCCAAGCAGATCGGCGTCAAAGCGCCGCAGCTACATGGGCTGCTGCGTAAGGCCCGCACCAAGAAGCTGATCGTCAAGAGCGGCAAGGGCTACAAGCTGGCGTCGAGCTGAGCCCATCGACGCTCCTGTCGGATCCGCCGGCGAAGGACGGCTCGCAGCCACGGTGAACTCCCCCTCGCGACCGACCGCGATCATGGCGCTCGCCGCGACGCCGTCAACCCCCTGACGGGGGTCGGGCGCAGGGCGCCCTTGACTGCGCCGCGCCGAGCGCAGCCGGGCAGGTAGGTCGCGAGGGGAGAGGGCTGAGTTACTCGCACCACCTTCGCCCCGATCTCCCACCCATAGGCACCGAGGTTGGCGACGGCTGGGAGCTTGATCGAAGCGTGGCGGCTTCAAGCTTCCCCCACGCGCACTGTCACTTCGTCCACCTGCACCGGCATCCCGGTTAGGCTGCCCTCGTGCGCCGATCACCGAGGCGAGCGAGCCATCTCCGCTGGGGAGTCTCTCCGCTCATATCGCTGCTCCTTCTCGCGGCCGTGCCAGTCTCCTCGGCCTTCGCCCGCGACATCTACGTCACCAGCACCAGCCCGGCGACGAACAATGTCTCGGTGATCGACAGCCAGACCGACCAGGTCATCGGCTCGCCGATCAGCGTCGGATCTCGTCCGCGGGCAATCGCAATCACCCCCGATGGCGGGACCGCCTACGTCGCCAACTTCAACGACGGCACCGTCTCGGTCATCGATACCCAGACCAAACAGACGCTGGGCTCGCCGATCGGCGTTGGCGCCAATCCCCGCTCCGTCGCGATCACCCCCAGTGGTCGCTTCGCATATGTCGCCAACCAGGGGTCGGGGACCGTCTCGGTGATCGACACCACCACGAATCAGAGCTTGGGAACGCCGATCACCGTCGGGCCAGCGCCGATCTCGATCGCGATCACTCCGGACGGCAAGCTTGCCTACGTCGTCGTCAACGGCAGCAAAAGCGTCGCGGCGATCGACACCCAGACCAACCAGGTCGTCGGCGCGCCGATCTCCGTCGGCCTCGATCCGCACGGGATCGCGATTACGCCCGATGGCAGGCTCGCCTACGTCGCCAACGACGGCTCAAACAGCGTCTCGGTGATCGACCTCCAGACCAACCAGGAACTCGGCACTCCGATCGCGGTCGGCCTCAACCCCTTCGCGGTTGCGATCACTCCCAACAGCAGGACCGCCTACGTAACCAATTTCAGCTCCGCAAGCGTCTCGGCGATCGATACCCAGACCAATAAAGTCGTGGGCGCCCCGATCATCGTTGGCAGCGCCCCGATCGCGATCGCGGTCACCCCCGACGGCCAACGGGCCTATGCGGTCAACGACAGCTCGAAAAGCGTCTCGGTCATCGACACCCAGACCAACCAGGTCGTCGGCGCGCCGATCAGCGTCGGCTCCGAACCGGAGGGGATCGCGATCACTCCAGACCAGCCACCGTTCGCCTCCTTCACGGTCGCCCGCGCGCGGCCGGGGGTGCCGGCCGCCTTTGCCTCCAGCTCCAGCGATTCCGATGGCACCATCGCCATCTACCAATGGGCCTTCGGCGACGGAGCCGCGCTGCTCGGCGCCCCCAACCCGACTCACATCTACGGCTCCCCCGGCACCTACACCGCGACGCTGTCGGTGACCGACAGCGAGGGCTGCTCCACGACCTTCCTCTCCGCCGGTCAGACCGCCTTCTGCAACGGCTCAGCGCTGGCGCGCAGGGCCGAGACCGTCACCGTCGCCTACCCCGGAGTGCGTCTCAAGTGCCCCAGACGCGCCAAGCCCGGCGGCTGCAGGTTCAAGCTTCAGGTGGTGACCAGGAAACGCAAGGGCAGGATTGAGACGCGGGTTGCCCGGTCCAAGCTGAAGGCGGGCCACTCGGCCGTCGTCTCACTGAAACCGAAGAAGGCTTTTGCGACGAAGCTCGCGAGGGCCGCCAAGGTCTTCGTCAAGGAGACCGTGACGATCAACGGGTCCAAACGAACCCGCTTCAGGAAGCTGAAGATCGTTCAGTAGCCCGAACGGGATCGTGCCCGGCCCGAGTGGAAGGCAGCTACCGGGGGCGAGCGCGGCACGCGCTGGGTCGGTCGCGGTCTACCGCACGATCGCCAACCGCGCCGGCCAGGCCTGGTTCGCCCTCAGCCAGCCGCTCAGCTACCCCGACGTCCGCGTCTACTACCGCGCCTGGGTGGAGTGAGGCAAGCGCGAGGACACCCCGATCGCTTGAACGGCCTGCTACTGCACCGCTTTCCTCAGCCCCGCCGCGGCTATCGGCCGAGCCCGCCCGCGGCGGCCTTGACCATCAGTCTGTCCTGGCTCTCGAGGTGCGCCTGCAACTGCTGGCACTCGTGCAGGATCGCCTCCGCGTCCTTGTAGGTCTGGGTCGCGCGTTTGTCAGCAGCCCGGCCGAGCACCTGCTGGCCGACCATGATCGCGATCATCAACAGCATCTGCATGATGCCGCCGAAGATCAGCAGCATCAGCGCCCACGGATAGGCATCGCCGAAGAGGCTCGCCCCCAGGCCCGCCATCCACAGCCCCATCGCCACCGCGACGGCGTAGAAGGCCCACATGTTGCCGACCCCCTTGGTGATCAGGGC
>JADGPJ010000013.1 GCA_017882505.1 Solirubrobacterales bacterium | reverse complement strand
GCCGGCGAGTCCGGTCAGGGAACGGTCGAGTACGTCGGCCTGATCCTGCTGGTCTCGCTGCTGATGGTCGGCATGGTCGCGGCGATGAAGGGGTTCAACGGGAAACAGGGCACGGAGCTGGCCGACGTGATCGTCAACAAGATCAAGGAGGCGGTCGACAAAGTCGCCTTCAAATAGAGGCGCGGGGCGGCCGTGCGGTCGCCCCGATCCTCGCTCGCGTGACAAACTCGCGCGATGCCAGCCTCTCGCAGTTACGACCGCGCGCCCGCCGACATCCGGCCGGTCACCATCGACAAGGGCTTCGTCGAAAGCGCCGACGGTTCGGCGCTGATCTCGGTCGGCAAAACGAGGGTGATCTGCACTGCCTCGATCCAGGAATCGGTGCCGCGCTGGATGCAGGGGCGCGGCAAGGGCTGGGTCACGGCCGAGTACGCGATGCTGCCGGCCTCGACCGGGGACCGCAAGCAGCGCGACATCTCGAAGGGCAAACAGGACGGGCGCGGGGTGGAGATCCAGCGACTGATCGGCCGCTCCTTGCGCGTCGTCGTCGACTTCAAGGCGCTCGGCGAACGCAGCGTCTACGTCGACTGCGACGTGCTCGAAGCCGACGGCGGCACCCGCTGCGCGGCGATCACCGGCGGCTACGTTGCGCTGCGCCAGGCCTTCCAGAAACTGCTCGACAAGAAAGCGATCGAGACGATGCCGCTGACCGGCTCGATCGCCGCGGTCAGCGTCGGCATGGTGGATGGCCGGGCGCTCTGCGATCTCGACTACGCCGAGGACTCGACCGCCGAGGTCGACGCCAACGTCGTCATGACCGGCGGCGGCGGCCTGGTCGAGGTGCAGGCGACGGCGGAGCGGACGCCGCTCTCGCGGGCCTCGCTCGACGACCTGCTGGCACTCGCGGAGGGCGGCATCGCCCGCCTGCGGGAGGTGCAGGAGCGGGTAGCTTGATCCTCGCCACCGGTAACGAGCACAAGCTGGCGGAGATGGAGGAACTGCTGCCCGGCGTCGCGCTGCACCGGCTGCCGCCGGGCTTCGAGATGCCGCCCGAGGACGGCGACAGCTTCGAGGCCAACGCCCTGATCAAGGCCCGCGCCGCCCGCGCCGCGACCGGCGAGGTTGCGATCGCCGACGACTCCGGGATCGAGGTCGACGACCTCGGCGGCGCGCCCGGCATCTACTCGGCCCGCTACGCCGGTGTCGACGCCGGCGACGAGGCCAACCTGGCAAAGCTGCTGCGCGAAGTCGACGCCGCCGACGGCGACCGCCGCGCCGCCTACGTCTGCGCGATCGCCCTGATCGACGAGGACGGCGTCGAGCACGTCTTCGAAGCGCGCTGCGAGGGCCGCCTGCTCGACGAGCGCCGCGGCTCGGGCGGTTTCGGCTACGACCCGGCCTTCGTCCCCGACGACACCGGGCCCGAGGACGGGCGCACGATGGCCGAGCTCAGCGCCGCCGAGAAGAACGCGATCAGCCACCGCGGCCGCGCCGCGCGCCTGCTTGGCCGCCACTTCGGCCTGGTCGCCGGGGCGTCGCCGTGATCAAGACCAAACGCGGGGCCGCCGGCCTCTCGATCGCCTCCAACGCGACCCTGATCGCGATCAAGCTCGCCGCCGGCGCGATCACCGGCTCGATCGCGATCATCACCGAGGCTGTCCACTCGCTGATCGATCTCGTCGCCTCGGTCATCGCCTACTTCTCGGTCCGTAAAGCCGACGAGCCGGCCGACGCCGAGCACCCCTACGGCCACGAGAAGGTCGAAAACCTGGCGGCGGCGATCGAGGGGATGCTGATCCTCGTCGGCGCCGGGGTGATCGTCTACGAGGCGACCCACCAGCTCGTCGTCGGCGCCGAAGTCGACCGGCTCGGCGTCGGCATCGCCGTGATGGCGTTCTCGGTCCTGGCCAACCTCGGCGTCTCCTCGGTTCTGTCGCGCCAGGCCAAAGCGCACGAATCGCAGGCGCTGGAGGGCGACGCCGCCCACCTGCGCACCGACGCGATGACCTCCGCCGGTGTGCTGTTCGGGCTCGCCCTGGTCCAGGTCACCGGCAACGCCGCCTTCGACCCGATCACGGCGCTCGTCGTCGCCGTGGTGATCGTCTGGGCGGGCTTCAGGATCCTGCGGCGCTCCTCCGGTGCCCTCGTCGACGAAGCGCTGCCCGCCGCCGAGATGGACCGGATCGAGGAGGCGATCGCGACCGCCCGCACTCCGGAGGTCGCCGGCTACCACAAGCTCCGCGCCCGCCGCGCCGGCAGCCGCCGCCACATCGACCTCCACGTCCAGTACCGCTCCGGCACCAGCCTCGAGCGCGCCCACGAGCTGGCGCACCGGATGCGCGACTCGATCGAGGCCGAGATCCCCCAGGCCGAGGTGCTGATCCACGCCGAGCCCGAGACCTCGTTCCGCGAGCCCGACGACGCCGCGGCCGGGCCGTACAGGTCCGGCTAACCCGACCGCACGGCGCCCCGCGTGGTTCCTTGGTTACGCATTTCGTGGATAAGGAACCACGCGACCCGGCCGCCGACCTAGGACCGATCGCGCGGTTCTTTTCGCACCGGTGGCGTCACAAAGGAACCACGACACGGGAGGGACCGGGCCTGGAATCTCCTGCTGCTCCGCCTACGGCGGAGGCAGGAGATTGACCGCGGCGGCGAGGCCGACGGCGATCAGGGTGATCGTGTAGCCGGTGTAGCCGCTGACGGCGAAGAGGGCCGCGGCGATCGCGCAGATCGCGACCACGGTGATCCAGGAAGCTCGGGCGAGGGTCATCGGTCGGTATTTTCACCCACGTGTCCGACGTTGTCACCACCGACGTGGTTCCCGGCGACTCCGCCGCGGCGGCGCTGGCCTTCCTGACCGAGATGTCACCCGACCTGCGCGGCGCCGCGATCCTCGCCGCCGACGGCTCCGTGCTCGCCGCCGCCGCCGACGCCGGGCGCTGGCGCGAGGACGCCGCGACCCTGTTCGGGATCGCCGACGCGGCCGGCGGCGAACCGGTCGAGCAGATTCACGTCGCCACCGAGCAGGGCGAGGTCTTCGCCCTGCGCCACGAAGGGCTGGCGGCGATCGCGGTGACCGAGCGCTTCGCTCTCGCCTCGCTGATGTTCTTCGACATGCGTTCGACCCTGCGCGACCTGGCCCGCACGGCCCGCACGGAGGGGGAGGGCTGATGCCTCCGAAGCCGCACCGGATCCTCCTCGACCGCGTCTCCGGCTACGCTGACGAGGCCGCCGCCTATATGCGCCGGCGCCGCGTCGCCCGCCGCCCTTTCGCCCGCCTCTACTACCCCAACGGCCGCAGCGCCGACCATGCCAGCGACTCGACCAGCGGCGCCGAGCTGTTCGTCGCCGCCGGGCGGCTGATCGAGGTCGCCGGAAAGAAGGCCAAGCAATGAGCGAGATACTCGATCCCGCCGTCGCCGAGCGCGCCCTCGCCCGCGCCCTGGCCAACGGTGGCCGCTTCGCCGAGGTCTTCGCCGAACGCCGGCACGGGTTCTCGCTGTCGATCGACGAGTCGCGGATCGAGTCGGTCGAGTCCGGCGCCGAGGAGGGGGCCGGAGTGCGGGTGATCGAGGGCAGCACCAGCTACTTCGCCCATGTCGACGGGCTCGACCCCGCCGACCTCGAACGCGCTGCCGACGAAGCCGCCTCGGCACTGCGAGGGGAGCGCCGCGAGCCGCGCCCGCTGAAAGCCGTCGCCAGCACCCCGCTGCCGATCCAGCGCCGGCCCGAGGAGGTCGCGGCGTCGCGCAAGGCGGAGCTGCTGCGCGAGCTCGACGAGCGCGGTCGCGGCCAGGGTGGCGAGATCGCCCAGTTCACCGCCTCCTACGCGGAGGCGCGGCGCGAGGTCGCAATCGCCAACTCTGACGGCCTGCTCAACGGCGACGACCGTACCCGCACCCGGATCGGCGCCCAGGCGGTCGCCCGCCGCGAGGCCACGGTCGAGACCGGCGCCGAGACGCTCGGCGCCCACCGCGGCTTCGAGCTGCTCGAAGACGACCCCGGCCTGATCGCCGAGCAGGCGGCGCGCAAGGCTCTGACTCTGCTCGACGCGGGACCGGCTCCCTCCGGCTCGATGCCGGTCGTCGTCGGCGGCGGCTTCGGCGGCGTCCTCTTCCACGAGATGACCGGGCACGGGCTCGAGGCCGACCACATCCAGAAGGGGGCCAGCGTCTACGTCGGCAAGCTCGGCGAGCAGGTCGCCCAGCCGCTGCTCAACGCCTACGACGACGGCCGCCTGCCGGGCGAGTGGGGGAGCGACGCGATCGACGACGAGGGGGCGCCGACCCAGAAGACGCAGGTGATCGAGGGCGGCCGCCTCACCGCCTTCCTCTACGACCACCTCAGCGCCGAGCGCGATGGCGTCGCCTCGACCGGCAACGGTCGCCGGGAGAGCTTCCGCCACCTGCCGATCCCGCGCATGACCAACACCTACATTGCCCCCGGCGAAGCCACCCCGGAGGAGATCATCGCCGAGGTCGAGAAGGGCTTCTACGCCGTCTCCTTCGGCGGCGGCCAGGTTGACCCGGCGACCGGCGACTTCGTCTTCGGCGTCTCCGAGGGCTACCTGATCGAGGGCGGCAAGGTGACCCGTCCCTGTCGCGGCGCGACGCTGATCGGCAACTGCCTCGAGGCGCTGGCGGCGATCGACGCGGTCGGCAGCGACTTCTTCATGAAGACCGGGATCTGCGGCAAGGGCGGCCAGAAAGTCCCCGTCGGCACCGGTCAGGGCCACGTCCGGGTCGGGGCGATGACGGTGGGCGGGACGGAGCTTTGAGCGACTTGAACGCAGCGGCGCAGCGGGCGGTCGAGGCCGCCACGGCCGCCGGCGCCGGTGAGGCGGAGGCCTACGTTTCCCGCGACAGCGGCCGCGAGGTGCGGGTCCACGGCGGCGAGGTGGAGAGCCTGACCGCTGCGACCCAGAGCGGAATCGGGGTTCGCGCCTGGATCGGACACCGGGTCGGCTACGCCTACGGAACCGACCTCTCCGAGGCGGGGGTCGCGGCGATCGCCGCCCGCGCCGCCGAGGCCGCGAAGGTCGCCGACGAGGACGAGTTCGCGGCGGCGCCCCGTCCGGCGCCGATCGAGGCGCTGCCGGGTCTCGGCGACCCGACCATCGCCACCTCCAGCGCCGACCAGGTCGCCGAGCTGGCGCTGAGCGTCGAGCGAGCCGCGCTCGCCGCCGACCCGCGCATCGCCGGGGTCGAGCAGGCCGTCTACGCCGATTCGGCCGAGCTGGTCTCGATCGTCTCCACCGTCGGCGTCGCCGGCGAGTACGAGACCTCAAGCTGCTTCGCCTACCTGCAGGCCCTCGCCGAAGGCGACGGCGGTCGCGAGACCGGCCTCGGCTTCGGCCTCGCCCGCGGGCCCGGCGGCCTCGACCCGGAGGCGATCGGGGCCGAGGGGGCCGCCCGCGCGATCTCGATGATCGGCGCCACCAAGCCGGTCTCGCGCTCCTGCCCGGTCGTCTTCGACCCGACCGTCGCCGCCAGCTTCGCCGGCCTGATCGGCGGCGCCCTCGGCGCCAATGCCGTGCAGCGCGGCCGCTCCCCCTTCGCCGATCGCCTCGGCGAGTCGCTGGCGAGCGAGGCGCTCGCGCTCCACGACGACGGCCGCGACCCCGACGGCGCCGCCTCGGCGCCCTTCGACGGCGAGGGAGTGCCGCGGCGGCGGACGGCGCTGATCGAGGGCGGGCGGCTGCGCGCCTACCTCTACGACACCTACACGGCGAACCGCGAGGGCGGCGCCTCGACCGGGTCCGCCTCCAGGCACGGCTACCGCTCGCTGCCGTCGGTCTCCACCTCGAACCTCGTCGTCGCCACCGGCTCGCTTCCCCTCGCCGGGCTGCTGGCCGAGGCCGGCGACGGCGTCTACGTCACCGACGTCGCCGGCCTGCACTCCGGTGTCAACCCCGTCACCGGCGTCTTCTCGGTCGGCGCCTCCGGCCGCGCGATCCGCGACGGCGAGCTGGCCGAGCCGGTACGCGAGTTCACGATCGCCGGCGATCTGGTCTCGATGCTGGGCTCGGTTCAGGCCGCCGGCGCCGAGGCTCGCTGGGTCCCGTTTGGGGGCTCCGTGAGTACTCCGCCATTGCTGATTGACGAGATGTCGGTGAGCGGTTCTTGACGATTTCGGCCTGGCCAGTGACGGTTACGCCGTGCCCGCTGTTAGATTCCGCCCCGTCTTCAACCCCCGAGGAGGATTCTCGACGTGACCAAGGCTGAATTTCTGGATCAACTAGCCGGCGACGACCGGCTCGGCAGCAAGAAAGCTGCCGGCGACGCCGTTGACGCTGTTCTCGACGCAATTACCGGTGCCCTGAGCTCCGGCGACGAGGTCAGCTTCACCGGCTTCGGCAAATTCCACGTCGCCGAGCGTGGGCCCCGCCAGGGAGTGAACCCTCGCACTGGCGAGCGGATCACGATTCCCGGCGGCAAGGTGCCCCGCTTTTCCGCCGGCTCCGCTCTCAAGACCAAAGTCAAAGGCGGCTGATTCCTGAAGCTGTTCGCCGATCGGCTCGCTGGGCTCGTAGCTGAGCGCCGCAGTCAGATTTGCCTCGGCCTCGACCCCGACCCGGCCAAGCTGGCCGGGGAGGGGACGACGTCGGGCGACCCCGGAGCATCGGCCGCCGAGTCGGCCGCCACCGCGATCGTCGCCCACTGCCGCACCCTGATCGACCGTGCCGGTCCCTCCTGCGTTGCGGTCAAGCCGCAGCTCGCCTGCTTCGAGCGCCTCGGCGCTCCCGGCTGGGCGGCGTTGGCCGAAGTCTGCGCCGCCGCCGGTGAGGCGGGGCTGCTGACGATCGCCGACGGCAAGCGCGGCGACGTCCCGGTGACCGCCGCCGCCTACGCCCAGGCCCTGGTCGGCGAGACGCCGACCCCCTGGGGACCGGTCGCGGGACTCGGTGCCGACGCCTTCACCGCCAACCCGCTGCTCGGGCTCGACGCGCTGGAGCCGTTGATCGCCGCCGCGGCCAGCGCCGGCGCCGGCGTCTTCGCCTTGGTCCGGACCAGCAACCCCGGCGCCGCCGACGTCCAGGACCTGCCGGCGCCCCAGGCGCCCCTGCACGAGCGCCTGGCCGAACTGGTCGACGGACTGTCGGAGCGATTGCTGGGGGAGGGCGGGCTGAGCGGCATGGGCGCCGTCGTCGGCGCCACCGAGCCCGAGCACATCGCCCGCATGCGCGAGCTGATGCCGCGCTCGATCTTCCTCATCCCCGGCGTCGGCGCCCAGGGCGGTCAGCCGCAGCTGCTCGGCGCCGCGTTCGCCGCCGGACCGGCCTCGGGCCTGGTCGCGGCCTCGCGCGGAATCGCCGCCGATCCAGACCCCGCCGCGGCCGCCGAGCGCCTGCGGGCCACGGTCTGGGACATATCGACCGCCTGACGACTCCCGTCGCTACTACGATCACCCGCTCCTGATTCGAATCCGCATTCCGTCCGATGAAGAAACGCACCAGCTACCTCGCCCGGATCCTCGCCGCCCTCTCACTGGTGGCCGCGGTCGTGGCCGTCGTCGTGCTCGTCTCGGCCGGGGTCAAGAACAACTCCTCGTCGCACAAGCGGCACAACTCGGGGAGCACGACGAAGCAGGAACCGACTCACCACCGGACCAAGGCCGCCACCTACGAAGTGAAGACCGGCGACACCCTGACCGCGATCGCCCACCAGACCGGGATCCCGGTCTCCGAACTCCTCGCGCTCAACCCCGAAGTCGATCCGCAGATCCTGATCGCCGGGGAGAAGCTGAAGCTGAAATGAGCCGGTGCCGCGCCGGCGCCGCCCTGCTGGCGGCGCTGCTGGCATGCGCCCTCTGCTGCTCCACCGCGGTGGCAGCCGAAGAGCAGCCGCGCAAGCAGGGCGCGAAGAAGCACCGCGCCCGCGGCGAAGAGCGGCAGCAACAGGAGAAGAGGCAACAGGAGAAGAGGCAGCAGAGGGAGAAGCGGGGCGCCGAGGTGCCCGGGATCGAGGCTCGCGCCTGGGCGCTGATCGACGCCCGTACCGGCGAAGTCATCGTCGCCCACAACGGCGGCAAAGAGCTGCCGATCGCCAGCACGACCAAGCTGATGACCGCCTACGTGGCGATCAAAGAGATGCCGCTGGGGAAGATCGTCAAGGCCCAGCCCTACGACTCCGAATACGGCGAGTCGCTGCTGGGGATGCGGGATGGGCAGGAGATCAGCGTCCGTGACCTTCTCTACGGCCTGATCCTGCGCAGCGGCAACGACGCTGCCCATACCCTGGCGATCGCCGCCGCCGGCTCGACCGCTCGCTTCGTCGACCAGATGAACCGCTACGCCGCCGCCCTCGGGCTCTCACACACCCACTACGCGAACCCGGTCGGGCTCGACCAGAAGGGCAACTACTCGAGCGCCCGCGACCTGGCGACGCTGACCCAGCGCCTGCTGCGCATCCCGGTCTTCGCCAGGATCGCCAATTCCGAAAGCGCGATCCTGCGCAGCGTCCACCCGCGGCGGCGGATCACGACGATCAACGAGCTGCTCTCGATGGCTCCCTGGATCAACGGCGTCAAGACCGGGCACACCTTCGGCGCCCTCTACGTCCTCGTCGGCTCCGGGCGCCGCAAGGGGGTCGAGCTGATCTCCGATGCGATCGGCGCCCCCAGCGGCGAAGACCGCTTCTCCGACAACCTCGAGCTGCTCGAATACGGCTTCCACCAGTACGAGCGCCGGCTGCCGATCCACGCCGGTCAGGACCTCGCCGACCCCTCGATCCGCTACGCCGGCGGCGTGCTGCCGCTGCGGGCGGCCCGCGGCGTCGCCGTCGGCCTGCGCCGCGATCAGAAGCTCAGCCTCGAGGTCAGGGCCCCGAGCGAGGTCGAGGGCCCGATCGAGCGCGGCGCCGTGCTCGGCCACGCGACCGTCTTCGTCGACGGCCTCAGAGCGGGAGAGGTGGCGCTGCGGGCGGGCCGCTCGATTCCCAAGGCGAGCTCCTTCGATCGCGCCCGCGGGTTCGTCGGTAACCACCTGATCCCTATCGCGCTGGCGATGTTCGTGATACTCATGGGTGGGGTACTGCTGTACCGCCGGCTGACCCGCAGAAACGACCAAGGGGAGCGGACCCGGGTGAACGCCAAGTGATCCTCACCGTGACGCTCAACGCGGCCGTCGACCGCACGGTCGCCGTGCCGAATTTCCGCCTCGCCCGCCGCCACCGGGCGGTCGAGAGCCGCACCGTCGCCGGCGGCAAGGGCATCAACGTCGCCCGTGCCCTGAGCCTGCTCGGGCGGCCGGTGATCGCCGCCGGTTTCGTCGGTGGCCCGACCGGGACCCGGGTGCTCGAACAGCTGCGCGAGGAGTCCGTCCTCACCGACTTCACCCGGATCGCCGCCGAGACGCGGATCAACCTCGCCGTGATCGACCCCACCTCCGGCGACCAGACGGAGATCAACGAGCGCGGCCCCGCGGTCAGCCCGGAGGAGGTCAAGACGCTCTTCGAGCGGATCAGCTATCTGGCCAGCGGGGCGAAGATCTGCGTTCTCGCCGGCTCGCTGCCGCCTGGGGCCGGGGACGACCTCTACGCGCGGTTGATCGCCGACCTCGCCCGCCGCGGCGTGCCCGTCGTCCTCGACGCCGAGGGCGAGGCGATGCTTGCCGGCGTCCGCGCCGGGGCCTCGATGGTGACCCCGAACGAGCGCGAGGCCGAGGAGCTCGTCGGGCAGGAGTTCGCCGACAGCGACGACCTCGCCTCGGGCCTGCTCGAGCTCGTCCGCCTCGGCGCTACCGAGGCGGCGATCACCCGGCCCGAAGGCTGCGTCGCCGCCGTCGGCGAGGGCGCCGAGCGGCGCCTGCTCGAGATCCACACCGAGCCGCTGGAGCCGGTCTCCACGGTCGGCTCCGGCGATGCCTTCCTGGCCGGCTACGTCGCCGCCCGCTACGAGGGTCGCTCGGCCGAGGAATGCCTCGCCTACGGCGTCGCCTGTGGGGCCGAGTCGACCCAGCACTTCGGCGCCGGCACCGTCGACCGCAACCAGGTCGAGCGCCTGCTCGGCGAGGTCGCCGTCCACGATCTGGAGGTCCCCGCAGAAGTGTAGTCTGGCTACTCAACGCCAGCCCTGGAGGACTCACTTGGAAATCGAAATTGGTCGCGGCAAGAAAGGCCGGCGCGCATACGGATTCGACGACATCGCGATCGTCCCTTCGCGCCGCACTCGCGATCCTGACGACATCGACATCAGCTGGACCCTCGGCCCGTACCGCTTCGACATTCCGCTGCTCGCATCGGCGATGGACGGCGTGGTCAGCCCCGATACCGCGGTGCGAGTCAACGAGCTCGGTGGGCTCGGAGTGCTCAACCTGGAAGGGATCTGGACCCGCTTCGAGAACGCCGAGGAGCTGCTGGAGAAGATCGCCTCCGCCCCGAAGCACCAGGCGACGCGGATCATGCAGGAGATCTACGCGGAGCCGGTCAAGGCTGAGCTGATCGGCAGGCGGATCGAGGAAATCAAGGCTCGCGGCGCGGTTGTCTGCGGCTCGCTGACGCCGCAGAAAGTGCGCGAGCACTACGAGGCGGCGGTGGAGGCCGGCCTCGACATCCTCGTCATCCAGGGCACCGTGATCTCCGCTGAACACGTCTCGACCACGGTCGAGCCGCTGAACTTGAAGGAGTTCATCGCCGAGGTGCCGGTGCCGACCGTGGTCGGCGGCTGCGCCTCCTACTCGACCGGCCTGCACCTGATGCGGACCGGAGCCGTCGGAGTCCTCGTCGGAGTCGGCCCTGGCGCCGCCTGCACCACCCGCGGAGTCCTCGGCATCGGCGTCCCGCAGGCGACCGCGATCGCCGACGTCGCCGCGGCGCGGGCGCAGCACATGCTGGAGACCGGCGAGTACGTCAACGTGATCGCCGACGGCGGCATGCGGACCGGCGGCGACGTCTCCAAGGCGATCGCCTGCGGCGCCGACGCGGTGATGGTCGGCTCACCCCTGGCACGAGCCAAGGAGGCACCCGGTCGCGGCTTCCACTGGGGCATGGCGACCTTCCACCCCTCGCTGCCCCGAGGCACCCGTGTCTCGACCAAGCAGGACGGGACGATGGAGGAGATCCTGCTCGGGCCGGCGCAGGAGAACGACGGCACCTTCAACCTGATGGGGGCGCTGAAAACCTCGATGGCCACCTGTGGCTACGAGGACATTCGCTCCTTCCAGCGGGCCGAGGTGATGGTCGCTCCGGCGCTGATGAGCGAGGGCAAGAAGCTCCAGAACGAGCAGGCGGTAGGAATGGGGTCGAATGGCCGTGCAGCGGTTGCGGCGGGGGTCGCCGTCTCCGATGACTAGGCGTCGTCAGGCGCCCCGCTCGCGTCTGGAGCGGCGCCCTGGCGGCTGCGGATCGGCATGACCCCACCCCAGAACACGACCGTGACCTCTGACGACGAGCAGGGGGTTGAACCTGTCGATGGCATTTCCATCGATGATCTGAGCGCGGTCGAGGAGGTGCTGGTCCTCGACTTCGGGGGCCAGTACTCGCAGCTGATCGCGCGAAGGATCCGCGAATGCGGGGTCTTCGCCGAGCTGCTGCCCTCGACCACGCCGGTGGAGAAGATCAGAGAGCGGGCGCCGAAGGCGCTCGTCCTCTCCGGCGGCCCGGCCTCGGTCTACGAGCCGGAGGCGCCGCCGTTCCCGACCCAGTTGCTCGACCTCGAGATCCCGATGCTGGGCATTTGTTACGGGATGCAGGCGATGGTGCTGGCGCTCGGCGGCCGGGTCGAGTCGGCCGAGACGGGCGAGTTCGGTCGCACCGACCTGGTCCTGCGCGACGACGGCGGCCGCCTGCTCGGCGGGCTGCCGCCGGAGCAGAGCTGCTGGATGAGCCACCGCGACGTCGTCTTCGAGGCGCCCGAGGGCTTCACCGCCCTCGCCTCCAGCCCCAGCTCCCCGGTCGCGGCCTGCGAGTTCCCCGATCGCGGCCTCTACGGGATCCAGTTCCACCCCGAGGTCGTCCACACTCCTTACGGGACCGAGATCCTCACCCGCTTCCTGCGCGACATCGCCGGCTGCGAGCAGCAGTGGTCGCCGAAGTCGGTGATCGCCGAGCAGGTCGAGCGGATCCAGGCCCAGGTCGGCGACGGCAAGGTCATCTGCGGGCTCTCCGGCGGCGTCGACTCGTCGGTCGCGGCGCTGCTGGTCCACAAGGCGGTGGGGGAGAAGCTGACCTGCGTCTTCGTCGACCACGGGCTGATGCGGCTGAACGAGGCCGAGCAGGTGGTCGAGGCCTTCGAGCAGTTCGGCATCCCGCTGATCCACGTCGAGGCCGAGGAACGGTTCCTCGCCAAGCTGGCCGGGGTCGACGATCCCGAGACCAAGCGCAAGATCATCGGCGCCGAGTTCATCCGCGTCTTCGAGGAGGAGGCGGAGAAGCTCGAGGACGTCAGCTTCCTGGTCCAGGGCACCCTCTACTCCGACGTGATCGAGTCCGGTGGCTCCGACCACGCGGCGACGATCAAGTCCCACCACAACGTCGGCGGCCTGCCCGACGACCTCGAATTCGACCTGGTCGAGCCGCTGCGGATGCTGTTCAAGGACGAGGTCCGCGCCGTCGGCGCCGAGCTCGGCCTGCCGGAGCGGATGGTCTGGCGCCAGCCGTTCCCCGGGCCCGGCCTTGGGATCAGGATCGTCGGCGGCGAGGTCAACCGCGAGCGCCTCGACATCCTCCGCTCCGCCGACGCGATCCTGCAGGAGGAGATCCGTGCCGCCGAGCTCTACCGGCAGCTCTGGCAATCCTTCTGCGTGTTGCCGGTCGTCCGCTCGGTCGGGGTCCAGGGCGACGGCCGCACCTACGCCTACCCGATCGTGATCCGCGCCGTCACCTCCGACGACGCGATGACGGCTGACTGGGCACGGCTCCCGTACGACCTGCTGGAGCGGGTCTCGAACCGGATCATCAACGAGATCCGCGACGTCAACCGCGTCGCCCTCGACATCTCCTCGAAGCCGCCGGCGACGATCGAGTGGGAGTGAGCACGCCCTAGTGGTGTGACCACCACTGGCTCTGGCGTGAACCGCTCGTCTCGAAGTTGGCGAGGACCACAGCCGAGATCGCCTCGGCCCGGCGAGGCCTTGTAGAAGTGCTCGGTGGCTCCGCGTCGCTTCGCGGTATCGACCAGCTCCAGGAGGCCGCATCTGTTCAGCGTTCTGGTCCGGGTCGCTACGTGCCATTTCTGAAACCCAATCTGCGAGCATTCGCGCTCGACCTGCGGCACCACCGAAGGCCGATCCCCCAGGCAGGGGGGATGGTTAAACACAAACTAGATTCATTCTCATTATGCTCCGGGCATCTTCGATCCGTTCCAGCTCCCGTTCGTGCAGCGAGGCCTCCTCGAGGTCCTGATCCTGGCGGTTCCCGCCGGCCTTCTCGGCACCTGGATCGTCCTTCGCGGCCTCGCCTTCTTCTCGCACGCGGTCGGCACCGCGGCCTTTCCCGGCCTCGTCCTCGCCGACGGCCTCGGCTTCGCGGCGCCGCTGGGCGCATTCGCCGCCGCGATCCTCTTCACCGCCGGCAACGCGGCGCTCGGCCGCGGCCGCGAGGAGGGTCGCGACAGCGTCGTCGCCCTCGTCCTGGTCGGCTGCCTGGCGGCGGGGGTGATCCTCGCCAGCGACGTCTTCGGCTCCGGCGCCAACGTCGAGACCCTGCTCTTCGGCAGCCTGCTGCTGATCGACGGCTCCGACATCGTGCTGGCGGCGATCGCCGCGGTCGCGACGCTCGTCGCCAGCGGCCTGGTCGGCGGCCGCTGGCTGGCCCACGGCTTCGACCCCGGCGCCGGCCAGGTGAGTCGCTGGGAAAGGCGGTTGCTCGACGCTCTCCTGCTGGGGCTGATCGCGCTGGCGACGACGGCGACGCTCTCGGTCGTCGGCGCGCTCCTGGTCAGCTCGCTCTTCGTCGTCCCCGCGGCGACGGTCCGCCTCTTCGCCAAGCGGATGGCGAGCTGGCAGCTGGCCAGTGTCCTGCTCGTCGCAGCCGAGGGCACGGTCGGCCTCTGGCTCTCGGTCAAGACCGACGCCCCGCCCGGGGCGACGATCGCCTGCGTGGCGGGGGCGATCTTCGCCCTGGCCGCGCTGGCGCGGGCGCTCTCGAGGGTTCCTCGCGGAGCGGTCGCCGTGGCGGCCGCGGCCGTCGTGCTGGCGCTGCTCGCCGCCGGCTGCGGCAGCTCGGGCTCGGGCAGCGACGGCAAGCTCGACGTCGTCGCGACGACGACCCAGATCGGCGACTGGGTGCGCGAGGTCGGCGGCGGCGCGGTCTCCGTCGATCAGGTGCTCCAGCCCAACACCGACCCGCACGAGTACGAGCCACGGCCCAGTGACGTCGAGGCGGCGGCGAGCGCCAAGCTCGTCTTCGCCAACGGCGACAACCTCGACAGCTGGATCGGCCAGATCGTCTCCGACGGCGGCAGCGACGCCGAGATCGTCGATCTGGGCGCGGCGGTGCCCGAGCGTCTGCCGGGGGAGAGCAGCGGCGCCGAGGCCTCGAAGCACGACCCGCACTGGTGGCACGACCCGCGCAACGCGGAGGCGGCGGTGCGCGAGATAGCTCGCAAGCTGGCGGCCGCCGATCCCTCGAAGAAACGGTTGTTCGAGCGCAACGGCGCCGCCTATCTCGCCAAGTTGCGGACGCTCGACGCCGGCATCGCCGGCTGCATAGACACGATCCCGGTCTCCCAGCGCAAGCTCGTCACCGACCACGACGCCTTCGGCTACTTCGCCAACCGCTACGGGATCGACGTGATCGGCGCCGTGATCCCGTCCCAGACCACCCAGGCCCAGCCCTCGGCCAAGGACGTCAGCGAACTGATCGGACTGATCGAACGCGAAGGGGTGAAGGCGGTCTTTCCGGAGAGCTCGCTGAGCGCGAAGGTCGCCGACGCGATCGCCCGCCAGACCGGGGCCTCGGCCGATTACACCCTCTACGGCGACACGCTCGGGCCGGCCGATTCCGACGGCGCCACCTATCTCGGCATGGAGGCGGCCAACGCCGACGCGATGGTCCGCGGCTTCAGCGATGGGAGGCACGGTTGTCATCTGAAGCCCTGATCGAGGCGAGCGGGCTTGCGGTCAGCTACGGCGGGCCCCCCGCCGTGACCGACGTCTCCTTCCGGCTGCGGGCGGGCGAGCGCCTGGCGCTGCTCGGGCCCAACGGCGGCGGCAAGACGACGATCCTCCGCGCCGTCCTCGGCGAGCTGCGGCCGCTGGCGGGCACGCTGCGGGTCGACGCCTCCTGCGGCTCGGTGCCGCAGACCGAGCGGTCGCGGCTCGACTATCCGGTCTCGGCGCTCGAAGTGGCGACGATGGGGGCGCTCTCGCGCCTGCCCTGGTGGCGCCGGCCCGGCCGCGACGATCGCCGGCGGGCCCGGACGGCGCTGGGCCGGGTGGGGCTGGAGGACCTCGCGGCGGAGACCTTCGGCGAGCTCTCCGGCGGTCAGCGCCAGCGGGTCCTGATCGCCCGGGCCCTGGTCCAGGACGCCCGGGTGCTGCTGATGGACGAGCCCTTTACCGGCCTCGACCGGCCCGCGGCCGATCGCCTCGAGGTCCTGATCGCGAACCTGGCCGCGGAGGGGCACGCGATCGTGATGGCGACCCACGATCTCGAGCAGGCCCAGAGCTGGGACTCGGTCCTCTGCGTCAACAGGCGTCAGATCGCGATCGGGGCACCGCGGCAGACCCTCGACCGCGAGGTGCTCGAAGCCACCTACGGCGGCGCCATCGTCGAGATCCCCGGCGGTGGCGGCCGCGCGATCCTTCCCCCGCAGCACCAGCACTGATGTTCGAGCCCTTACAGGAACCGTTCATGCAGCGGGCGATCGCCGAGATGACCCTGCTGGCGATCGCCGGTGGCGCCCTCGGCTGCTGGGTCGTCCTCTACGAGGTCTCCTACGCCGCCGAGTCGCTGGCGCACTCGATCTTCCCCGGGCTGGTTCTGGCGGCGATCGCCGGCATCCCGCTGCTGCTCGGAGCGACGCCGGCGATCGTCCTCGCGGCGCTGGCGATCGCGCTGGCCGCGCGCCTGCCGGGCGTCAGCCGCGACGTCGGCGTCGCGGTCGTCGTCACGACGATGTTCGGGCTGGGGGTGCTGCTGGCCCTCTCGCCGCAATCGCCGCCCGGGATCGAGACGCTGCTCTTCGGCGACATCCTCGGCCCCAGCGACGGCGACCTGATCTCGGCGGCGGCGCTCGTGGTGCTACTGGGGGTGGCGCTGTTCCTCCTCCACGGGCGGCTGCTGGCGACCGGGTTCGATCGCGGTGGAGCGCGCGCGCTCGGGCTCTCACCCGCCTTCGCCGACGCGGCGCTGCTGATCCTGCTGGCGGCGGGGATCGTCGTCGCCGTCCAGGGGCTCGGCAACCTGCTCGTCGTCGCCGTCTTCGTCGGCCCCGCCGCGGCCGCTCGCAACCTCACCGACCGGATCGGTCCGATGATCGCCGTCGCGGTGGCGATCGCCGTGCTCTCCGGCCTCGCCGGCCTCTACCTCTCCTATTACGTCGGCACGGCCGGTGGCGCCTCCGTCGCCCTGGCGATCGTCGTCGCCTACCTGCTCTCGCTGCCGCTGGGTTTGATCCGTCCGAATCGCGGCCGTCTCAACCTCGCCGCTGGTTACGATCATTGAGATGACCAGGTCCACCGACACCAGCTGGGCCGAGCACGCGCTGGAGACCCTGCAGGCGGCCGGCCACCGCCGCGGCGGCGCCCGCACCGCGGTGGTCGAGGCGCTCGCCGGCCACGACTGTGCGGTAACCGCGCTGGATCTCGACGACGAGCTGCGCCGCCGCCGGCCCCCGGTCGGCAGGGCGAGCGTGTACCGCGCGCTCGAGCAGCTCGAGCAGCTGGGCCTGGTCCAGCGGATCGAGGTCTGCCGTGGCACCGCCGGTTACGAGCGCGTCGACCCCGCCGGCCATCACCACCATCACGCGATCTGCCGCGACTGCGGCCGCATGGTCCCCTTTGAGAACTCCTCGTTGGAGCGGGCGATCCATGAGGTCTCGGAGGGCATGAGCTTCGAGGTCACCGAGCACGACGTGGTGCTTCGCGGCACCTGCGAGCGCTGCGCGAACTGAAATAGCGGGCTCCGGAAGCTCTTCAGCGAGGCCTGCCGGACTAGCTTCAGCTGTACCTGTCCCACTTTTCTAGTTCGGGGAGAGGATCGAAGGGGCTGCCGCCTTCGTACCAGCCGGGAGGGCCCCACATCTCGAAGTGGAGGTGGCAGGCGGTGGCGTCGCCGGTCTCGCCGACGATCCCGATCGGCTGGCCGGTGCGAACGGTGTCGCCGGTGTGCAGCGGCGAGGGTTCGGCGAGGTGCGCGTACATGAAGTCGTTCGGCGTGCCGCGGCCGTCGATGACCACGTAGTTGCCGGCCGCGTACTGGAAGCCGGCGTACTGGACCTTGCCGCCGCGGGCGGCGACGAGCGGCGTCCCGCATTCGGCCATCACGTCCTGGCCCTCGTGGGTGTGGCCCGAGCGCGGAGCCCCGAAGCGGCCGGCGCCGAGGCTGAATTCGTGAGGGCCGAGGACCGGGAAGGAGTAGCCGTAGAACGTGAAGCTGAGGCTGAGCGCCGTCGAGGTCGTCGCCTTGCGGGCGGGAGGGGCAGGGGTCTGGGGGCCGATCTGGAAGCTGTAGTGCCCGTTGCGGGCCGGTTTGCCTTCGGCGGTCGTGCCGTCCCAGCGGATCTTGTCGGCCACGTTCGGCGCCACGTCTTCGCGGTAGAAGGTCTTCACCACTTCGCCGGCGGCGTTGACGATGTCGATCCGCAGGTCGTTCAGCGGCTGGCTGCTGCCGATCGTGTAGCTGAGCCGCGGGTAGCGGTAGCCGAAGTAGAAGGACCTGCGCGGCGTCGTTTCGGCCGCCACCAACGTCAGCGTGCCGGCGCTGGGGGCGGTGGCCGGGGCGCCGGTGGCGCTTCCCGGCGGCGGCGGGCTGCCACCCGGGGTCGGCGCCCCGCCGGTGCTCGCCACGGCGCCCGCGGCGAAGATCGCCAGCAGCGCCATCGCCACCAAGGTGAATATCGAGCCGGCCGATCCTGGCCGGAGGTTGCCTTTGCCGCGCACCGCTAGCCTCTCTTTCGATTGCCTGCGGAGTTAGCTGTCGGGCTCGCGCTGAAAGAGATGCGCTACGGACCAATTCGTCCGATTCGCCCCTGCGACCTGCTCGGTCTCTGCGGTTCCTCCGCTCCCGTTTGGTCGCCCAGACGGAATTCGGCGTTGCTGGCGCGGCAGTATAGAGCGCGGGATGGCTATGATCCCGAAGCCGCGCTGGGTCGCCTGCGCGGTTTTTTCACGATGAAGACCTTCGTTGCCACCCCAGCCAACCGCCAGCGAGACTGGTATGTCGTCGACGCCGAGGGCAAGACCCTGGGCCGCCTGGCGACCCAGATCGCCGACGCGCTGCGGGGCAAGCGCAAGCCCGAGTACACGCCGCACATCGACACCGGCGACTTCATCGTCGTCGTCAACGCGGAGAAGATCCACGTCACCGGCGACAAGCTCGCGCAGAAGACCTACTGGCGCCACAGCGGCTATCCCGGTGGGATCAAGTCGCGGACGCTGGCTGAGATGCTCGACCGCCGCCCCGAGGAGGTGATCCGCAAGGCAGTGAAGGGAATGCTGCCGCGGAACCGCCTCGCCCGCCAGCAGCTGACCAAGCTCAAGGTCTACGCCGGCCCCGACCACCCACATGCGGCGCAGCAGCCGAAACCGATGGAGACCACGTGATGGCAGACGACGACAAAACGCTCGACGAGACGACCGAGGGACCAGACGCGCCACCCGTGGATGAGGCGTCTGAGGTCCCAGCCGAGGCGGCGGAGGTCGAGTCGCCCGCCGAGGAGCAGGTGGTTGAGCAGGAGCCGTCCGAGGAGCCGGTGGCCGAGGAGGCCGCGGAGCCCGAGGCAGCCGAGGAGGTTGCTGAGCCCGAGACAGCCGAGGAGGTTGCTGAGCCCGAGACTGAGGAGGCTCCCGCCGAGAAGAAGAAAGACGTGATTCCCGGTGCCGACCTGGAGCCGATCGCGGTCGAGCCCGAGACCAAGCTCAGCACCGAGGAGAAAGCGCGCCTCGAAGCCGAGGAAGAGGAGAAGGCCCGTCGCGAGGCCGCTCTGGCCGGCGCCGACGATTCCGACACCGACGCCGCGAGCCGTGCCCCGGCGAAGATGGAGAGCGGGTCCCGCTTCCTTGCCACCGGCAAGCGCAAGTGCTCGATCGCCCGCGTCACCCTGCTTCCCGGCGACGGCAAGATCGAAGTCAACAAGCGCAGCCTCGAGGAGTTCTTCCCCCGTCCCCTGCACCAGACGATGGCCACCCAGCCGCTCACCGTCTCCGGTTACGAGGGCAACGTCGACGTCCGTGTCCGCGTCCACGGCGGCGGTATCAGCGGCCAGGCCGGCGCGGTCCGCCACGGCATCGCCCGGGCGCTGACCGAGATCGACGCCGAGCTCCGCGGTGACCTCAAGCGCCGGGGCTTCCTCACCCGTGACGCCCGCGTCAAGGAGCGTCGCAAGGCCGGATTTAAGAAGGCCCGCAAGAAGCCTCAGTTCTCGAAGCGCTGAGGCGGCTGCAGATCTTCGCCCGGCGGTGTCCTCGGCCGTCCGGTTTGCTCACTTGGTAACTACTAAGCTCGCTGCACCAGTCGGCCTGCTTCCTTGCCAGGCTTGAATTTCGCTCGCCTCAGCACTCCGAATGTGGAGGCTTTGGCCTCGATCGCCGAATAGGAGACGATGACGACTCAGACGACCAGAAAATTGTTTGGAACTGACGGCGTGCGGGGCGAGGCGGGAACCTTTCTCACCGCTGAGCTCGCCACCGCCCTCGGAAGGGCCACGACCGCCTCTCTCGACGCCCAACGTCCCCAGGTGCTGATCGTTCGCGATACGCGGGAGTCGGGGCCGATGCTGGAGGCGGCGCTGGCGGCGGGGGTTGCCGCGGCGGGCGGAGATGCGTTTCTGGGAGGAGTGCTGCCGACGCCGGCGGCGGCGATCCTGGTCAAGCGGCTGGGTCTCGACCTGGCGGCGGTCGTCTCCGCCTCGCACAACCCCTACCGCGACAACGGCATCAAGTTCTTCAGCAATCAGGGGACCAAGCTTGGCGACGAGCTCGAGGCGCGGATCGAGTCGTTGCTCGAGGAGCCCGCCGGCGGCGCCGCGGTCGGGAGGATACGCGAGCTCAACGGTGGCCTCGAGGACTACCTGCGCGAGTTGGAGGCGGCCTTCCCGCTCGATCTCTCCGGCCGCCGCATCGTCCTCGACTGCGCCAACGGCGCCACCCATCGCGCCGCTCCGGCGATCTTCGAGCGCCTTGGCGCCGACGTCGAGACGATCGGCGTCGAACCGGACGGGCAGAACATCAACTCCGGCTGCGGCTCCACTCACGTCGAGTCGCTGGCGCAGCGCGTCGTCGAGTCGGGCGCCGAGATCGGCTTCGCCTTCGACGGCGACGGTGACCGCGTCCTCGCCGTCGACGGTTCGGGGAAGGTCCACGACGGCGACGAGCTGATCGCGCTCGCGGCTCGCGGCATGTCCCGCCGCGGGGAGCTCGGCGGTGGCGTCGTCGTCACCGTGATGTCCAACTTCGGCTTTCACCAAGCGATGGAGGAGGCGGGGATAGAGGTCGCCGTAACCCAGGTCGGCGACCGCTACGTGATCGACGAGATGCGCCGTCGCGACTGGAACCTCGGCGGCGAGCAGTCGGGCCACATCATCGCCACCGACTTCGTCGCCACCGGTGACGGGATCGCCGCGGCGCTGATGACGGTGCGCGAGCTCGGCGATGTTCCGCTCGCCACCGCGGCGCCGATGAAGAAGCTGCCCCAGACACTCGTCAACGTCGAGGTCGCCGACCGCGACGCCGTCGCCGACGCCGCCTCGGTCTGGGCGGCCGTCGCGCGCGAGCGGGACGGGCTCGAGGGGCGCGGCCGGGTGCTGCTGCGCCCGTCGGGCACCGAGCCGCTGGTCCGGGTGATGGTCGAGGCACCGAGCTCCGAGGAGGCCGACGCGGTCTGCGAGCGACTGGTCGGCGTCGTCCGTCGAGAGCTGGCCTGAGAATGGCCGACCCCTACGCTTACTCGTCTTCATGTGCGGAATAGTCGGATACGTCGGCTCCCGCCCCTGCGAGGAGCTGCTGCTGGCGGGGCTGGAAAAGCTCGAATACCGGGGGTATGACTCGGCCGGCCTCTCGGTGCTCGGGGACGGTGGCGTCGAGAGCGTCCACGCGGTCGGCAACCTCGCCAACCTGCGGGCCGCGGTCGACGGCCGCGCCGACAACGGCGCCGGCGCTCTGCCGCCGTCCAACACCGGGATCGCCCACACCCGCTGGGCGACCCACGGCCGCGTCACCAAGGAGAACGCGCACCCGCACGACGACAGCTCCGGCAAGGTCCACATCGTCCTCAACGGGATCGTCGAGAACCACGCCGGCCTGCGCAAGCGGCTCCAGGCCGAGGGCGAGGTCTTCACCTCCGACACCGACGCCGAGGTGGTCGCCCACCTGATCGCCCACCACTACGACGGCGATCTCGCCGCCGCCGTCCGCGCCGCCTACGCCGAGCTGCGCGGCCACTACGCCTTCGTCGCGATGCACGCCGACGAGCCCGATCGCCTGCTCGGCGCCCGCAAGGAGTGCCCGCTGGTCGCCGGCGTCGGCGAGGGGGAGACCTTCCTCGCCTCGGCGATCCCCGCTTTCCTCGCCGACACCCGGATCGCGGTGCCGATTGAAAACTGCGAGATCGTCGAAATCGAAGCCGGCGGCGTCCGCATCACCGACACCGAGGGGACGCCGATCGAGCGCGCCTCCGAAGAGGTGACCTGGGATGCCGACACGGCCGAGAAGGGCGGCTACGAGACCTTCATGCTGAAGGAGATCCACGAACAGGCCGACGCCGTCGCCGAGACGATCGCCGACCGCCTGCCCGGCGAGGAGGGCGTCGACCTCTCCGACGTCGTGCTCGAGGACTCCTTCCTGCGCGACCTGAAGCGGATCGTGATCGTCGCCTGCGGAACCTCCTACCACGCCGGCCTGATCGGTCGCTACGCAATCGAGGAGTGGGCGCGGGTGCCGGTCGAAATGGACATCGCCTCCGAGTACCGCTACCGCAACCCGGTCGTCGGCCCCGGCGATCTGGTGATCGGGATGACGCAGTCGGGGGAGACGGCGGACACCCTGGCGGCGATGCGCCTGGCCCGCGAGGCCGGCGCCACCGTGCTGGCAGTAACCAACATCATGGGCAGCCAGGTGACGCGCGAAGCCGATGCCGTCCTCTACACCCGCGCCGGGCTCGAGGTCAGCGTCGCCGCGACCAAGACCTTCGTCGCCCAGGTCGCCGCGATGTACCTGTTCGGGCTGCGGCTGGCGGAGCTGCGCGGGACCCTGCCGTCCGCGCGCGTGATCGAGCTGGTCGCGGCCCTGAAGGCGCTGCCGTCGAAGATCGAGGAGACGCTCGCCGCGGTCGAGGAGGGCGTCGCCGCGGTCTCGGCCGCCCACAGCGACCAGAGCTTCTTCCTCTACCTCGGCCGTCACATCGGCCTGCCGGTCTGCCTGGAGGGAGCGCTGAAGTTGAAGGAGGTCTCCTACATCCCCACCGACGCCTACGCGGCGGGGGAGATGAAGCACGGCCCGATCGCCCTGCTCGACGAGTCGACACCGGTCGTCTGCATCGCCACCGATAGCCCCGTCTTGGAGAAGGTCCTCTCCAACGTCGAAGAGGTCCGCGCCCGTGGGGCCCAGACGATCGCGATCTCCACCGTCGGCAACGAGCGCGCCGCCGAAGTCGCCGACGAGACGATCGAGGTCTCCCGCACCGACTGGATCCTGCAGCCGATCGTCGCGATCCTGCCGTTGCAGCTGCTCGCTTACGACATCGCCCGCGCCCGCGGCCTCAACGTCGATCAGCCGCGAAACCTGGCGAAGACGGTCACCGTCGAGTGACGCCGCTACGATCTCCGCTCGCATGAGGATTCGGCTTCTCTCACTCCTCGCCGTGGTCGCAGCCGCGATCGCGATCGCCGGCTGCGGCGGCGGCGGTTCGGGCTCGGATCCGGCGACCCTGGTCCCCGCGAAAGCGCCGGTCTACGTCGAAGCGACCATCGCCCCGCAGGGGGACCTGAAGTCCAACATCGAAGCACTCGCGAAGAACGTCGCCGGCATCGACGACCTTGGCGCCCTGATCGTCGAAGAAACGGAAAAGGCGGCCGCGAAGTCAGACGAATCCTTCAAGTACACGAAGGACGTCGAACCCTGGCTCGGCGAAAAGGCGGGGCTCTACCTCGAAAGCTACGACGGCAACAACTTCAAGGGCTACGGGATCGCGGTTCAGAGCACCGACAACGCCGCCGCGCAGGAATTCATCGACAACTTCGTCAAGAGCAACGACGGCGGGTCACTGAAGAAAAGCTCCTACGAAGGCGTCGAATACGAGGTCGAAACCAAGGACGGCGAAGCCCTCGGAATCGTCGGCGACTTCGTCGTCTTCACCGAAACCGAACAGTCGTTCAAGGCGATGGTCGACGCCTCCAAGGGGGAATCGCTGTCCGAAGCCGACGCCTTCACCAGCGCCATGGACGCCGCCTCGAGCGAAAGCCTCGCCGACGTCTACGTCGACATCGGCGGCCTGATCGAACAGACGCCGGGCACGATCGACCCGGAAACCGAAGCCTTCCTCGAAACCGCCGGCCTCGAACCGCAGGAAGCGACCGCCGTCGCCAGCTTGGTGCCCGGGTCCGACCAGGTCGAGATCGACTTCGCCAGCAACGTCAGCGGCAAGAACCCGCCCACCGGCGACGCCTCGGACCTGCTCGGCTCGCTGCCCGGCGGCTCCTTCGCCGCCTTCGCCTCCGCTGACTTCGGCAAGCGCTTCGGTGAAGCGATCGACCGCATCGACGCCGCCGGCATCCCCGGCCAGCTCGAACCGAACGAACTGAAGAGCGCGATGAAGGCGGCCGGCATCGACCTCGAATCGATCAGCGCCTCGATCGGCGACATCGGCGTCTTCGCCGAGGGCAACACCGAAGACAACCTCACCGGCGCCCTCGTGCTGACGACGACGGGATCCAAGGAAGCGACCAACACCGTCTCCAACATCGGCCTGCTGCTGCGGGCCTCTGGCACCCCCGGCGTCACCGCGATCTCCGGCAAGGCGACCGGATTCTCGATCCGTGACCCCGAACTGGGCCGCAAGCCGCTCGTGGTCGCCGCCGCGGGCAACCGCATCGCGATCTCCTACGGCCTCGCCGCCTCGGCCCAGGCGCTGACGGCGGGCAAGAGCGCGACCCTGGCCGAGGACCCGGCCTACATGGAAGCCGTCGCCGCTCTCGGCAGCACACCGATCGCCGGGTTCATCGATGGACCGGCGGCCGTGCAGCTCGCCAGCGCCCTGGTCCCACCGGCCGAACAGGAAGGCTTCCAGGAAGCCAAGCCATACCTCGACAAGATCGCCTTCGCGGCGTTTGGCGCCGGCTCCTCGGGCGAACTGGCGACGGCGAAGCTGATCATCGGCCTCACCAAGTAGGCGCCGGCCGATGGCAACCGGCGTCGGCATCGACCTGCTGGAGATCGACCGGATGGAGCGCGCGCTGGAGCGCCATCCGCGGCTCGCCGAGCGCGTCTTCACCAATGGCGAGCGCGAGTACGCGGCGGCGCGCGCGCGCCCGGGACGCCACCTGGCGGCGCGTTTCGCCGCCAAGGAGGCGGTCGTCAAGGCACTGGGCCTGACGGGCGGATTCGGGCTTCGCGAGATCGAGGTCGTCGCCGGCGAACCTCCGACGGTCCGGCTTTCGGGCCGCGCCGCCGAGGCCGCCGAGGGCCTTCGCGTCGACATCTCGCTGACCCACTCCCGCGACAACGCGGCTGCCGTCGCCGTCGCCGAGCGGCAGACCTGGAGAGCCGCTCGCAGGGCTACCGGGAGGCTCTAGCGAGGAGGGGCTCGCGAGAGGCCCTCGCCCTACCTCCCACGAATCGCCTCGGGCGGGCTCCTCTCGCAAACGCCTAGGCTGGGGGGATGGAGGCCTGGTTGCAGCCGCTGTATGACGCCGAGGGGATCCGGGCGATCGATCGCTGGGCGATCGAGGAGCAGGGGGTTCCCTCGGCGCAGCTGATGGAGGCCGCGGGGACGGCTCTGGCCGAGGCGGTCGCGGGGCTCGCTCCGCAGGGGCCGGTGCGGATCCTCTGTGGTAAAGGCAACAACGGCGGCGACGGTGAGATTGCCGCCCACCGTCTCGCCGAGATGGGCTTCGAGGTCGAGACGACCCTGATCTTCTCCGATGAGGCGCCGGCTGACTTCGACGCCTGGATGGCCGGCTCCGGCGCGGTCGTCGACGCGATCTTCGGCACCGGTTTCGCCGGCGCGCCGCGGGAACCGGCGGCGGCGGCGATCGAGGCGATCAACCGCTGCGGCGCACCGGTGATCGCCTGCGATATCGCCTCCGGGGTCGATGCCTCCAGTGGCGAGATCGCCGGCGCCGCCGTCGAGGCCGACGTCACCGTCAGCTTCCACGCCGCCAAGCTGGGCCAGCGGATCGCCCCCGGCAAGTGGCACACGGGCGAGCTGCGGTTGGTGCCGATCGGTATCCCCACCGGCGCCCCGGGGGAGCCCTCCGGCGGCACGATCGATCCCGCGGTCCTCGCCCTGGCGCCGCGTCGCGGACCCCGGTCGACCAAGTTCAGCTCCGGCCAGGTGACCATCGCCGGCGGCTCGCGCGGGCTGACCGGGGCGCTGCGGATGTCCTCGTCGGCTGCGATCAGAGCCGGCGCCGGCTACGCGACCGTCGCCATCCCGGCCGAGCTCGAGCCGGTCTTCGAACTCGGCCAGCCTGAGGTGATGTCGGTCGGCTGTCCGGGCGGCGACGGATGCCTGGGGCCGGGTTCGGCCGAGGCGGTGCTGGCGGCGTTCGAGCGCGCCGCCGCGGGAGTCCTCGGGCCCGGCCTGGGCCGCGATCCCGGCGCGGCCGAGCTGGCTCGCGAGATCGTCGGCGCGATCGAGTGCCCGCTGGTGGTCGACGCCGACGGACTCAACGCCTTCGCCGGGCAGCTGCCGCGCTTCGCCGCACGCGAAGGGGCGACGATCCTGACCCCCCACGCCGGTGAGCTGGGCCGGCTGCTGGAGCGCGATTCGGAGGAGATCGGTGCCCATCGTCTCGCCGCCGCTCGCGAGGCCGCCACCACCGCCGCCGCCGTCGTCGTGCTCAAGGGGGACGACACGATCGTCACCGATGGGACCCGCGTCGCCGTCAACTCGATCTCCGCTCCGGCCCTCGCCACGGCCGGCAGCGGCGACGTCCTCTCCGGGATCACCGCGGCGCTGCTGGCCCGCGGCCTGGAGCCGTTCGCGGCGGCCTGCGCGGCCGTCGTCGCCCACGCTCGCGCCGGCCGCGACGCCGCCGCCAGGATCGGCTCCGCCGAGACGGTGATCGCCACCGACGTGATCGACTCCGTGCCCGCGGGCCTGCTTCCCGGCGGGACGGTCGAATAATCTCGCCGAGCATGAAGACCGCCGCCGAGATCATGGACGCCGACGTTCCGAGCGTCACCCCCGGAGACGACGCCCGCACCGCGATCGACCTGCTGGCGCAGACCGAGCTCGGCGCCGTGCCCGTTGTCGACGCCGACCGGAAGGTCGTCGGAATCGTCAGCGAGTCGGACCTGATCCTCAGCGACGAGGAGTCCGACCTGCACCTGCCGCACTACCTCAACATCATGGGCGGCGTCGTCTTCGTCGGCTCGATGAAGGGCTTCGAGGAGCGCCTCAACAAAGCCTTCGCCACCGACGTCGCCGAGCTGATGACCGCCGACCCGATCGTCGCGCACACCTACGAGGCGGCCGACCGGGTGGCGAAGAAAATCGCCGACAAGCACCACAATCACCTTCCTGTTGTCGACGCCGACGGGCGCTTGGCGGGCATGGTCACCAGGGCCGACGCTCTCGCCGCCCTCGTCGACGCGGAGTAGCGCGATGGAGCGGGCGGTCGCCCGGATCGACTTCGACGCGATCCGAGCCAACTGCACGAGGCTCAAGGTCGAGCTGGGCGACGGGGCCGAGCTCTGCGCCGTGGTCAAGGCCGACGGCTACGGGCACGGTGCCGACGGCTGCGCCAACGCCGCCCTCGCCGGTGGCGCCACCCGGCTCGCCGTCGCCACCGCCGGCGAGGCCGCACAGGTCGGGCGTCGCTTCCAGCACATACCCCTGCTGACGATGGGGGCGTTGACCGCGGAGGAGGTCGACATCGTCCTCTCGGCCGGGTCGGAGTTGGCGGTCTGGCGCGAGGGCTTCCGTCGCCTGCTCGCCGATCGCGCCCGGGCCCAGGGCCGACCGGCCCGCGTCCACGTCAAGTTCGACAGCGGCATGGGGCGGCTCGGCACCCCCGACCCCGAGGAGGTGCTCGCCCTGGCCCGTGCCTGCGACGCCGATCCCAGCCTCGAGCTGGCCGGCGTTTGGACCCACCTGGCGACGGCCGACGAACCGGACTCGGCCTTCTTCGACGAGCAGCTTGATCGCTTCGAGCGGGTCGCGGATGCGGTCAGGGCGGAGTTTCCCGCGGTCGTTGTCCACGCCGCGAACAGCGCCGCCGTCTTCCGCGACCGCCGATCCCATTTCGACATGGCCCGCTGCGGCGTCGCCATCTACGGGCTCGATCCCTTCCAGGGCGACCCGGCCGAGCGCGGTCTGGCGCCGGCGCTCTCGCTGCGCTCCTACGTCGCCGACGTCAAGCGCTTCCCTCCCGGCGCCAGCGTCGGCTACGGGCAGCGCTGGGCGGCCCCGGTGGAGACCTGGGTCGGCGTCGTCCCGCTCGGCTACGGCGACGGCGTTCGTCGCGGCCTCAGCAACAACGGCGAGGTGCTTGTCCGCGGGCGCCGCCAACCCCTGGTCGGGACCGTCTCGATGGACAACATCACGATCGACCTCGGCCCCGACACCGAGGTCGAGCCGGGTGACGAGGCGGTCTTGATCGGAGCCCAGGGCGACGACGCGATCCTCGCCGAGGAGGTTGCCGCCCGCCTCGACACGATCAACTACGAGGTCACCTGCGCGATCTCCTCGCGGGTGCCTCGCCGCCCGAAATGAGCCTCGCCGACGACCTTCGCGCGACGGCGCTGGTGAGCGCCGCCGGGCGGGCCCTGGCGGGTAACGACGGAGCCTGGATCGTCGGCGGTGCGGTCCGCGACGCCGCTCTCGGCCGCGACGTCGCCGACCTCGACCTCGCCGTCGCCGGCGACCCCGGCGCCGCGGCGCGGGCGATCGCCTCCGAGCTCGGCGAGCACGCCTTCGAGCTCTCGGCCGAGTTCGGCACCTGGCGCGTGGTCTCGCACTCGCGCCGCTGGCAGGTCGACGCGACGGCGCTGAGAGAGGGAGGGATCGAGGCCGATCTCGCCGAGCGCGACTTCACCGTCGGCGCCGTCGCCGTGCCGCTCGGTTCCGGCGAGGCGCTGGATCCCTTCGACGGGCTCGGGGACCTCGAGCGCGGACTGCTGCGGGCGGTCGGCGAGGGCAGCTTCGCCGGGGACCCGCTGCGGCTGCTGCGGGCGGCACGGCTCGCCGCCGAACTGAAGCTCGAGATCGAGCCCGGGACGGTTGCCCTCGCCCGCGCCGCCCGCTCCCGCGCCGACGAGCCCGCCGGCGAGCGGCAGCTGACCGAGCTGCGCCAGCTGCTCGGCGGCCCCGATCCGGTCCGCGGCCTCACCCTGCTCGACGAGCTCGAGCTGACCGCCGTCGTCCTGCCGGAGCTCGAGGGCCTGCGCGGGGTGGAGCAGGGCCCCAACCACCATCTCGACGTCCACGGGCACACCCTCGCCGTCCTCGAGCACACGCTCGAGGTCGAGAGCGACCTCGAGCGCTTCGCCGGCGAGCGTGCCGCCGAGGTCGCGGAGCTGCTGGCGGAGCCGCTCGCCGACGAGATGAGCCGCGGCACCGCTCTGCGCTTCGGCGCCCTCTTCCACGACATCGGCAAGCCGGCGACCCGCAGCGAGCGCGACGGCTTCGTCGGCTTCCGCGGCCACGATCGCGAGGGGGCGGAGATCATCGGCGGCATCTGCTCGCGGCTGCGGGGCAGCCGGCGCCTGACCCAGCACCTGCAGGCGCTGGCGCTCCACCACCTGCGGCTCGGCTTCCTGATCCCGGAGGCGCCGCTGCCCCCGCGCCGGGTCCACGAGTACCTGCGCGCGACCGATCCGGTCGGCGTCGACGTTACCTTGCTGACCGTCGCCGACCGGCTCTCCGCCCGCGGCGCCGGGCTCCTGGCCAGGCCCGAGATGGTCGAGGCGCACCTCGACCTGGCCCGCGAAATGGTCGCCGCCGCTCTCGACTGGCGCCGCGACGGGCCGCCGGCGCCGCTGCTTCGCGGCGACGAGCTGGCCGCCGAGCTGGGCATCGCCGCGGGGCCCGAGTTGGGTGGTCTGCTCGCCGAGCTGGAGGCCGCCCAGTACGCTGGAGAAGTGCACGATCGCGCCGCGGCGGTGGAGCATGCTCGCCGGGTCCACGGCTGAGCCAGGCGCGAATCCTGCCCGTCGTCAGGTACGCTCATCGCCGATGGCTGAGGAAAAGATCGAAATGGAGGGCGAGATCACCGAGGCGCTCCCCAACACCATGTTCCGGGTCAAACTGGACAACGGCCACGACGTGCTGGGCCACATCTCGGGCAAGATGAGACGCCACTACATCCGCATCCTGCCTGGGGATAGGGTGAAGATCGAGTTGTCGCCCTACGATCTGGATCGCGGTCGCATCACTTACCGCTACAAATAGGCGGCCGCAGTGCGCTCCCCTCACCTCACTCCCTGCGTCCACCGACCTGCTGGGTTTTCACGGCCGTGCGGGGTTCGGGTCAGCTAACTCGGCCACCAGCGCCGACCAGGCGAAGTCCTTGGCGCCCAGGCCCGCTCCGCTGCGCGGGTCGTAGTACTCGCGCAGGCCTTCGCGGGCGGCGGCTGCGATCACGCCGTCGGCCAGGCGCCGCGCCTCGTCCTCGTAACCGAGGCGGCGCATGCCCAGCCAGACCATCCAGGCCGAGTTGATCCAGGTCGGGCCGCGCCAGTAGCGGCGGATCGGGCCGTGGCCGCCGTCGGGCTCGTAGCTGGGCTCCGAAGCGGCGACAGAGGGCGGCGCCACCGGGGTGAGGAACCCAGCGGAATCGAGCAGGTGCTCCTCGACCAGCCGCCGCCCGATCTCCTCCGGCAGATCGGGCAGGGCGAGCGGCGCGAGGGACGCCCAGGTGACGGGCTCGGGCCTGAGCCCGCCCGGCTGCGCCTCGTCGACGAACAGGCCGCGCCGCTCGTCCCAGAGCCGCTCGACCAGGGCCGGGGTCGCCGAGGGCCGGCCCATCGCCTGCAGCGAGAGCGACCACATCGTGTTGACCAGCGTCTCGCAGAGGACCGGACCGCCGCGTTCGCGGACGCGGCGGGCCTCGAAGCCGAGCCTGCGGTTGCGGGCGACAAGCAGCGGGAAACCGAGCCTGCCGTTGGAGCGGCGCCCCCAGACCGGTTCGAACTTGGGCGAGGCGTCGAGCCCGGACTCATCGGGTTGGATGATCCACAGCAGCCCGTCGCCCTCGAGGTCGCGGTTGGCCGCGAGCCAGTCCATGTGGGTGCCGATCCGCGGCTCGGCCGCGGGGTCGCCGACGGCGATCCGCCAGGCCCAGGCCAGCAGCGGCGGCTGGATCGTCTCGGTATGCAGGGCGCTCGGCGAGGCGACGTTGTAGAAGAAGAGGCGGATGAAGGAGACCCTGTGGCGCCAGAAGATCGTGTGGCCGACGAAGCCGTTCGGTCGCTGGACCGCGAGCAGGCTCTCGAGCTCGGCCCGGGAGCGGCCGGCGTCGAAGCGGCGCCAGGCGATCGCCGCGAAGCAGGAGTCCCAGTACCACTGCCAGGGATAGCGGCCGGGGCTGGGCTCGGTGTAGGCGTAGTGCGTCTCGTCGCGCTCGCCCTGCTGCCAGTTCTGGCGCAGGACGCGCTCGGCCTCCGCCGTGACCGCCGCCCGCTCGGCCTCGCTCATGGCAACTTTCGCGCTTCGCTCATCGGGCAAAGGAATCAGATGTGGATGCCCATTCGCTCCGCGCTCAGAGTCCGGTGCGGCGCATCTCTCGCAGGGCGAGCGCTCCGAGGAGCGCCAGCATCCCCGTGATCGCCAGCACTCCCGGCCAGGTTTCGGCCCAGCTGACGCTGCCGACGAACCCCTGACGCGCGGCTTCGAGCACCTGGGTGACCGGGTTGACGCGGGCGATGTCCTGGAGCCAGGCGCCCAGCAGCGCCAGTGGCGCGTAGGCCGTGGTCGTCAGGATCAGCGCCATCATCCCGGCCTGCATCAGCGGCGCCGCCGACTGGCTCTTGAAGCGCAGGGCGAGGAAGGAGCCCCAGCAGGCCGCCACGGCGGCCATCGCCGCGACCATCACGTAGGCGATCAGCAGGCCGTCGACCCCCGGCCAGCCGGCGCCCAGCAGCAGCGCGACCGAGAGCACGAAGGTGGCCGGGATCAGCGCCCGGGCGCTGGCGGCGAGCACGGTGCCGGCGAGCAGCACCCAGCGCGGCGCGGGGGAGACCAGCAACCGGTCGAGCCAGCCGGCTTCGATGTCGCGGGCGAGGTTGACCCCGGCGGCGGCGCCGGTGAAGCCCGCCCCCTGCAGCATGCTGACCGGGACGATGAAGGACTCGTAGCTGCTGGTGCTGAAACCGCGCAGCTGGGTCAGGGCGCCGAAGACGCCGTTGAGGCCGAGGAAGAAGATCGTCGGCGCCAGCACCCCGGGGATCGCCGCTCCCGGCACCCGCAGCAGCTCGTTCTTGGCCCGCGCCATCAGCGCCGCGATCGTCGCCAGGTTCGAGCGCCAGGCCGGCATCGCCACCGCGGCCTCCATCAGCCCACCTTCAGCCGGTGTCGCAGGGCGCGATCGCTGAGCAGCAGGCCGAGGACGACGATGCCGAGGATCGCCAGCACCGCGTCGAGCGTGTCGGAGGCGTTGATGCCGGAGATGATCGGCTCGCGGATCCCTTCGACGATGAAGCTGAGCGGGTTGTACTTGGCGATCGTCTTCGCCGGCTCGATCATCAGTTCCTGCGGGAAGAAGGCGGAGGAGAGGAAGAGCACGACGAGGACCAGCGGGAAGAGCCCCTGGACGACGCTGGCGCTGCCGGTACGCAGCGCGATCGCGGCGCCGATCCCGCCCACGGCCATCGCCGACGCGGTGACCAGGACGATCGCCATCAGCGCCCCGGCGACGCCACTCTCGATCGTCGCCCCGAAGACCAACCCGATCGTCAGGAACCAGAGCGAGGCGAAGAGGCCCAGCGCCGCGGTGCCCGCGAGGCGTCCGAGGACGATCGCGAAGCGGGGGATCGGCGCCGAGAAGAGGCGGTCGGTGAAGCCCATCTCGATGTCGACCGCGAGGGCGATGCCGCCGCTGTTGCCGGCCAGCATCAGCGCGTTCATCATCGCCCCGGCGAGCATGAACTGGAGGAAGCTCTGCACCGGCGGGAAGCCGGGCAGTTCGACCGCCGACCCGGCGCCGCCGGTCTGGATCGCCAGCAGCAGGGTGGGGAAGACGATGATCGGCGCGATCAGCTGCGGGCGCCGGAAGGTCTGACGGATAGACCGCATGCCGAGGGCCCTGACTATCCGAAGGTTCGTGCGGAGGGCGGAGCCGAGCAAGTGAGCATCCATATCTGATTCTTTGCGAGGGAGCGAGCGGGGCCCGGGGTTCAGGCGACCGGCGCCTTCTCGGCGTTTTCCTCGCTCTCGTCCTCGAGGTGGTAGCCGGTCTTCTCGACGAAGACGTCATCGAGAGTCGGCCGCACCAGCTCCAGCGACTCGACCGCGATCCCGGCCTCGTCGAGGGCGCGGACAACGCGCGGGATGTCCGCCGCTCCGTTCTCGACCTCGACCAGGACTTTCTTGCCGTCCTTCGGCGGCAGCAGCTTGCCCACCGGCGCCAGGATCGCCTCCGCCTCGACGACGGAGCCCTCGGCCAGCTGTAGCTGGATGTGGGGGTGGCCGATTTCCGCTTTCAGCGACTCGGGGGTGCCCTCGGCGACGATCTTGCCCCTGTCGATGATCCCGACGTTGTCGGCGAGCTGGTCCGCCTCCTCCAGGTACTGGGTGGTGAGGAAGACGGTGGTGCCGTCGTCGTTCAGCGCCCGCACCTCCCCCCAGATCGTCTTGCGGCTGACGGGATCCAGTCCGGTGGTCGGCTCGTCGAGGAAGAGGACCTTCGGTTCGTGGACGAGGGCGGCGGCGAGGTCGAGTCGTCGCTGCATGCCGCCGGAGTAGGTGCCGACGCGGCGGTCAGCGGCGCCGCTGAGGTCGACGCGGTCGAGCAGATCGTCGGCACGGCGCCTGCCTTCGGCGGTCGGGATGCCCTGCAGCGTCGCCTGCAGGCGGATCAGCTCGCGCCCGGTCATCAGCGGGTCGAGAGCCGCTTCCTGCAGGGCGACGCCGATCGAGCTGCGCACCGCCCGCGCCTCCTTCACCACATCGTGCCCGGCGACGCTGGCGCAGCCGCCGGTCGGCAGCAGCAGCGTCGTCAGCATCCGCACCGTGGTCGTCTTGCCGGCCCCGTTGGGCCCGAGGAAGGCGTAGATCTCGCCCTCCTCGACGGTGAGGTCGATCCCCTGCACCGCAAGCACCTCGCCGAAGGCGCGCTCGAGGCCTTCGACGACTATCGCCGGCACCCGCTAGGCCTCCGTCGTCTCGGCCGCCCGCGCCAGCGGCGGCAGCGAGTCGACCCAGCGGCGGCCGTTGGCGCGCTCCAGCGCCTCGGCGGCGTCGAGCAGCAGCTCGTCGCGACCCCAGGCCGCCTGCAGTTGCAGGCCGATCGGCAGGCCGTCGGAGAGCCCGACCGGGACGTTGACCGCGGGGATGCCGGTGAGGTTGGCGAGGGCCCCGCCGCGCACGTTCGCCTGGTCGGCGGTGAGCGTCCCCGAGGGCAGCTCGACCAGTGGCGCCTCCAGCGGCGGCGCCACCGCCGGCACGGTCGGCCAGGCGATCAGGTCGACGTCCTCGAAGGCGGCGGCGACGCGCTGTCGCATCAGCGCACGAACCTGATGGGCCTTGACGCTTGCCGCCGCCGGCAGCAGCATCCGGTACTTGAGCAGGCCGCGGCCGATCGGGCTGAGCTCGGGGTCGAGGTCGTTGAGCCGGCTCGGGCTGAGCCCGCTCAGCCCCTCGGTGTTGGCGATCAGGACGGTCGCCAGCGCCGCCGGATCGAGGTCGGCCAGCTCGATCTCCCTGACCTCGGCGCCGGTCTCCTCGCGGAGCGCCTCGATCGCGTTCTCGCAGGCGACCCGCACCTCCGGGGCGACGTCCTCGGAGACGAGGTCGCGGACGACGCCGATGCGCAGCCGGCCCAGGTCCCCGGCGACGAGCTCCTCGCCGAAGAGGACCGAGCCCAGCAGGCGGCAGTCGGCCGCGTCGGCGCAGAGCGGGCCGGAGACGATCGTGGTCGAGACCGCGGCCATGTGGTGGCCCTCCATTGCCGAGCGGCCGAAGGTCGGCTTCAGCCCGGTCAGGCCGCAGTAGGCGGCGGGGTAGCGGATCGAGCCGACCCCGTCGGCGCCGACCGCGCCGGCGACGAGGCGTGCGGCCACCGCCGCGGCGGGTCCGCTCGAGGAGCCGCCCGGGCAGCGCTCGGTGTTCCAGGGATTGCGGGCGGGGCCGTAGACGGAGACGTTGCCGGTGCTGCCGGCGCCGAGCTCGTGCATGTTGCCGACGCCGACGATCGTCGCGCCGGCGTCGCGCAGCGCCCGGTAGGGACCGGACTCGCCGGGGGCGCTCGGGGCGAGCATTTCGGCGGCGCCGAAGCGCTGCGCCCGCCACGGCAACGGCCACTCGTCCTTGATCACGATCGGGACCCCATGCAGCGGGCCGGCCGGGGCCGCCGCGAGCATCTCTCGCGATTGTTCGGGGAAGGTCGCGACGATCGCGTTGAGCGCCGGGTTGCGCTGCTCGATCCGCTCCAGCGTCGCCTCCAGCAGCTCGGCCGGGTCCGCCTCGCCGGCGGCGATCGCCGCCGCCTGCGCGCGCAGGCGGCGGTCGAGGAGGCCGCTCACGTCGTCACCGGGGGGCCGCTGAGGTCGGGGCTGCGCTCCGGTGCGGCGCCGCTGGTGTCCAGCTCGAGGAGCTCGAGGATCGGCGGCCAGAACATTCCGTGGGCGGCGCCGATCACCGCCAGCTCGATCTCGTCCGCCTCGATTCCGAAGGAGGCGAGACCGGCTGGAATGAATTCGTCTGCGCGGCTTGAAACCTCCATCTGGCGCCCGGAACCCTACAGCGCGCGAGTGGCCGGGATCGTGCAAGCGGGGTGGGCCGACCGCATTCCCCCGCCGCGAGAGGCAGAATCTCGGCGCAACTGGGGTTCTGCCCCCGTGTTGCCTAGATTCGATGCCTTCCGCACAGAGAACAAGCCGATCCGGCCGCGCCTGGGCGCTGATTGCGGCTGCCGCCTGCCTGCTCGCGGCCCTGGTCGCGATCGCCGACCCCGGCAACGCCGACTCGGCGCCGCTGCGCGTCGTCGTGCTCGGCCAGACCGCGGAAACCCCGCCGGCGTCATGCCCCGGCAAGATCGTCAACAACGTCGAGATCACGCCCTGCCGGGTCGAGGGTCACGTCACCGGCTTCCAGGCGATCGCCGGCGGCGTCGCAAAACCCTACGAAGCACCCTACGAAGGCAAGATCGTCGCCTGGTCGATCACCCTGGCCAAGCCCTCGACGACGGAATCGGCCACGACCACGAACGAGGTCGGCTTCTTCAACGAATTCCTCGGCCAGCCGGCCGAGGCGAGGATCGGCGTCCTGCGGCCGGTCGAAGGCTCCAAACCTCCCCAATACACGCTCGTGCGCCAGAGCCCGCTCGAGGTGCTCAATCCCTACTTCGGGACCACTCCGATCTTCGCCCTCGACCACCCGCTGACCGTGCTCAAGGGACAGGTCGTGGCGCTGACGATCCCGACCTGGGCGCCGATGTTCGCCTTCAACGTCGCCGCCGACAACACCTGGCGCGGCAGTCGCCTGCCCGAACACTGCGCTTCCAAGGAAGACATCCAGGGCGGCCACCCCCAACAGGGCGTCGGCAAAGTCAAGACCTACGGCTGCTACTACTCGAACGCGCGCCTGCTGTACACGGCCACTCTGGTCAAGAAACCGTAGGCGCGAGGGGACTGCGCGGGGCGAGCGTCGCGTATCCCTCCTCACTCGGTACCTCGTCGAAGGAGCCGCGGAGGCTGTCGCCCTGGGAGCTTTGCGCTCCTCCTCCGCAAAACGTTCGGAGGGGTACCCGGCGCTCGCCTCACGGAGCCCTCGCCTCGGTTTGAAGAACGGAAGCTCATGAAGGGCGGCGGCGGCGACTGTCCCTCATGCCTCGGCTTGCAGCTTGCGCGCTTGAGCTTCAACGCGTCGGGCGTCGGTAGGCCCTCCGAACGTTTTGCGGAGGAGGAGAACTGCGCTTCGGGCGACAGCCGCAAGAGCTTCCTTCGACGAGGTACCGAGTGAGGAGGGCCTACCGACGCCCGACGCGCTGGTGGACCTAAAGCGCGCTCTGGCGAAGCCCGCAGTAAGGGCAGTCGCTGACGTCCAGCCCGATCAGCTGGTCGCAGCGACGGCAGGCCCGGAGGTTGGCCGGGGTGCGGGGCAGCGAGGAGGCCGAGGGGGCCAGCGGCAGGATCTTGGCCACCGGCTGCATCTCCTCGCCGGTCTCGCGATCGACGTAGATCTGCCCCGGCTCGGCGTCGGCGATCGCCTCGCGGCCCGAGGCCGGCGCGCGCATCCGGAAGAGCTGACGGTCGTTCATCGCCGCGAAGACTAATAGCTTGAGCGGAACCGATGCGCGTCCTCCTATTTCATGGCTACATGTTGCGCGGAACGGGCAGCAACATCTACAACGCCAACCTCGCTCGCGCACTGGCCAGACTCGGCCACGAGGTCCATCTCCTCTGCCAGGACCGCGAGACCAGGATCGACGGGGTCCAGATCCACAATCCTGACATCGGCGGCCTGCTCCCGGTCTACGTCAAAGACCCTTACGAGGGTTTCGAGGTCAAATCCTTCCCGGAGCTGACCGACGAGGAGCTCGACCACTACATCGACGCCAACGTCGCCGCGGTCCGCGTTGTGGCCGACGCCGCAGGAGGCATCGACGCCGCCCTCGCCAACCACCTGGTGATGGGCCCGGCGATCCTCGCGAGAGCGGACGTCTCTCCCTTCGCCGCCAAGATCCACGGCTCGGCTCTCGAGTACACCGTCAAACCGCATCCTCGGTTCCTTCCTTATGCCTATGAAGGCATGGAAGCCGCTTCGGGCGTCCTCGTCGGCTCCGGGCACACGGCACAGTCCCTCTGGGCGGCCCTCCCCGAACTTCCGGACCTCGAGTCCAAGACCCGCTTAGGACCTCCTGGCGTCGACATCCACGAGTTCCGCCCGTGGGAGCCGGATGGAGAGGGTTCGAGCTCCCACCGAAGTGCTCTGGTGGTCTTCGTGGGAAAGCTGATCGTCTCCAAGGGCGTCGACCTGTTGTTGGCCGCGTGGCCGCTGGTGAAGCTTGCTCACCCTGAGGCGCGGCTGGAGGTCGCGGGCTTCGGCGAGTACGAGGACGGGTTGCGCAGGTTGCTGGCAGCGCTGGAACGCGGGGATCTGGATGACGCGCGGGAGGTAGCTCGGTTGGGCTGGAAGTTGGAGGGTGGGGAGGGGAAGCCGCTGAAGATCCTCTCGGCGTTTCTCGACGAGCCGCCGGCGGGTTATGCCGAGGCTGCCAAGTCCGCGGCCGGAACGGTCGAGTTCATCGGGCGGTTGGAGCATCACGAGGTGGCGGAGCTGATGCCGAAGGCTGAGGCGGCGGTGATGACGAGCACCTTCCCTGAGGCGTTTGGGATGGTCGCGGTGGAGGCCGCGGCGTGCGGGGCGCTGCCGGTCTCCGCCGGGCACTCGGGGATGCTCGAGGTCTCGGCGCAGCTGTCCAAGGCGCTGCCCCAGGAGGTCGCCGAGCTCCTTTCGTTTCCGATCGAGCTCGGCGCGATCGAGGCGATCGCCGACAGATTGAACCGCTGGTTTGACCTCCCAACGGAGCAGCGGGAGAGAGCTCGCGAGACGCTTGTTGAGACCGTCGCGCGGCTCTGGAGCTGGGAGGGAGTCGCCCTTGGGGTCCTCGCCGCATCGGCTGGAGAACTGGAAGAGCTGCCCGGGGCGGAGTAGCTAGTGCCAAAGGGCACCTGGGGCCGGAAAACCTCCGGCCGCCGCTTCAATAGAATGCCCGCCGCCTCATGTATGGCCGCCTGCCGATAGTGAAGATGCTCGCCGCGATCGTCGCGTTGACCGCGGCGATCTCGGCGGTGATGCTCTCGATCAACTGGGACGGCCAGGAGGCTTCGACGGCGGCGTCGAAGATCGACGACCTGCTCAACGTGATGATCGTGATCTCGTCCTTCGTCTTCTCGCTGGTGGTTGTCGCGCTCTTCTACGCGCTCTGGAAATTCAAAGCCAAGCCCGGCGACGAATCCGACGGCGAGCCGATCCACGGCAATACCCGCCTCGAGATCGCCTGGACGCTGATCCCGACGATCATCGTCCTCTTCGGTGGCGGCTACAGCTGGAAAGTCCTGGACGAAATCGAAAAGCCCGCCAAGAACCCGCTCACCGTCGATGTCTTCTCGCAGCAGTACGCCTGGAGCTTCGGCTACCCCGGCAAAGGAAACGTCTGGTCGCAGGGCGAACTTCACGTCCCGGTCAACCGCCAGATCCAGTTCAAGATGCACGCCCAGGACGTGATCCACTCCTTCTGGGTGCCGGAGTGGCGGATCAAGAAAGACAACGTCCCGGGGATCACGACGACGGCGATCGTCACCCCGGACAAGGTCGGCACCTACCAGCTGGTCTGCACCGAGCTCTGCGGCTTCGGCCACGCCACGATGCGCGCCAAAGTCGTCGTCGAGCCGCCCGGCCAGTTCCAGAAGTGGGTCGCCGGGCTGAAAGAGAAAGTTCCGCAGCCACTGGCGGAGTCGGTCGTCCAGGACACCGAAACCAACCCGGCGCCTCTGAGCGCGGGCGGGGCATAATGGAGGAGAACTGATGTTGGCTGCGATCAAGCGACCGGGATGGACCAGAGGGGCGCTCGGCGCGCTCGCCTTCGCGGCATTCGGCTTCGGCCTGGTCATCTCCCTGCGCGCGATCTCCGGCCTGCCGCTCTACCAGACCGAACAGACCGGCTACCCGCACGTGATCGTGCCGCTGATCCTCGCTCCGCTGGGCTTCCTCGCCGGGTTCGGCTGCTTCGATTACTGGCTGCGCTGGGCCGCCGGCGCGCCGACGATCCCCGACGACCACTCCCAGCACGGCGCCAAGACGTGGAAGGACTACTTCCGCTTCAACACCGATCACAAGGTGATCGGCATCCAGTACATCTGCACCACCTTCTTCTTCTTCTTCGTCGGCGGCCTGATGGCGATGCTGATCCGCGCCGAGCTGGCACAGCCGGGCACGCAGATCGTCGATGCCGCGACCTACAACAGCCTCTTCTCTACCCATGCGGTGCTGATGATCTTCGTCTTCGTGATCCCGGTCTTCGCCGGGATCGCCAACTACGTGTTGCCGTTGATGATCGGCGCGCCGGACATGGCCTTCCCGCGCCTCAACGCGCTCAGCTTCTGGATGCTGCCGCTGGCAGGGATTCTCTTCATCGGCAGCTTCCTGGCTCCCGGCGGCGCCTTCGACGCCGGCTGGACCGGCTACGCGCCGCTCTCCACCGGAGCCCCGCTGGGTCAGTCGTTCTTCAACCTCGGCGTGCAGTTCGCGGGTGCGTCGTCGATCCTCACCGCGCTCAACTTCCTGGTCACGATCATCACCATGCGGGCGCCGGGGATGACCTTCTGGCGGATGCCTCTGCTGGTCTGGGCCAACCTCTCGACCTCGCTTCTGGTCGTCGCCGCGACGCCGTTCATCGCCGGCGCCCAGTTCATGGTCCTCCTCGACCGCCTCCTCCACACGAACTTCTTTCAGTTCGCCGCCGGCGGTGACGTAGTCAGCTACCAGCACATCTTCTGGTTCTACTCGCACCCAGCCGTCTACATCATGATGTTGCCCGGGTTCGGGATCGTCTCGGAGGTGATCTCGACCCATGCCCGCAAACCGATCTTCGGCTACCGGTTGATGGCCCTGGCGCTGCTCGGGATCGTCGTCCTCAGCTACTCGGTCTGGGCCCACCACATGTTCGTCTCCGGCATGTTCAGCTGGCTGCGGGTGCCGATGATGCTGACGACGCTGCTGATCGCGGTGCCGACCGGGATCAAGATCTTCTCCTGGCTGGGAACGCTCTACTTCGGCAAAATCCACACGTACTCGACGTCGATGTTATTTGCGCTTGCCTTCATCGTCACCTTCACGATCGGCGGCATCAGCGGCGTCATGCTGGGCATGGTGCCGATCGACATCCACGTCACCGACACCTACTTCATCGTCGCCCACATCCACTTCGTGCTCTTCGGCGGCTCCGTCTTCACGATCTTCGCCGGGATCTACCACTGGTTCCCGAAGATGACCGGGCGGATGTACGACGAGAAGCTCGGCCGCGTTCACTTCTGGGGCACGCTGATCGGGACCTGGGGGACGTTCGTGCCGATGCACTGGATCGGCATGGATGGGATGCCGCGACGCGTCGCCGACTACGCATCCCAGTTCGGCAACTGGAACCTGCTGATCAGCTGCTTCGCCTTCATGCTCGGCGCCGTCCAGCTCATCTTCCTCTACAACATGATCGTCAGCTGGCGCTTCGGGCCGCGTGCCCCGGCCAACCCCTGGCGCGCCAACTCGATCGAGTGGCAGGTCTCATCGCCGCCGCCGATCTTCAACTTCGACGAGATTCCCCGTGTCGTCGGCGGTCCCTACGAGTTCGGAGTTCCCGGCGCCCGCCACGCGATCATGGCCGGCGAAGGCGCCGAGGTGCCGGCAACCGAGCCGAGCGTGGTGGGGTCGCCGTGAGCGAGGTCGAGCCGGGCCGGCCGCTGCTGGTCTTCCTCAACGAGGTCGCCGGCGGTCGCAAGCTCTTGCAGGCGGTGCGCGAGCGCCAGGACACGGTTTCGAATGTCGTCGTCGCGGCGCCCCAGAACCAGCCTTCGGTCGGGCAGCTGATCGACGCCGGCGAACTGCGCGAGGCCGCTCGCGCCCGGGTCGAGGTGACGATGGCGGTACTGGCGGAGTTCGGTATCGACTCGGTCGGCGAGGTGATGGATCCCGAGCCTGCGCTGGGGCTCGACGACGCGGTCCGGGCCCACCAGCCGGGCGAGGTTCTGCTCTCCTGCCTTGTCGACTCCCGCTTCGGCCTCACCCGCAAGGACCTGGTCGAGTGGGTCCGAAACCGGATCGAACCGGAGGCGAAGCTGACCCACATCCCGGTCCGGATCGAAGACGACGCGATTCGGTGGGACCTGATCCACACTCTCGTCGTCGCCACCAAGACCGTAGCCGCTCCCGACCTGATCAACCGGCTCAAGGAGCGCAGCGCAGCCTCCCCGCACCGTTACACGATCGTCTGCCCGCGAACCGATGACGTCAGCGAGGCCGAGATCGTCGGCGACCTAGCCTCCACGCTGGCCGAGCTCTACCGCTCCGAAGTCGACGCCACCGGGCAGCCGATGAGCCCCGATCCCTTCCATGCGGTCAAGAACGCGATCGAGCACTACCGGATCGACGAGATCCTGATCTCGACCTTCGCCGGCGAGAGCTCGCGCTGGCTCGAGGACGATCTGATCGGCCGTGTCCGCGAGATCACCGAGAAGCAGGTCGAGCACATCGAGGTCGGCCGGCCCGCCGCCGCGGTCGCGGCCGCCGTCGCCGAGAGAGGGGCTTCCTGATGGAGAGCGCGACGGTAGCCCTCGGACACCACGCCGAGGAGCATCACGGCCCGCCGGAGGCCAATCAGAGCTCCCGGATCGACAAACAGACGCTCGGGATCCTGCTCTTCATCGTCTCCGAGGTGATGCTGTTCGGTGCCTTCTTCGCCTCCTACTTCTTCCTTCGGGTCGTCGTCTCCCCGGCCGCCTGGCCGCCGCACCCCTACGAACTCCCGGTCCCGGTCGCCGGCGTCAACACCGCGATCCTGGTCTCTTCCAGCTTCACGGTCCATTACGCGCTGGAGTCGATCCGCCGCGGCAACCGCGAGGGAATGAAACTGGGCCTGCTGTTGACCTGGATGCTCGGCGCGACCTTCCTCTTCATTCAGATCAACGAGTACGTGCACCTCGGATTCAGCGCCCGCGACCTCTCCTTCGGCTCGATCTTCTACTGCCTCACCGGCCTCCACGGAGCCCACGTCTTCGTCGGCCTGATGCTGCTCAGCTTCGCCACGATCCGCGCCTTCCGCGGCCACTTCGGGCCCAAGGCGGAGGACCACCTCGGCGTCGAGGTGCCGGGTATCTATTGGCATTTTGTCGACGTTATGTGGATCATCGTCTACGTGACGGTGTACATCCTTTAGGCGCGCCCGTCCGGGGTGCGGGCGTCACTTCGAGCAGAATGAGTTGAGATGAAGATCTCTGAGGACGCCGTTTTTCGCTGGGTTTTGATCGTCGGGGTGGCGGGGGCCTCGGTGATCGCGTTGACGTTGCTGACGCGGCCGCTGGTCGGGGCGTTGTGGGGGCTGGTGCTGGTGATTGCGGCGTGCGTCCATGGGTATCGCTGGGTCAGGGACTGGCGGCGGAGAAGCCGCTGAAGAGTTGGCGAACGCTTCGACCGGATCGACGAACGCTTCGGCCAATTGGATAGGCGCTTCGAGCAGGTCGATAGGCGCTTCGAGCAGGTCGACAGGCGCTTCGACGAGGTAGGCCGAAGGTTCGATCAAGCAGAGGCTCGGGTCGTGTCGACGTTCGAATCGAATCCATGCAGGCGATGATGGAACGTCGCTTCGACACGCTCCAGTACTCGCTCATATGCGCCGTGGTTGGCATGACTGCCGCGATGGTCGCCGTCCTCGTGGTAGCCATCATCAGTCAGAACTGACGCCGCGTCGCGCCCAGAGCTCCAGCGCCGCCAGCGTCACTGCGATCGGGAGCGTCGCCGGGAGCTCGTTGACGGCGAAGAAGAGCAGGTCGAAGCCGATGCAGATCGTGGCCGCGAGGGCGGCGCCGGTCAGCTGCAGCCGGCGGTCGCGGGCCAGCAGGGCGCCGAGGGTGGCGGCGATGAAGAGGTCGCCGAAGCCCATCACCGCGGTGCCGAAGGAGACGGACTGCAACCGCGGCAGGCCGCCCGGAGAGGCCACGTTCAGGACCGCGTTGGGCCCCTGCAGCAGGTCGGAGGCGACCAGGTAGGTGTCGATCGCGGCCATCGCGTAGATCCCCAGCTTCAGCCAGCGCCCCGGCACGACGCAGACCAGGAGCCAGCCGAGGCTGATGCAGGCGAGGGCGGAGAGGGCCAGTGCCGCCGTCTGGCCGCTCAGCGAGCCCCTGGCGGCCCAGGCGAGGGCGAAGAGTGGAACGACGAGCAGCGCCAGCGCCGGCCGGCCCCCACGGACGATCCAGGCCAGCGCCACCGCCGCCAGCGGCGGCACCGCGACCAGGGCCAGATACGTGAGTGCGTGGGCGGTCGCCGAGTCGATCGCGATCGCTCCGATCACCAGCGCGATCGAGAGCGGCGGGATCAGGGCCCACCAACGGCTCCGAAGGCGATCGAGGAGCGGCAGCGTGGCGGCCCGGGGCGCCGCCACGAGGGCGGCCTGAACCAGGCTGAGAGTCCCGATCGAGAGCCAGAACGGGAGCACCTAAGCAGCGGCGCCGGCCGGCGCCTGCACCTGCTCGTCGTCGGCCCCGGCCGACTCCCCCCGTGGCTCCAGCCGGCCGGCGGCGGCGACCGCCCACAGCATCGCCAGCCAGTTGCAGGTCGCGAGCCCGACATGGACCCAGACGATCTCCGTAGGCAGTTCGAGCCACCACTGGAGTCCCCCTACGGCCCCCTGGAGGGCGAGGAGGCCCAGGACGACGGTCAGGGGCTTGACGGCCCGCCTGTCGCCTCCTGGGCGGCGGAGAAGGAGCCAGACGCCGATCGCGGCGAGACCGTAGACGGTCGCGAGCACCGCATGGCGCTGGACCACCCATTCCAGGGTCTTGCTGCCCTCGAAGGTGAAGCGGTGGACGAGCTGCCCGGCGTGGGCGCCGGCGTGGGGTCCGGAGGCGGTGGCGACGGTCCCGGCGGCGATCGTCAGCTGGCCGAGCGGGATCAGCGCCCGCACCGACCAGACGCCGAGCCGGTCGCTGGACTTGCGGCGCTCCCAGGGCTCGTAGCGCGAGCACCAGGCGAGCGCGAAGGCCGCGTCGAGCAGCATCATCGAGAGGATGAAGTGGAGCATCACCAGCCCCGGGGCGAGGTGGTACTTGACCACCAGGGCGCCGAGGATCGCCTGGCCGATCACGCCGATCGGCAGCAGGCCGCCGAACAGGGCCAGGTGCCAGCGGTAGGGGCGGCGGAAGAAGGAGAGGCCGGCGGCGGCGATCACGGCGAAGCCGACGAAGCCGGTCAGCAGCCGATTGCCGTACTCGATGATCGCGTGCGATTCCAGCGGCGGCGTGGCGCCGCCGTAGCACTTGGGCCAATCGGGACAGCCGAGCCCGGAACCGCTCAGGCGCACGCCGGCACCGGTGAGGACGATCAGCGCCAGGGCGCCGAGGGCGACCGCCGTCACCTGGGCATATCGCGCCGGAGATATCTCGAAGCGGTTTTGGAGGCGGTCCCGCATCGTCGCGAACATCATCACAGCGGCCGCACGGCCGCTGTTCAGTGGGAAGGGCCGCCTATGTCGTGTTCCTCACCGCCGGGACTCCCCCCGGCCTTCGCCTTTTCTTCTCCCCCGGCGGGCGTGGTTTCGATCAGGAACTGGACGAGCTGTTCGATTTCTTTCTGGGAGATCGTCTGGGCGTAGTTCTGCGGCATCACGTTCGCCGGGTAGCCTTCCGCGATCTCGGCGTTGGGGTCCTTGACCATTTCTTCGATCCCGGCGGCGTTGTCATCGGGGGCGAGGAATTCATTCAGGTTCGGGCCGGTGACGCCTCCCGATCCCGCGGCGGCGAGGGTGTGACAGCCGCCGCAGCCGTTGTTGGCGAAGACCTGAGCGCCGGGGCCGCCTTCGACTTCCGGCGGCGCCGCGCCGGGCACACCGGCGATCGAGCCGACGTAGGCGGCGACGTCCTCGAGGTCCTGGCCGGAGACGATGTCGCGTGGCATCGAGACGGCCGGATTGCCGTTTTCGGGCCGCGGGCTCCCCACCTGGGCCTTGACGACCCCTTCGATCGTGTCGCCGTTCTGGCCGCTTTCGCGGGCCGCGGCGAAGGCATCGTCGAGGTTGGGTCCGATCTGAGCCGTCGTTCCCGCCTGGGCGAGGGTGTGGCAGACGCCGCACTTCTGAACGAAGAGGGTGCGTCCACGGGCCGTGTCGGCGCTGGTGGTCCCGCAGCCGGACGCGGCCACGACGGTGGCCGCCAGGGCGGCGAGGACGAGCAGCGGGCGGATGAGTTTCGAAGGGCTTGGCATACGGCGGAAGGCGGGCGGGAGTCTATATGTCGGCGCCCCCCGAAAGCGTTCGGCGCAGGCGGCGATTGGGGTAGTCTTGAGGCGATTCGCACTATCTTTGAAATGCGCCAGAGGAGGACGACGATGCAGGTGAGGGACGGGATGTCGGAGGTATCGCTGACCGTTGGCCCTTCGCACACCCTTCGCGAGGCCGCGGCGAAGATGGTCGAGAAGGGGACCGGGGCGGCGCTGGTCAGCGACGCGGAGTCGCCGACGCCGGGGATCGTCACCGAGCGCGACCTGCTGATCTCAGTCGGCGCCGGACAGGACCCGGACGTCGAGCTCGTCGCCGACCACATGAGCGAGCGCGTGATCGCCGCCGCCCCCGACTGGAGCCTCGAGCGGGCCGCCGCCGAGATGTCTCGGCGTGGCGTCCGTCACCTCGTCGTCTTCGACGCAGCCAACGCGGTCGGCGTCCTCTCGATGCGGGACATCGTTCGCGTCTGGACCTCGGACGGGGCGACGTCCGGAATGACTCCGGGGTGAGTTTCGCCACAGCCTCTTGTCCCTGGCTGCTGAGGGACGGGGCGGGTGGTCCCGCGTCCCCACCCCAACCCGCTAGCGCTTGGGAGGAGCCGAGATCGTTTCGATCGGCAGCGGCGCGCCGCGCACGTGCTGTTTGCGCGGCAGGCGGAAGTATTCGCGGATGGCGCCGCGGATCAGGTTGCGGAAGGCGGCGAGGGCGAAGATCGCGCCGATGATCGCGTAGATGAAGGGCGCGAAGATGAAGCCGGCCGCGTAGATGCCGCAGACCAGGCCGAGGGCGCCGATCGCGAAGAAGGCCGGCCCCCAGGAGGGACTCGGCGTGTAGACCATCTCGCCGGGCTCTGGGATGTGTCGGTGCTCGCTCACGATTGAGCGATGTAGAGGAAGGCGGCGACGAAGGAGACGGCGAAGATCGCGGCGGCGAAGCCACCGGCGATCAGGCCCGCGGTCATGTTCTTGCGTGCGGTCTCGCGATCCACAGCCGGATTTCTATCAGTCGGGCCGGTTTACAAGGGATGAGGTCTCAAGGAAGGGCCGGGTGCCCCTCTCCCGGAGATCGTGGCGCAGCTGGCGCGGCGGGGATCAGGTGCCCCTCTCCCAAAAGCCGTCGCGCAGCTGAGTCGCTTTCCGGGGCTCGGGGCGTTGGAACTTGAGCTTCCGGGAGAGGGGCACCTGATCCCTCCACGGAAGCTCCCGTCCCTTGGAAGCATTTCCGCTCCACGGAAGCTGCCTACCTTGGGAGCGCGGGTGGAGCTTTCGTGGGGAGGGGTTGGGG
>JADGPJ010000012.1 GCA_017882505.1 Solirubrobacterales bacterium | reverse complement strand
GCTCGACGGGCTCGGGCTGCTGCCGTTCAGCAACTGCGTCCACTACGAGCCCGGCTCCAAACGCCGCGAGTCCTACCACCGCTTCCTGCGCGAGGGGATGCGGCCGGGATACGCGGCCGAAGACGGCGCCGCGCTTCACTTCACCGGCGAGGAACTGAGCCGGGTGATCTCCTCCCGGCCCGAGGCCCGCGGTTACCGGCTCGACGTGTCCGGCCAGCGGGTCGTGGAGATGCGGATCGCCACCACCTACCTCGGCGAACGCGGGGTCGTCCCCGCCGCACCGCTACCGGAGGCGCTCTCCACCGCGGTCGCGGCCTGATGGGGCCACCGGGTCCCAGCCTCGAGAACGGCTCGACCCCGCCCGCGCCGGCGACGGCCGTGCGCCGGATCCTCGCCCTCGGCGGCCACGACTTCACCTCCCGGCCCCCCGATCGCGCCGTCTGCGAGCTGCTGCTGCGACTGGCCGGCGAGCGCGGCGCCGAACGGCCGCGGATCTGCATCCTGCCGACCGCGAGCGGCGACACCTCCGAGCAGATCGGTCGCTTCTACGCCGCTTTCGGCGAGCGCTCCTGCGAACCATCGGACCTCTCCCTGTTCAGGCTCGGGCGGCGGCCGATGGCGCTGCGCGACCACCTGCTCTCCCAGGACCTGATCTACGTCGGCGGCGGCAGCCTCGTCAACCTCCTCGCGGTCTGGGAGGCGCATGACATCGCCTCGATCCTCAGCCTCGCCTGGCGGCGCGGGATCGTCCTCGCCGGCCAGAGCGCCGGCGCGATGTGCTGGTTCGAGGCCGGCATCACCAAGTCCTCCGGCAAGCCGCTCGCGGCGGCGGGCCTGGGCCTGCTCTCCGGCAGCCTCTGCGTCCACTACAACAACGAACCCGAGCGCCGCGCGGCATACCTGGAGGCGGTCGGCGACGGGATGCCGGGCGGCTACGGACTCGACGACTACGCCGGCCTGCTCTGGGAGGGCAGGGACTCGCCCTCCGCCGTCACCGCCCGCCGGGGCGCCCGTGCCTACCGCGTCTGCGCTCGCGAGGAGGGCGTCTCGGAGTCGCCGCTGCCGGCGCGCTTCCTGCCGGCGCCGGCACCGGCCGCCCTGCGCGAGGACATCGCCGAGTTCCGGCGGATCAAAAGCATGCGCAAGCGGGCCGGCTGGTTGGGGTAGGGACCTAGCGCTGCAGGGGAAGGTGTCGGTACAGACACCTTCCAACGGAGCGAGCCCAGGTCGACGTCCATCTCACGGCAGCTTTCGAAAGAGCTTCCGCACCGCTCGGCCTCGGAACGTCCCGAGGCGCCTGTCTACTCCTCGCCAGCCACCGGCGGAGCGGTCGGGTCCGAACCCTCGGCGCCGAGGTTCTCGCGGGCGATGTAGTCCTCGGCCAACAGGAGATTGTCTTTAGAGCGCTCGACCACGTTGAGCAGGTCGCCCATCAGCGCGACCTCCTCGACCTGCTCCTTGACGAACCACTGCAGGAACTGCTCGGCCCGGAAGTCCTTGAGCTCGCGGGCGAGCTCGAACAGGGCGAAGATCTCGTCGCTGACACGTTTCTCCTGCTCCAGCGCCATCCGCACCGGGGAGCTGCCGTCGGAGTAGGTCGTCTCCTGGGCCTTGATGTCGGGGATGTGGACGGACTCGCCGACGTCGAGCAGGTACCGGATCATCATCATCGCGTGCTCGCGCTCCTCCAGCGCCTGGCGGTAGAAGAAGGCGGCGAGGCGGGGGAGGGTCTCGGCGTCGTAGTAGACGGCGGCTCCCACGTACTGCTGCGAAGCGGCGAACTCGTTGGCGATCTGCTCGTTGAGAGCGTCGGCGAAGGTCTTGTCTGCCATCTCAATGCTCCTTGTCGGCGGTGGCGGGCGGGACCAACGTAGCCGAATCGCAGAGTTCGGTCGGCCGAAGCGGGAGTTAGGCGACCCAGCGAAAGCCGACGTCGTCGATCGCGGGCGCCAGCGGGCTCGAGGGCAACCCCGGCTCGGTCGCCCGAGCGGGATCGTTGTAGCCGATCGGGGCGACGTCGTTGGGCGTATCGGGATGGAAGACCGAGGCGAGGTACTGAATCTGGCCGCGGCCGGGGCCGAGCTCGGTCTGGCCACCGCCGTAGGCGCGAATGCCGCGAGCCTCGCAGTAGTCGTAGGCGGCGAAGAGGTTGCGGATCGGCCCGAAGCGCGAGGGCTTGACGTTGACCGTCTTCGGCGGCGACCACGGCATCGCCTCGATGTCGGCGATCGAGTGGATCGGCGCGTCCCAGGTGACCCGCTCGGAGACCGGGTCGAGCAGCGGTTTGGTCTCCTCGGTGACGTCGGGGTCCTCGAGCCAGGCCTCGGGAAAGGCCTCGATCAGCTTCGCGTAGAGCTCGGGGTCGGTCTCGACGTCGACCGGAGTGTCTTTGTAGAAGCCCTTGAGGTCGAGCGAGTCGACCGCGCCGGTCTCGACCAGCGCGGCGATCAGCTCGTCGTCCCAGTCGTTGAAGGGGTCGAGCTTGAAGCGCAGCGTCGGGTAGACGGCGAGGCGAGCCAGCAGCGGCTCGATCGATGAGCGTTCCCCGTCGCCGAAGCCCGCCAGCCGCATCGAGTTGACGAAGTTGAGCGGTCGCGGCTCGCGGCCGAGGACGGCGGCGAGGTTGGTGCCAGCCTGGCGCAGCGCCAGGTCCAGCGCCGCCGACTCGAAGGCCCAGCGGCGGTAATCGCGCGAGACGTCGCGCTCGGGGACGGCGGCGGGGAAGAGGTCGATCGAGTCGAGTCGCCGCGAGAACGCGGCGAAGTTCTCCCTGCCGGCGAGGCCCGCCGGCGGGCCCGCGCTCTGCTGCGCGATGTGGTCGACGGCGTCGTAGGTGACGTCTTCGCCGATCCCCTCGTGTCCGCCGCCGCGCAGCTTGATCACCGTGGTCAGCCGTTCGAACTCGCCGAGGACGATTTCCAGGCCCTCGAACTCGCACGAATCGATCTCCAGTGGCAGGTCGGCGATCACGTCAAAGGAGGCCATCGCGGATGAGCCTAAATGATCGATTCCGCCGGCCATGCGCGGCAATCGAGGCTTCCCTCAGCGCGACACCCGGAGCGTCTTCAACTCGCGGTCCGAGCCACCCCGCACGTACCCGCCATGCGCGACGCTCTCGCGGATGTAGTCGAGGGTCTCGCTGCTCAGGCGCTCGCCGGGGAGGACGTTGGGGATCCCCGGCGGGTAGGCGGCGAGCCCCTCGGCGGCGATCCGCCCGGCGGCGCTGTCGAAGGGGATCACCTCCTGCGGGCCGAGGAAGGCTTCGCGCGGCGTCAACACCAGCTCGCCCCAGGGCGGCGGCGGCGCCAGCTTCTCCTCGGGGGGCCCGGGCTCGGCCTCGATCTCGCTGACCGCCCCGCGCAGTGCCGCGACCAGGCGCTCGCCGGCACGGGCCGCCGGCTCACCGAGGCCGAAGATCGCGACGACGACGTTCTCCGAGTAGAGCTCGAGGTCGATGCCGTGCGAGTAGAAGATCGTTTTCGCCAGCCGGTATCCGGTCGAGCCGGTTTTGCGGACGTCGATCGAGAGCCGCAGCGGGTCCCAGCCGGCGATTCCCGGCTGCCCGACCATCTCCTCGTCGAGGACCGCCAGGCCCGGGATCGCGGCGATCCCCTCGCGGGTCGCGGCGACGGCGGTCAGCGTCTCGCCCAGGAGCTCGCGGCCGTGGACCGCGGCCTGGCGCCGGGCCGCGTCGAGTGAGCCGGTCAGCAGCCCGCTGGGGCTGGTCGTTTCGACCAGGCTGACGCAGCGGTCGACGACGGCGGCGTCGATGCGGCCGCCGGCGCCGAGGTGGAGCATCGCCGCCTGGGTCAGGCTGCCGACGATCTTGTGGGTCGAGGAGGTGACCAGGTCGGCGCCGCTGGCGAGGGCGTCGGCCGGCAGGTCGGGGTGGAAGTGCAGGTGGGCGCCCCAGGCCTCGTCGACGACCAGCGGCACGCCGCGCCCGTGCGCGACCTCGGCCAGGGCGGCGACTTCGGCGCAGGCGCCGAAGTAGGTGGGGGAGACGACCATCGCCGCGACCGCGCCGGGCGTTTCGTCGAGTCCCGCCGCCAGCGACTCGGGGGTGAGGCCGTGGGCGATCCCCAGCTCGGGGTCGAGCTCCGGGGCGACGAAGGTCGGCCGCATCCCGCTCAGCACCAGCCCGTCGATGATCGAGGAGTGGACGTTGCGCTGGACGACGACGCGGCTGCCACCGTGGGCCAGCGCCAGGCAGGCGGTGTGGTTCCCCTGCGAGGCCCCGTTCATCAGGAACCAGGTCCGCTGCGCCCCCCAGGCCCCGGCGGCGAGCAGCTGCGCCTGCTGGAAGGGCGTCGGTTCGGGGCCGATGTCGACCCCCTCGGTGACCGAGGGAATGTCGTTGCGCATCCCGGCCTCGCCGACCAGCTCGCGCATCGCCGGGTCGGCGCCGGCACCGCCCTTGTGACCGGGGACCTGGAAGCGACCTGGATCGAGCGCCGCGTAGGCGAGCAGGGCGTCGACGAAAGGGGTCGAGTCCTGGTTGGGGTCGGGCATCTGCGCCCGAGTCTACGCCGCCGGGGTGGCCGGTCCGGGAGACTGCAGGGGAGATGAAGCACACGCGGCTCGGCTACTGGATCGAAGAGGCCGGCGAGGTCGCCCCCGGGGCGTCCCTGGCCGGCGAGCGCGAGGCCGACGCGCTCGTCGTCGGCGGCGGCTACACCGGGCTCTGGACCGCCTGGTACCTGCGCCAGCTCGAGCCCGAGGCCCGGGTCGTATTGCTTGAGGCGGAGGAGGTCTGCGGGCACGGGCCGAGCGGCCGCAACGGCGGCTTCTGCAACGCGATGTGGATCTCGCTTCCGTCGCTGCGCGGGCGCTGGGGGGACGAGGCGGCGCTGGCGATCGCCGTCGCCGCCGAGCAGGCGGTGGGGCGGATCGCCGAGTTCTGCGAGCGCGAGGAGGTCGACGCCTGGTTCCGTCCCGCCGGCTACATGCAGGTCTCGACCGCGGCGGCGCACGACGGCGCCTGGCTGGCGGCGCTGGAGGCCTGCCGCGAGCTCGGGATGCCGGAGGCGATGCGCCCGCTCACCCGCGCCGAGGTTGCCGAGCGCTGCGCGTCTCCCGTCTTCCGCGAGGGAGCCGTCTGCCCCAGCTCGGCGACGGTGCAGCCGGCCCGCCTGGCGCTGGGTCTGCGTGACCGGCTGCGCGCTGCGGGCGTCGAGATCTTCGAGTCCTCGGCGGTGCGCTCGTTCCGCGAAGGCGCGGACGGGGTCGAGGCCAGGACCGAGGGCGGCTCGGTGCGCGCCGGACGAGCCGTGCTCGCGATCGGCAGCGCCGCCAAGGGACGGCACGGCCCGCTGCGCGGCCGCCTCACCGTCGCCTCATCCCACATGGTCCTGACCGAGCCGGTGCCCGAGCTGCTCGAGCAGGTCGGCTGGGACGGCGGCGAGTGCATCACCGACTGCCGCGCCCTGCTCGACTACTTCCGCACCACTCCGGACGGCCGCATCGCCTTCGGCTGGGGTGGCGGCCGGATCGCGATGGGGGCGAGGACGAAGGGTCGCGCCGAGGTCGACGCCGCCGTCATCGCGGCCACCGCCGCCCACCTCTACGACTACTTCCCCGGCCTGCGTGGCAAGCGCATCACCCACGCCTGGGGCGGTCCTATCGACGCCTCGCCGACCCACCTGCCGGAGATTCGTTCTCTGCGCCACGGCCGCGCCTTTGCCGCTGCCGGCTACACCGGCAACGGCGTCGGCCCGACCAACATGGTCGGCCGCAGCCTCGCCGCCCTAGCGCTGGACAGGCGCGACGACTCCACCAACCTCGCCTTCATCGACGGCGCGACACCCAGGGTCCCCCCTGAGCCCTTCCACTGGATCGGCGGCGAAGCGATCCGCCTCGGCATCCAAGCCAAGGAGGAGGCCGAGATGGCCGGTAAGGCCCCGGGAAAGCTTGCGTCCGCGGCGGCGAAGGTCCCCGAGCTGATCGGCTTCCACATCGGCCGCTAGGCGGGTACTACGACGATCTCCTCTTGATCCGGTCGGACTGAGGCCATCTTTTCCGCGCGGCGCTGCTGCCAGGTGACGAACCCCATGGCGCTGACCGTCGCGAAGAAGAGGATCATCGCGATCACGTTGACTTCGACCGGGATCCCGCGCTGGGCGGCGCCGAAGATGTAGAGCGGGAAGGTCACGGTCGTCCCCGAGTTGAAGTTGGAGATCACGAAGTCGTCGATCGAGAGCGCGAAGGCGAGCATCGCGCCGCCGAAGATGCCGGGCAGGATCAGCGGCAGCGTGATCAGCCGGAAGGTCGTAAACGCGGTCGCGCCGAGATCCTTGGCCGCCTCCTCGAGGCTGCGGTCGAAGCCGATCAGCCGCGAGCGGACGACGACGACGACGAAGCTGATGCAGAACATCACGTGGGCGATCAGCAGCGTTTCGAAGCCGAGCGACGGGCTGCCGAGGATGAGGAAGAACGAGAGCAGGGCGGCGCCCATTACGACCTCCGGGGTGGCCATCGGGATCACGATCAGGAAGTTGGCGGCGCGGCGGCCGAAGAACTTGTGGCGGACGAGCGCCAGCGCCATCATCGTCCCGACGCTCGTCGAGATCACCGTCGCCAGCAGCGCCAGTTTGAGGCTGGTCAGCAGCGCTTCGGTCAGGTCTTCGCGGCCGAAGGCGTGTGCCCAGTGTTCGAGAGTGAAGCCGACCCAGGTGTAGTTGTAGCGACCAGCCGGGTTGTTGAAGGAGAAGACGAAGATGACCGCGATCGGGATCAGCAGGTACAGGACCACCAGCCCGGCGACGATGTTGACCGCGTGCTCGCGCAGCCAGCGCCAGGTCCGCGCCCGCGTGCTCTCGCCGCTCACCGTGCCTCCTCACCCATCAACGCCTCCGAACCGGCGAAGCGGATGTAGACGACGACCACGATCATGATGAGGACCATCAGGACGAAGGAGAGCGCCGCCGCCGAGGGGTAGTCGGACTGGCTCAGGTAGAGCGACTGGATCACGTTGCCGATCATCCGGTTGCCGACGCCGCCGAGGAACTGGGCGTTGACGTAGTCGCCGACGGCGGGGATGAAGGTGAGCAGGGTGCCGGCGACGATCCCCGGCGCCGAGAGCGGCAGGGTGACCCGCAGGAAGCTCTGCGTCGCCGAGCTGTAGAGGTCCTTCGCCGCCTCGATCAGCCGCACGTCGATCCGGTCGAGGCTGGCGTAGAGCGGCAGGATCATGAACGGCAGGTAGTTGTAGGTGAGGCCGGCGATGACGGCGCCGCTGGTGGCGAGGACATGGCCGCTGGGGGCCAACCCGATCGCCTTCAGAACTTCGGTCACCGGGCTTTCGTCGGAGAGGATCGTCTCCCAGGCGATGGTTCGGATCAGGTAGGTGGTGAAGAACGGCGCGATCACCGCGAACAGCATCACGTTGCGCCAGCGGCCGGCCTTGAAGGCGATCGCGTAGGCGAGCGGGTAGGCGAGCAGCAGCGAGAGCACCGTCGCCGCCCCGGCGTAGAAGAAGGAGCGAACGAACTGCGAGTCATAGAGTTCCAGCGCTTCGCTGTAGTTGGCCCAGTGCCAGCTGAATTCGAAGCTGCCGACGGCCCCGGACCAGAGCGACAGTTCGGCCATGTAGAAGAGCGGGAGGACGAAGAAGAGGACCAGCCAGATCGTCCCCGGGCCAAGCAGGAAATAGGGGACGATCCGGCGCCTCATGCCGCTAGCCGTTGAGAACGGCGTCGAACGCTTTGATCACCTTCAGTTCCTCTTCGCCTTCCAGCGGTGGCGTCGGGGAGCAGTTCTTGGTGAACGAGGCGCTGGGGAAGATCAGCTGGTTTTCAGCCAATTCGGGGTCGCGCTTGGCGAGGATCGGCTTGACCCCTTCCACCGGCGTCACGTAGTTGACGTATTCGGCGATGTTCGCCTGCACTTCCGGTTCGTAGACGTAGTTGATCCAGGCCTCGGCGGCGGTCGGGTTCGGCGCCCCGACCGGGATCACCATGTCTTCGGACCAGAGCATGCAGCCTTCGGTCGGCATCCGCCATTCGAGGTCCGGGTTGTCGGCCTGCAGCTGCACCGCGTCGCCGGACCAGCCGATCACCGCGACGGCGTCGCCGCTGGTCAGGTCGCGGGCGTAGTCGTTGCCGGTGAAGCGGCGGATCTGGCCCGATTCGGCCGCGCCCTTGATTTTTTCGATCGCCTTCATCCAGTCGGCTTCGGTCGCCTTGCTCGGATCAACGCCTTCGCACTTCATCACCAGCGGCACGGTTTCGCGGACTTCGTTGAGGAAGTCGACCTTGCCCTTGTACTTGGGGTCGAACAGGTCGCAGATCGAGCGCACTTCCGGCGCCAGTTCCTTGTTGACGATGATTCCGGTCATGCCGCTCTGCCAGGGCGCGGTCCAGTCGCGGTTGGGATCGAAGGGCGGGCTCTTGAGGCTGGCGGTGAGGTTCTTTTCGAATTCCGGCAGCGCCGATTTGTCGAATTCCTGCAGGTAGCCGAGGTTGTGCATCTTGGTGACCTCGTAGTCGGCGAGGACGAAGATGCTGCGACCGCCGGATTCGCCTTCCTGCAGCAGCGGCTGCATCTTCGAGAAGAATTCTTCGTTGGAGTTGATGTCTTCGATGTACTTGACCGAGATCCCGGACGCCTTTTCGAAGGCGGGGACCGTTCCCTTGTCGATGTAGAGCGGCCAGTTGGAGATCGTCAGGCTGCCGGTTGGTTCGTTTTCCAGCTTTACTTCTTCCGCTTCGGTGCTGCTGCCGCCTTCGATGCCACTGCCGCCACCGCAGGCGATCAGTCCCAGTGCCGACGCGAGCACCAACACCGCCGTCACCACCGTTCCTGCCGTTCTGCCGGGTTTCCTGATCCGCATCCCGCTCACCCCTCTTGGTTGGTTGAAAGTGCTGGCTCCGGGTCGGCCGAATCGCCTCCCACCGACTCGGTCACCACGTGCATGTGATCGGGCTCCCAGCTGAGCACGACCTTGGCGCCGCCGCCCGGCAGTCGCTGTCGCTCGGCCTCGTCGGCGTTGGGAACGAGGACCGTCATCCGCACATCGCCGCCGAGGTTGACGACGATCTGCGTCGCCGTCCCCAGGTAGACCGAGCTCTCGACCACGCCTTCGACCCGAGGCAGGCCGTCCCCCGCCGCCTCGGTCTCGCCGCTCAGCCCGATCCGCAGCTTCTCCGGTCGCACCACCGCGGCGCAGCCTTCGCCGGCCGCGAGTGCGCCGGTGCTGGCGGCGACTTCGAGGCCACTGTCGAGCTTCACCTTGCCGGGCCCGGAGACGGTGGCCGGCATCAGGTTGGAGACGCCGATGAAGCCGGCGACGAAGGTCGTCGTCGGGCGGGCGTAGATCTCCTCGGGGACGTCGACCTGCTCGACCCGGCCGCGGTTCATCACCGCGATCCGGTCGCTCATGGTCAGCGCCTCCTCCTGGTCATGGGTGACGTAGACGAAGGTGATCCCGACCTCGCGCTGGATCCGCTTCAGCTCGACCTGCAGGCCCTTGCGCAGCTTCAGGTCGAGGGCGCCGAGCGGCTCGTCGAGCAGCAGCACCTTGGGCAGGTTGACCAGCGCCCGGGCCAGCGCCACCCGCTGCTGCATCCCGCCCGAGAGCTGCGATGGGCGCCGGTTGGCGTCGGCGGCGAGGCCGACCCGCCGCAGCTCGGTCGCCACCCGCTCGGCGATCTCGTCCTTGGCGACCTTCTTGCGCTTCAGGCCGAAGGCGACGTTCGCCTCGACGCTGAGGTGGGGGAAGAGCGCGTAGCTCTGGAAGACGGTGTTGGTCGGGCGCTTGTGCGGCGGCAGGGTCGCGACGTCCTCGCCCTCGATCCTGATTTCACCCTCGCTGGGGCGCTCGAAGCCGGCGATCATCCGCAGCGTCGTCGTCTTCCCGCAGCCGCTGGGACCGAGCAGCGTGAAGAACTCGCCGCGCGCCAACTCGAGGCTGAGGTCATCCACGGCGACGAACTCGTCGAACCGTTTCGTCACTCCGTGGAGAACGACGTTCGAGTCCTGATCCTGCGCGGCAGCCACTCTTATGAGAGTCCTTTCGTCAAGTGTGGCGACCCCGAGGGCGCCACTATTCACTCGCAGGCACTACGAGGACCGGACGCTCCGACATGTAGAGGAGCTTGTTCGGCGTCGATCCCAAGATCATCCCCTTCAGCGGCGGGTCGCCGAAGCTGCCGACGACGATCATCCGCGCGTCGCGCTCGGCGGCGGCGTCGATCAGGGCCTCGGCGGGGCGCTTGGGGACGAGCTCGACCTCGACCTCGGCTCCGCGCTCGGCGGCATGGCTCTTCGCCTGAGCCATCAGCTTCTCGCCGAGCTCCTCGATCGCCTCCTCGTGTTCGGCGATCTCACCACCCCAGAGCCCCGGCGGTGCGTATCCGAAGATGACCACGACTCTGTCGCCCAGCTCTCCGGCGATCTCGAGAGCGGCTGCGAGCGCCGCCTCGCCGCAGGCCGAGCCGTCGTATCCGACCACGATCTGGCGCATCACTCACCCACCCCGGTCGGGCCGGGTGGCTCCACTTCGCCCTCGAGGAAGCCGGCCGGCACGACCTCGGGCCGGCGCTTGAAGAAGGCGGGGACCTTGCGCCACTGGATCACCATCAGGAAGATTCCCAGAAGCAGGAAGAAGACGGCGATCACCAGCGGCGGGCCGATGCCGAACCACGAGTTGCCCGATTCGGAGTTGGCCGGGTCGGCGAGTTCGATCCCGTTCTTGATCAGCAGGTAGAAGAGGATCAGGCCGCCGACCGTCGGGCCGACGCCGATGAAGAAGAAGTTCTTGACGCTGCGCATCAGCTCGCGACGGTAGTAGATGGTGCAGGCGAAGCCGGTGATGCCGATGTAGAAGGCGATCATCAACCCGAGCGCGGCGAGCGAGTCGAAGAGGATGTCTTCGCTGAAGATCGTCAATCCGACGTACCACGCGATCGAGAGCCCGCCCATCAGGATCGTCGAGATGTGCGGGGTGAGGAAGCGGGGGTGGACCCTGCCGAGGCTCTCCGGCATCGCCTGCGCCCGGGCCATTGAGAGCGTAGTTCGGGCGGTGGGCAGGATCGTCGTCTGCGTGGAGGCCGCCGCCGACGTCAGCACGGCGATGATCAGGAGCTTGTCCAGCGGCGAGCCGAAGACTTCGGTGCCGAGCGAGCTGAGCACGTCTTCCTGGTTCGCGACGAGGTTGTGGACGCCGGCGTAGGCCTGCGCGGCGACGGCGACGACGATGTAGATGCCGAGCAGGATCACGGTGCTGATCACCGTCGCTCTGCCCGGCGCCTCGCCCGGATCCTCGGTCTCCTCGTTGACCGTCGCGGTCGTGTCCCAGCCCCAGTAGATGAACACGGCTAAGAGCATCCCCGCCGAGATCTGGCTTGGACTCAGCGAGAAGGGGTTGATCCAAGAGAGGCTGGGGTGGACCGAGGCGGACGGGGCGCTGCCCGAGTAGACCTTGACCAGGGCGACGATCGAGAACAGCGCCAGGGTGAAGATCTCGGCGGTGAGCAGCCCGACCTGGGTGCGGGCCGAGAGCTCGATACCGATCACCACGATCGCGGTCATGATCACGATCCAGATCACCCCGACCGCGGTCACGGCGACGGTGGATTCCGCCGCGGCGTGCCAGCTGACGAGCTCGAAGCTGTAGAGGCCGGCGATCTGGGCCAGGTTGGCCATCACGATGATGTCGGCGACGACGATCGCCCAGCCGGAGATCCAGCCGAGCTGCGGGCCCATCGCCTTGGTCACCCAGGAGAAGCTGGTGCCGCAGTCCGGGTCCGCCTTGTTCATGTAGTAGTAGCCGCCCGCGACCAGGAACATCGGGACGAAGCTGATCAGCAGGATCGCCGGTGACTGCAGGGCGACGGCGGCGGCGACGAAGCCGAGGGTCGCGGCGAGGCTGTAGCCCGGCGCCGTCGAGGCGACGCCGATGACGACGCTGGAGACGAAGCCGATCGCGTTCTTCTTCAGACCCTTGTCGCCGGTTTCCGGGCCGGCGGCCGCCGGGGCACCCGAAGCGGGAACTGCGGCGCTCTCCAACGGTCCGTCTCCTCTCTACGGCTCTGCCACGAGCCGGTTCTACTTTCCGGCGACCGTATGCCCCAGAGCACCACGGTGCAAGTGGCGAATGTCCCAAAGGCACAGTTGCCACTTGTACCTTGTGTATAAGTGCGCCGCCCGCGCTTGACCCAACGACCACTTGCGCCTGTGCCATCCTGGGACTAGCTTTGTCCATATCGTCGTAGTACGAGAGGAGAGCGGCATGGCCACCGCGTCGCAGACCCCAGTAGGCACCGAACTTCAGAAACTGGCCCGGGACCACCTTTGGATGCATTTCTCGCGGATGGGCGGCTATGGCGCCGAGCACGAGATCCCGATCATCACCCGCGCCGAGGGCTGCTACGTCTACGACGAGCACGGCAAGCGCTACCTCGACGGCCTCTCCGGCCTCTTCTGCGTCAACGCCGGCCACGGGCGGACCGAGTACGGCGAGGCCGCCGCCCGCCAGGTCGAAGAGCTCGACTTCTTCACGCTCTGGAGCTACGCCCACCCGCGGGCGATCGAACTCGCCGCCCGGATCGCCTCGCTGGCGCCGGGCGACCTCAACCGGGTCTTCTTCACCAGCGGCGGCTCGGAGGCGGTCGAGTCGGCGCTGAAGCTCGCCCGCAACTACCACCGCATGCACGGCAAAGGGCAGAAGTTCAAGACGATCGCCCGCGAGATCGCCTACCACGGCACCTCCCTGGGAGCCCTCTCGGTGACCGGAATCACCGAGCTGCGCAGCCAGTTCGAGCCGTTGGCGCCGGGCGGATGCCACGTGCCGAACACCAACATCTACCGCTGGCCCGAGGACCGTCACCCGCTCTGGGCGGCGGACGCGATCGAGGAGCGGATCGAATTCGAGGGCGCCGACACCGTCGCCGCGGTGATTCTCGAGCCGGTCCAGAACGCCGGTGGCTGCTTCGTCCCGCCCGACGGCTACTTCCAGCAGGTCCGCGAGATCTGCGACCGCCACGACGTGCTGATGATCTCCGACGAGGTGATCTGCGCCTGGGGCCGTCTCGGCCACTACTTCGGCTGCGATCGCTTCGGCTACGTCCCGGACATCATCACCGTCGCCAAGGCGCTGACCTCGGCCTACGCGCCGATGGGCGGCGTGATCGCCTCCGACAGGGTCGCCGAGCCGTTCATGGAGGGGGACGCCTCCTTCGCCCACGGCTTCACCTTCGCCGGCCACCCGATCGCTTCCGCGATCGCGATGGCCAACCTCGACGTCTACGAGCGCGAGGATCTCTGCGGGCACGTGCTCGCCAAAGAGGGCGAGTTCCGGCAGATGCTGGAGAGCCTGCACGAGCTGCCGATCGTCGGCGACGTGCGCGGCGCCGGCTACTTCCATGCGGTCGAGCTGGTCAAAGACAAGGACACCAAGGAAAGCTTCAACGACGAGGAGTCCGAGGAACTGCTGCGCGGCTTCCTCTCCGGCGAGCTCTACAAGCGTGGCCTGATCTGCCGTGCCGACGATCGCGGCGACCCCGTCGTCCAGCTGGCGCCGCCGCTGATCGCCGACACCGAGCAGTTCGAAGAGATCCACGACGTGCTCAGCACCGTTCTCGCCGAGGCCTGGGACCGAGTCGTCCGCTAGGGGCGCGAGTGCTCACTGTCCAGAGCCTGCTCGATGAGCTCGATCTCGACCTGGCGGCCGGCTCCAAGGCCGCCGCGGCGCCGGTCCGCTGGGTACATATCTCCGAGTTGCAGGACCCGACGCCGTGGCTCTCCGGCGGCGAGCTGATGCTGACCACAGGCATCCCGCTCGACACCGCCGCCAAGCAGCGCTCCTTCGTCCGCATCCTCGCCGACTGCAACCTCGCCGGGCTCGGCTTCGGCACCGGCTTCAGCCACGACAAGCTGCCGAAGGCACTGATCGACGAGGCGGAGAAACGGGACTTCCCGCTGTTCGAGGTCCCCTACTCGACGCCGTTCATCGCGATCACCGAGAAAGCCTTCGCCCGCCTGGTCAACGAGCAGTACGAGGTCCTGCAGCGCGGGATCGCGGTGCAGCGACGGCTCGAGCGGCTGGTCCTGGAGGAGCGCGGCCTGGAGGAAATCGCGGCGACGATCGCCTCGGCCGTCGGCGGCACGGTGGCGATCCTCGACGGCCGCGGCGAGCGCCTCGCCGGGCGCGGCTTCCGCCGCCAGCTCTCCGCCGACGCGATCGGCGGCATCCGCAAGGAGGCCCTCGGGCACGCCGTCGACGGCGTGCCCTTCGTTCCCTCCCACCCCTCGGTCGCCGGCCGGGCGCTGGCCCACCCGGTGATCTCACCCGGCGGCGGGCCGCCGCAGGCCTGGGTGGTGATCGTCCGCGACTCGGGCGGGCTCGGTGACTTCGAGCGGCTGATCCTGCAGCAGGCCGTCGCCGTCGTCGCCCTCGAGCTGATGCGGCGCCGGGTCGCCCGCGAGACCGAGCGGCGCCTCGCCGGCGACGTCCTCGCGGGGGCGCTGGGCGGGCGGATGGAGGCGACAGAGCTGCGCCGGCGCCTGGAGCCGTTCGGGATCGGCGAGGAAGCGGCGGTGCTTGTGTTCGCTCTCGACCACCCTGCCGCGGCGGCAGGAGCGCTGGAACGGGCGCTCGCCGCCGACGCCTGCCCGGCCGTCGTCGCCCCCCACGTGTCCGGCGGTCGCGAGTTGCTCTGCGCCGTCGTCGACGCCGCCGACCGCGACCCGATCGACGTCGCCGCCGACGCCCGCCGGGCGCTCAGCCCCGAACGCGGCGCCGTCCGCGCCGCCGCCAGCCGCCCGGCCTCGCCGGAGAGCCTGCGCCACTCCTTCCACGAAGCCCGCTGCGCGCTCGAGGCGACCTCCTTCGACAACGGCTCCGCCCCCGAGGTCGCCTCCTGGCGCGACCTCGGCGCCTTCACGCTGCTGCTCTCGATCCAGGACGACGAGGCGCTGGGTCTCTACTGCGACAGCGTCCTCGGGCCGATCGAGCAGGGCGACCAGGAGTACGGCGGCGAGCTGCTGCGCTCGCTGGAGGCGTTCATCGAGCAGAACGGCCAGTGGGAGCGCGCGGCGCGCGAGGTCTACTGCCACCGTCACACGCTGCGCTACCGGATGCGCAAGGTCGAGGAGCTGACCGGCCGCGACCTCTCGCGCGCGCACGACCGAATCGAGTTTTGGCTGGCCCTGCGAGCGAGGGAGTTGATCGCGTGAAGATTGGAATCCCGACCGAGATCAAGTTGGACGAGTACCGGGTCGCGGTGACGCCGGCCGGCGTCCGCGAAATGAACGAGCACGGCCATCAGGTGCTGGTCCAGGCCGGCGCCGGCAACGGCAGCGCCATCGCCGACGCCGACTACGAAGCCCAGGGCGCCAGCATCGTCGCCGACGCCGCCGCGATCTTCGCCCAGGCCGAGATGATCCTCCACGTCAAGGAGCTGCAGCCGACGGAGATCGAGATGCTGCGGCCGGGACAGCTGCTCTTCACCTACCTGCACCTGGCTCCAGACCCCGAGCAGACCCGCGGCCTCTGCGGTTCGGGCGCGACCTGCATCGCCTACGAGACGGTCGCGGACGCGCACGGCCGGCTGCCGCTACTGGCGCCGATGAGCGAGATCGCCGGCAAGATCGCCACCCAGGCCGGCGCCTTCATGCTGGAGAAGCCGCTCGGCGGCCGCGGCATCCTGCTCGGCGGCGTTCCCGGCGTCGCCGCCGCCAACGTGATGGTGATCGGCGGTGGCGTCGTCGGCATGAATGCCGCCTTCATCGCGATCGGGATGGAGGCCGACGTCTTCGTCTTCGACCGTTCGATCGACCGCCTGCGCGAGCTTGAGGTCGCTTTCGGCGGTCGCTGCTCGACCGTCTACTCGACCACGCTCGCGGTCGAGGAGATGCTGCCCCGCGCCGACCTCGTGATCGGCGCCGTCCTCGTCCACGGGGCGCGGGCGCCGTTCGTCGTCCGCCGCGACCAGCTGGCGCTGATGAAGCCCGGGGCGGTGCTGGTCGACGTCGCGATCGATCAGGGCGGCTGCTTCGAGACCTCGCGGCCGACGACCCACCGCAAGCCGACCTTCGAGGTCGACGGGATCACTCACTACTGCGTCGCCAACATGCCCGGCGCGGTCCCGATCACCTCCACCCACGCCCTCACCAACGCGACGCTGCCCTACGCGATCGCGCTTGCCGACCACGGCGTCATCGAGGCGATCCGGCGCGACCCGGGCCTGCGCCCGGGCGTCAACGTCGCCGCCGGCAAGGTGACCCACCCGGCGGTGGCGGAGGGAGTCGGGGTGGACTACGTGCCGGTCGAGGAGGCCCTGGGCCTCGAGGGGCGGGAGACGGCGGGCACGGAGGCGGCCGAGGTCTGAACCCGGCGGTTGCTTGAATGATCTCGGGATCCGATACTGACACCCATAGGGGGAGCTGAATGAACACTTACGCGGTAGTCAATCCAGCCACGGGCGAGACGATCAAGGAGTATCCAGGGATCGGCGACGCCGATCTCCGCGCCGCGATCGACCGGGCCGAGGAGGCTTCCCGGACCTGGTCCGGCTCCTCCACGGTGGCGGAGCGCGCCGCTCTGGTGCGCAAGGTTGGTGAGCTCCACAGCGAGCGGCGTCAGCAGCTGGCCGAGATCATCGTCCGCGAGATGGGCAAGCCGATCGAGCAGGCGCTGATGGAGGTCGACTTCGCGGCCGAAATCTACGCCTACTACGCCGATAACGCCGAGGCCCTGATGGCCGACGAACCGATCGAGCTGCTCGGCGGCGAGGGCACAGCGGTGGTCCGCCGCGGCAGCTTCGGCGTCCTGCTCGGAATCATGCCCTGGAACTTTCCCTACTACCAGGTCGCCCGCTTCGCCGGGCCGAACCTGGTGATCGGAAATCCGATCCTGCTCAAGCACGCGTCGCAGTGCCCGGAATCGGCCGAGGCGATGGCGCAGATGTTCAGCGACGCCGGCTTCCCCGAGGGGGCATACGAGAACATCTACGCGACGAATGAGCAGATCGAGTGGGTGATCGCCGACCCGCGCCTGCACGGCGTCTCGGTCACCGGCTCCGAGCGCGCCGGCGCCGCCGTCGCCGAAATCGCCGGGCGCAACCTGAAGAAGGTCGTGCTCGAGCTCGGCGGCTCGGACCCGTTCATCCTGCTCGGGACGGACGACCTCGACGCGACCGTGCAGGCGGCCGCCGAAGCGCGGCTCGACAACACCGGCCAGTCCTGCAACGCCGCCAAGCGCTTCATCGTCGTCGACGACTTCTACGACGAGTTCCTCGAGAAGTTCACCGCGACGCTGGCCGCGTCGAAGCCGGGCGACCCCACCGCCGAGGACACGGCCGTCGGGCCGCTCTCCTCGGAGGTGGCGGCCGACCGGCTCGAGGAGCAGGTCAAGAAGGCTGTCGACAACGGGGCCGAGGTCGTCGTCGGCGGCAAGCGCGACGGCAACTACTTCGAACCGACGATCCTCACCGGAATCAAACCCGGCGACGAGGCGTCCCAGGAAGAGTTCTTCGGTCCCGTGGCCCAGGTCTATCGAGTCGGCTCCGAGGAGGAGGCGGTTGCCCTCGCCAACCAGACCCCGTTCGGCCTCGGCTCCTACGTGATGACCACCGACAAGGAGCAGGGCGAGCGGGTCGCCGACAAGATCGAAGCCGGAATGGTCTACATCAATCTGGTCGGGGCGGATAGCCCCGAGCTGCCGTTCGGCGGTTTCAAGCGCTCCGGCTTCGGCCGCGAGCTCGGCCGCTTCGGCGCCGACGAGTTCGTCAACAAGAAGCTGATCCGCAGCGCCTGATCCCACCCGATGAAGCTTCGGATCGGAGTTCTCGCCGCGCTGGCGGCCTTCGCCGCCTTCGCGGCGCTCGCCAGCGCGGCCCTGAACGAGCAGCTCGAAAATCCCCGCTGTCATGGGCGTCAGGCGACGATCGTCGGCACCGACGGCAACGACGTGATCCACGGCACGCCGGGCCGCGACGTGATCTGGGGCGGCAAGGGCGACGACGCGATCTACGGCAGCCTCGGCAACGACCTGCTCTGCGGCGGGCCCGGCGCCGACCTGATCCACGGTGGCCGCGGCAATGACGAAGTCGACGGCGGCGCCGGCAACGGCGATCAGGTCAACGGAGACCTCGGCGACGACAAGGTCCTCGGCGGTTCCGGCAACGGCGACGACGTCGCCGGCGACCTCGGCATCGACATCGTCAACGGCGGCCCCGGCAACGAAGACCTGATCCACGGCGACTACGGCTGGGACCGGATGTCGGGCGGTGCCGGCAAGGGGGACATCGCCTCCTTCGCGACCGCGGTGGCCGGGGGAAAGGGTGACGGCGTCTGGGCCTCGCTCAAGGCCCACCGTGCCCTCGGCGACGGCCACGACAGGCTGTTCGGCTTCGAGAGCCTCGAAGGCTCGGGATTCCGCGACACCCTGATCGGCGACAAGCAGGGCAACGCGATCGACGGCGGCCCCGGCGACGACCACCTGACCGGCGGCGGAGGTCACGACTTCATCGACGGCGGCCAGGGCAGCGACAGCTGCACCGGCGCCAAGGGCCGGACGGTCTCCTGTGGCAAGGAAAGGCCGCCGAAGGGCTCGGCCTACGTCCAGCTCGATCCGACCTCGGCCGGCGGCTCCGGCTTGGAGATCATCGGCGGCTCCGGAAGCGACGACATCGCGGTCGCCTTCGACGAAACGACCGACACCTTCGGGGTGACGGCCGCCAAGAGCCTCGCGGTCAGCTCCGGTTGCACCCGGCCACCCGGTGTCTCCAATCAGGTCTCGTGCCCGGCCAACGGGCCGGGGCGCTGGCTGATGGCCGACCTCGGTCCCGGCAACGACAGCCTGCGGGTCGAAGGCTCGCTGCTCGCCGTCGGCGGGGTGCGGATCGCCGGTGGCGACGGCAACGACGTCATCCACGGCGGCCCCGAGGACGATCTGATCGAGTCCGGCCGCGGCAGCGATCGTCTATACGGCGGCGCCGGGGCCGACGGGCTGGTCGGCGGCCTGCCGGGGCCGACCTACCTCTACGGCGGCCCCAACGGCGACCTGCTCGCGGCGGGCGGGGGCTGCGCCGGGGGCGCTTTGGTCGGCGGCCCGGGCCGTGACGATGCCTCCTTCGCGGAGACCAAGGCGCACCCGGGCCTGCTGATCATCTCCTTCCCAAGGCACGTCGCCTACGTGACCACGGTCAAGAACTGCAAGCGGGTCCATCTCTCCCGCACCGACGAGGACATGGAGGGCTCTTTCGACAACGACGTCCTGATCGGCGACGGGCGCGCCAACAGCATGCTCGGCCAGCCCGGCGAAGACGAGTTCTTCGGCAACGGCGGCGAAGACGTGATCGACGCCCGCGACGGCGTTCGCGACAAGTCGGTCCAGTGCGCCCCCGGCCCGCTGCCGAAAAGAGGCAAGCCCGTCCGGGGCAACTCGACCGGCCGCGCTCTGACCGATCCGTTCGACCCGCCCCCCTTCAAGTGCGCGGTCGTCAGGTACGGCCACCCCGTCCCCGGTCTCGGCGGCTGACGCGAGGTCCCTTGAACTAGGCTTGCTCCGTGGCACGAAAGACCGCGACTGGAGACGAGGCGGCGGCGATTGCCGCGGCCGTGGCGCGGTTCGAGGTGGAGGTCGGAGCCGTCCCCGGGGATACCCCGGCGACGGTCAGCCCATGGCAGCGCGCGGCGCTGCTCGAAGGGGTGGGTGCGAAGGAGACCGTCCAGGACTCAAAAGGAGGATCGACATGGCTGTCGTGAAAATCATCGAGCTCGTCGGTAGCTCGAAGACGTCCACCGACGACGCTGCGAAACAGGCACTGAACCAGGCGGAGGGCTCGCTGCGCAACATTCGCGCCGTCGACATCGTCTCGACCGGGATCCGCGGCGAGAACCTCGACGAGTATCGGGCTCACGTGCGCGTGGCCTTCCTGATCGAGGGGACGGAGATCGACTGATGATGGAGGCGGGGAACGAGGTCTCGCGGGAGGAGGCCCGGAAGCTGATCGAGGACGGCGCCCAGCTGGTCGACGTGCGCACCGACCATGAGTGGGAGGTCGGCAGGATCACCGGCGCCACCCACCTGCCGCTGGACGAGTTGGCCGAGCGCTCCGGCGAGATCGACAGGGAGCGCCCGGTCGTCCTCTACTGCCGCGGCGGCAACCGCTCGACGATGGCTACCGCGGCCCTGGCCGCCGCCGGCTACGAGGCGGCGAAGCTGAGCGAGGGGATCGTCGGCTGGACCGAAGCCGGACTGCCGATCGAGCCGGAGGGCGGTTACGTGGCCGAGTCCGGAGAGGCCGCAGCCGTCCTGCAGGCACGGAAAAGGACCCTGAGCGCGGAGTGAGGGAACGAGATCTCCGGTCATAATCAGCGCGACCGAGCGAAGCGCGAATCGTGTTCTCGGGTTAAATACCTGAATCCCGGTCAGGTTTTGCTATTTTCTTCCGCATGGAGGTCGTGGTAGCCGAGAACAAGGAGCAACCGGGCAAGGGCCGCCTCGGCACGCTCGAGAACCCCGAGGCGTACGAGAACGTCCCCGGCAACGTGATCCCGATCATCGAGCGCGAGTTCGATGACTTCGACAACGAAGCTGAGGAGTTCCTCGCCCAGCGCCTGCCGGAACACGAGTTCATCGGCTTCCGCCTCAAACAGGGCGTCTACGGCCAGCGCCAGCCCGACGTGCAGATGGTCCGCGTGAAGCTGCCGTTCGGCGGCGTCACCCCGGACCAGATGGACGCCTTCGCGACGGCGGTGGAGAAATACGCGCCGCTCGAGAAGGGGCACATCACCACCCGCCAGAACATCCAGATCCACCACGTGCCGCTGCGCGACATGGAGGCGCTGATCCGCGAGATCTCCGCCGTCGGCCTCTCCTCTCGCGAGGGTTGCGGCAACACCGTCCGCAACGTCACCGGCGACCCCTGGGCCGGGGTCGCGCCGGACGAGATCTTCGACCCGACCGCCTACGCAGGCGCCTACGTCCGCTACTTCGTCCGCCACCCGACGACGCAGCTGATGCCGCGCAAGATCAAGACGGCCTTCACCGGCTCCGACGAGGACCGCGCGATCACCGGCATCCACGACATCGCCTTCATCTCGCGCGAAAGGGACGGCGTCAAGGGCTTCGAGGTCCGGGTCGGCGGCGGCACCTCGATCATGGCTCGCGTCGCGCCGACCGTCTACGACTTCGTCGAGGCCGACAACGGCGACTACATCAAGGTCGCCGAGGCCGTCTTCCGCATCTTCGACCGCCAGGACTGGCTGCGCGTCAACCGCGCCCGCGCCCGGATCAAGGTCCTCGTCGACAAGATCGGGATCGAGGCCTTCCGCGAGCTGGTCGACGAGGAGCTCGAGGGCGACTGGGTCGGCGAGCGCGACTTCGACGTCGACCGGCTGCGCTTCGACGTCGACGAGGAAGAGAGTGCCCCCGGTGCGCCGCCGGAGACGGCCTCCCCCAACGGCGACCGGACCGAGTTCGAGCGTTTCCTCGAGGGCAACGTCCAAGCCCAGCGCCAGCCCGGCTTCTCGACCGTCGAGGTGAAGATCACCCGCGGCGACCTGACCCCGGAGCAGTTCCGCGGCCTCGCCGCGATCATGCGCGAATACACCGGCGGCCACGCCCGCAGCACCGTGCAGCAGAACTTCGTCCTGCGCTGGATCCGCGACGAGGCGCTCTACGACGTCTGGCAGCGGCTGACCGAGCTCGGCCTCGGCGAGGCCGGCGCCCGCGAGATCACCGACGTCGTCAGCTGCCCCGGCACCGACAGCTGCAAACTCGGCATCACCAGCTCGATGGGCCTCAACCGGGCGATCAAGGAGCGGGTCGACTCGATGCGGATCACCGACGAGCTGACGAAGCGGATCCACATCAAAATGAGCGGCTGCCCGAACGGTTGCAGCCAGCACCACATCTCCAGCATCGGCTTCTACGGCGCCTCGCTGAAAGTCGGCGGCCGCCAGATGCCCGCCTACATCCCGCACATCGGCGGCAACTTCGAGGGCGGTGAGGTGATCTTCGGCAAGCGGCTGAAATCACGGCTGCCGGCGAAACGAGTCCCCGAGGCGGTCGAGCGCTGGGTACGCTTGTACGAGGCCCAGCGGGACGAGGGCGAGGAGTTCAACGCCTTCGCCGAGCGGACCGGAGCCGAGCCCTTCGAAGCGGAGGTCAAGGACCTGACGCTGCCCGCAGAGTTCAGTCTTGAGACGATGCAGCAGTTCATTGACTGGAATCGCAACAGCCCCTACAAAGTCGAGCGCGGCGAGGGGGAGTGCGCGATCTAGTTATCTAGTTCGCGCCAACGACTAATGAAACCACCTCCCATCACCCTCTCCGGCACCGTGCCGACGGTCACCGACCACGAGACGGTTGCGGCCGAACTCGAGGATCGCACCGCGCAGCAGGCGCTGGAGTGGATGTTCGAGACCTTCGGGGCCGATCACTACATCGCCTGCTCGTTCCAGAAAACCAGCTCGGTGACCGCCCACATGGTGAGCCGGATCAACTCCGAGGCGCGCTTCTTCTATCTCGACACGGACGTCCTCTTCAAGGAGACCTACGAGACCCGCGATCAGCTCGCGGAGACACTCGGCGTCCAGTTCGACCGCTTCCACAACCTGACCCTCGAGGAGCAGGCCGCCGAGTACGGCGACGAGCTCTGGAAGAGCGATCCCGACGCCTGCTGCGGCCTGCGCAAGGTCGAGCCGATGCGGCGCGCGCTTTCTTCCGTAGACTGCTGGGTCGCCGGCGTCCGACGCGGAGATTCCAGCACTCGTTCCAAAACGCCGAAGCTCGGCTGGGACAACAAATTCAACCTCTGGAAGCTGAACCCGATCGCGGACTGGTCCGAGCGCGACGTCTGGAACTACATCCGTGAGCACCACCTCCCATACAACCCGCTCCACGATCGCGGCTACCCCTCGATCGGCTGCACGCACTGCACGCAGCCGGTCAGCCCGGGTGGCTCGCCCCGCGACGGCCGCTGGGCGGGCGTCGCAAAGACCGAGTGCGGGATCAACTAGCGCGCCAGGGCAGATCTCCTGGAGCGGCGGCACCCACCCGGTTGCCGTACAGAGCCGATAATCACGCGATATTGAAGATTCTTCGGTGATGAAGGAGACCACCAAAGTGCGCACGGCCGCCGTCGAGCTGTCGGACCTGGACACGCTCGAAGCCGAGTCGATCCACATCATCCGCGAAGTCGCGGCGGAGTTCGAACACCCGGTGATGCTCTTCTCGGGCGGCAAGGACTCGGTCCTGATGGTGCACCTCGCCCGCAAGGCGTTCCATCCGGCGCCGATCCCATTCCCAATCATGCACGTCGACACCGGGCACAACTTCCCCGAGGTGATCGAGTTCCGCGACCGTCAAGTCGAGGAGTACGGGGTGCGACTCGAGGTGGCCTCGGTGCAGGATCTGATCGACTCCGGCCAGATCAAGGTCAGCCATCCTCTGGAGAGCCGCAACCGCCACCAGACCGTCGCCCTGCTGGAGGCGATCCAGAACGGCGGCTACGACGCCGTCTTCGGCGGCGGTCGCCGCGACGAGGACAAGGCGCGGGCGAAGGAGCGGGTGCTCTCCTTCCGCGACCGCTTCGGGCAGTGGGACCCGAAGAACCAGCGTCCGGAGCTATGGCGCCTCTACAACGGGCGCCACCGCAAGGGAGAGCACATCCGTGTCTTCCCGATCTCCGACTGGACCGAGCTCGACGTCTGGCGCTACCTGGCCCGCGAGCAGGTCGAGCTGCCCGGCATCTACTTCGCCCACGAACGCGACGTGGTCGAGTCGGAGGGGCTGTTGATGGCGGTGAACGAGTTCTTCCCCGTCCCCGAGGGCGCCGTGGTGAAACGCGAGATGGTCCGCTACCGGACCGTCGGCGACGCGACCGCCACCGGCGCCGTCCCTTCCACCGCCGTCGACTACGAGGCCGTGATCGCCGAGACCGCGGTCTCGCGGATCACCGAGCGCGGCGCGACCCGCGGCGACGACCGCTTCTCCGAAGCGGCGATGGAGGACCGCAAGAAGGAGGGCTACTTCTAGTGGGTCAGCTGCTTCGGATCGCCACCGCCGGCTCGGTCGACGACGGCAAGTCGACCCTGATCGGGCGGCTCCTGCACGACACCAAATCGATCTTCGAGGATCAGCTCGACGCGATCGAGAAGACCTCGGTCGCGCGCGGCGACGAGCAGACCGACCTGGCGCTGCTGACCGACGGCCTGCGGGCCGAGCGCGAGCAGGGGATCACGATCGACGTCGCGCACCGCTACTTCGCGACGCCGAGGCGGAAGTTCGTGATCGCCGACACCCCCGGCCACATCCAGTACACCCGCAACATGGTCACCGGCGCCTCGACCGCCAACCTGGCGCTGTTGCTGGTCGACGCCCGCAAGGGCGTCCTCGAACAGACCCGGCGCCACGCGCTGCTCTCCTCGCTGCTGCGGGTTCCCCACCTCGTGCTCTGCGTCAACAAGATGGACCTCGTTGGCTACGACGAGGCGGTCTATGAAGAGATCCGCGAGGAGTTCACCGCCTTCGCCGCCAAGCTCGAGATCACCGACCTCGGCTTCGTGCCGATCTCGGCGCTGGGGGGCGACAACGTGGTCGAGCGCTCGACCAGGATGCCGTGGTTCGACGGGCAGCCGCTGCTCGGCCAGCTCGAGGATGTCCACATCGCCTCCGACCGCAACCTGCTCGACAACCGCCTCGCGGTGCAGACCGTGATCCGGCCGATGTCGGCCGAGTACCCCGACTACCGCGGCTACGCCGGCTCCGTCGTCGGCGGCATCTTCAAGCAGGGGGACGAGGTGATGGTCCTGCCCTCGCGCAAGGTCTCGACGATCAGCCGGATCGACACCCCTAACGGCGTCGTCTCCCAGGCCTTCCCGCCGATGGCGGTGACGATGCTGCTCGACGACGAGCTCGACATCTCCCGCGGCGACATGCTCTGCCGGCCTTCGAACCAGCCGACCGCGAACCGCCGCTTCGAGGCGACGCTCTGCTGGTTCGACGAGACCTCCTCGCTGCGGACCGGCGTGCCCTACCAGCTCAAGCACACGACCCGGTGGATCACCGCCGAGGTCGAGGTGCTGCGCTACCGACTCGACGTCGACACCCTGCACCGCGATCTCGGCGTCGAGACGCTAGAGGTCAACGACATCGGCCGGGTCGCGATCCACGCCACCTCGCCGCTCTTCTTCGACGAGTATCGGATGAACAGGACCACCGGCAGCTTCATCCTCGTCGACCCCGCCACCGACCTCACCGTGGCCGCCGGGATGATCATCGGCGCCGGCAACGAGCCGACGATTGCCACCGCCGAGCCGGTGATCGCCGAGAACATCACCTTCCATCCCAGCGATCTCTCCCGCGAGAAACGCTGGAAGGCGCTGGGGACGAGCGGCGCGACGATCTGGATGACCGGGCTCTCCGGCTCGGGCAAGTCGACGATCGCGACCGCGGTTGAGCACACGCTCGTCAGCAGCGGCCGCTCCGCCTTCATGCTCGACGGCGACAACCTCCGCCACGGGCTGAACGCCGGCCTCGGCTTCAGTGAGGAGGACCGGGCCGAGAACGTGCGCCGCGTCGGCGAGGTCGCGAAGCTGCTCGCGGAGGCCGGCGTCGTCGCGATCGTCTCTCTGGTCAGCCCGTTCAAAGGCGCCCGCGACCAGGTCCGGGCCGCCCACGAAGAGGCCGGGATCCCCTTCTACGAGGTCTTCGTCGACACGCCACTGGAGGAGTGCGAACGGCGTGACCCGAAGGGGCTCTACGCGAAGGCTCGTGCCGGCGAGATCACCGACCTGACCGGAGTCGGCAGCCCCTACGAGCCGCCGACGAATCCGGAGCTGCGGACCGACGCCGAGCTCGAGGATGCCGTGCGGGAGATCCTCAAGCTGCTCGGCTAGGGCTTCGCCGGCACCCGAGGTTCGCCGAGCCCGTAGGTCTCGTAGGCGCCGAAGCGAGAGAACGTCTTGTGGGTCGGGCCGTGGTAGTCGGAGGAGGCGGTGGGGACCATGTTCAGCTCCTCGCAGAGGGCCAGCAGGTGTGCGGTCTGCTCGCGGGTGTGGGGCGGGTAGAAGGTCTCGACGCCGTCGGGTTTCAGTGAGCGGATCAGGTCCTCGACCTCGCCGGGGCCGGGGATGTCCCAGTAGGGATGGGCGATGACGGCGACGCCGCCGGCGTCGTGGATCAGCTCGATCGCCTCGGCGGCGTTCGGCCAACGGCGCGGGACGAAGGCCTTGGCTCCGGGCACCAGGTACTCCTCGAAGAAGGGGCCGAGGTCGCCGCTGGCGCCGGCGGCGCGGGCGATGTGGGGGCGGCCGATCGAGTCGGCGGCGCCGGCCTCGCGGACCGCGTCGTCGAGGGTCAGGTCGAAGCCCTCGCGGCGCAGGTTCTCGACGATCTCCCTTGCCCTGGTGCGCCGCTCCTCCTGAGCGCGATCGCAGGCCGGCGCCATCTTCTCGAGGTCGATCCAGTAACCGCAGATGTGGAGGTCTTCCGCGTACTCGTGCACGCACGACATCTCGATCGCCGGCACCAGCTCGATCCCCAGCCGCGCCGCCGCCTCCGCCGCCTCGGGAACCCCCGCGATCGCGTCGTGATCCGTCAACGCCAGCGTCGTAACGCCCGCCTCGGCGGCCTTCTCGACGACCTCGGCGGGGGCGAGCTGGCCGTCTGAGACCGTCGAATGCGACTGCAGCTCGATCAGCATGCTCCGGAGCCTAATGCCAATAACGGCTCCGTCCCGTGCGAGCAAACCCCGGCGGCACGGTCGATCCAGGGAGGGTGTCCGCCCTCCCTACACCACGCCGTCCGCCCAAATAGACTGCGCCGCCGTGTTCCGAAAGGTGCTCATAGCGAACCGCGGCGAGATCGCGATCCGGGTCGCCCGGACCCTGAAGGAGATGGGGATCGCCTCGGTCGCGGTCTACTCCGAGATCGACCGCGAGGCGCCGCACGTGCGCGAGGCCGACGAGGCGTTCTTGATCGGGCCCGCGGTGCCGGCCGAGAGCTATCTGAACGTCCAGAAGATCATCGACACCGCGAGGGAGGCCGGGGCGGAGGCGATCCACCCGGGCTATGGGTTCCTCGCCGAGAATTCCGACTTCGCCCGCGCCTGCGCCGAGGCCGACATCGTCTTCATCGGTCCGCCCCCCGAGGCGATCGAAGCGATGGGCTCGAAGACCAAAGCGCGCGAGATCATGGCCGAGGCCGGGGTGCCGATCGTGCCCGGCGCGACCGAACCGGCGCAGAACCTCGAGGCGGCGCGCAAGCAGGCCGAGGAAGCCGGCTACCCGGTCGCCTGCAAGGCCGCGGGCGGCGGCGGCGGCAAGGGTTTCCGAGTCGCGCTGACCCCCGACCACCTCGGGGAGGCCTTCGACGGCGCCGCCCGCGAAGGCGAGAAGTTCTTCTCCGACGCCCGCGTCTACGTCGAGCGCTACCTCGAAGATCCCCGCCACGTCGAGGTCCAGGTCCTGGCCGATTCGCGGGGCAACGTGATCCACCTCGGCGAGCGCGACTGCTCGGTCCAGCGCCGTCACCAGAAGGTGATCGAGGAGGCGCCCGGCCCGCGCGTCGACGCCGAGATGCGCGAGCGGATCGGCAAGATCGCCACCGACGCCGCCGCCGCGGTCGGCTATCGCGGCGCCGGCACGGTCGAGGGAATGCAGGTCGGCGACGAGTACTTCTTCCTCGAGATGAACACCCGGATCCAGGTCGAGCACTGCGCGACCGAGATGGTCAGCGGCGTGGACATCGTCCGCGAGCAGGTCCTGGTCGCCGCCGGCGAGGCGCTCTCGATCTCCCAGGACGAGGTCGAGCTGCGCGGGCACTCGATCGAGTGCCGGATCAACGCCGAGGCCGCGCACAAGAAATTCGCTCCAGCGCCGGGCACGATCACCACCTACCGCGAGCCGGCCGGGCCCGGGGTGCGGGTCGACTCAGGGGTCGAAGCGGGCTCCGAGGTGACGCCGATGTACGACCCGATGGTGGCCAAGCTGATCGTCTGGGACATCGACCGCGAGCACGCGACGCGGCGGATGCTGCGGGCGCTCGGCGAGTTCGAGGTCGGCGGCCTCACCACCCTGATCCCCTTCCACAAGGCGATCCTCGCCACCGACCAGTGGGCGCGCGGGGAGACCTGCCGCGACCTGATGGAGGACCGCGAGTGGCTGAAATCGACGGCGCCGGAGACGGCACCCGAGCCGGCCGCCGAGGACGCGGCCGAGCTGGTCACGCGGGACTACAAGGTCGAGGTCTCGGGCAGGCTCTTCGATGTCAAGGTGATCGGCGAGGCCGGCGCCGGTGGCGCCGGCTCGGCCGCGGGCGGGAGGAAACCGCCCAAGCGCGAGCGCAAAGCCGGCGGTGGCCCCAGCGCCTCCAGCGAGGCCCTGCCCTCGCCGCTGCAGGGCACCGTCCTCAAAGTCGCCGTTGCCGAGGGTGCGGAGGTCAGCGAGGGCGATCTGGTCTGCGTGATCGAGGCGATGAAGATGGAGAACGAGATCACCGCGCATCGGTCGGGCAAAGTGACGGCGCTGAACGTGACCGAGGGTGCCGCTGTAAACAGCGGCGACACGATCGCGACGATCGAGTAGCGATCCCGGTTGGAGGGTGGGCGGGTAGGTCCGTCTACGCCCGAAGCTTCGGTCGCTACCCGACCCCGCCCCGCACCACCCCTATTTGTGGTGCTTCTTCGCTTCTTCTTCTTTCTTCTTCTGTTCCCGTTCGCGTTCCCGCTGTTCCTTTTCTTTCTGAAGTTTGATCTTCCGCTGCTGATCGCGGGTCAGGGGGAATTTGGGGGCGACTTCCTGGCAGACGCGGCCGACGCAGGTCTCGAGCCGTTCCAGTTCGCGGTGGAGGAAGTCGCGGATCGGGAAGAGGTTGGGATCGCGGACCTTGTTGTTGAGCTCGTAGGGGTCCTTGGTGATGTCGTAGAGCTCTTTCTCGCCGTCGGGCCACTCGATGTACTTGTAGGGGCCGAGGCGGATCCCGTAGTAGTTCTTCGGCGGGGCGGCGATCGAGGCGCTGGCCTTGTTGGGGCGGGTGTTGATGCCCGGTCCGCCCCCCGACTTGCCCGCGGCGACGCTGACCGGAGCCGCCGCCGGACCGCCGCCGTTCTCTTCGACGTCGTTGGTTTCGACGAAGGACTCGAAGAGGATCGGCCGCCGGCTGCGCAGCGAGGGGTCGTGCGCGTAGGGGTAGAACGAGGTGCCGTCGATGCTTCTGTCGGCTTCGACGCCGGCGAGTTCGAGGATCGTCGGCGCGATGTCGATGTTGGCCGTCAGCTGGCCGGTTTCGGTTCCCGGTTTGATCCCCGGCCCGCGCATCAGGAAGGGCAGGTGGGTAGAGGGCTCGTAGGCGAGGAACTTGCCACCGGTGAGCCGGTGCTCGCCGTAGAAGAAGCCGTTGTCCGAGGTGAAGATGATGTAGGTGTTGCGCAGCCGGTGCAGGCCGCCGAGGGTGTCGACGATCTGTTTGACGCCGTCGTCGACGGCACGCAACGACTCCAGCGCCTTCTGGTAGTAGACGCGGTAGGTGTGGATGTCGCTGGAGGAGAGGTAGGGCGCTTCGCGGATGAAGCGCGGCTTGTCGTTGACGTTGCCCTCGTTGAAGCCCTGCGAGGAGCCATGGGGAAACGGGGCACCGGCGAAGGTGTCGTAGTGGCGGGTGGCCGGCTCGGGCCCGGCCGGGCGGCGGAAGTCGCCGTGCGGCGCGGTGTAGTCCAGCTGCAGGTAGAAGGGTTGTTCCGGGGACGTCCCGGCGATCTCTTCGGAGGCGATGCGGCTGAAGACATCGGTCTCGTAGAGGCATGGGGACCCGTCGAGCGGGGCGTTGGGGCAGCCGAAGTCGTCCCGCTTCCCGTATTCGCGCGTTTCCCAGCTGCCTGGGTCCCCGAAGGGACCGTCGATAGAGCCGTTGTCGTTGAGCGTGTAGCCGTAGTAGTAGTGATCGGTGTCGGCATTGAGGACCGTGTGCCAGGCGCTCCAGCCGGGCGGCACGGTCCTGCCGTTGTCGAACGGTTCGTCACCGTAGCCGTTGAGGAACTTGCCGACGTGGATCGTCCGGTAGCCGGCGCCCTGCAGCCAGGTCGCGATGTTGTGGCTGTACGCCTGGCGGATCGAGAAGCCGGTGTAGCCGCCTTCCGGGGGCACGTTGCCGCGGTCGTTGTGGTTGTGCGCGTAGCGGCCGGTGAGGAGGCTGACGCGCGAGGGGCAGCAGAGCGGGTAGGAGACGTAGTAGCGGTTGAAGGTGACGCCTTTGGCGGCGATCAGGTCGAGGGTGTTGGGCATCGCCACCAGCGGCACCCCTCCCGGCACGGTGAAGGTCGCGTAGAGCTGGTCCAGCGTCTGGTCGTCGGTCTGGATCACGACGAAGCTGGGCCTTTGTTTCGCCGAGGTGCCCGCCTTCGAGCTCTTGGCCGGCGCGTGGGAGGGCGCGGCCTTCGCGTTCTGGGTCCCAGCGAAGACGAGGCTGGCGAGGAGCACCACCACGCTCGCGGCCAGCGCCAGGCGTGCGACCGCCAGGGCACGGGACTGAGTCCTTGGTTGAGCGAACATATCCATCAGGGGAAGCGCCTACCGTCGAAACCGGCGCCTGCCGCCGGAGTTGCGCCTGAACGCTAGAAGACGCTCAGGACGCGCCGAGCTTTTTCGCTGCTTCGCGGAAGTTTTTAACCGTGGCGCTGGGGGCTTTGCGCCCTTCGAGTTTCTCGCCATGGCGGTTGACCCAGATCACCGGCACGTTCATTTTCAGCACCGGGGCGATGTCGGTCGTGTAGTCGCAACCGATGTGCAGCCAGCCTTTCTTGCCGCCGATCCGTCGCGCGCACTCTTTGAAGTGGACCGGGTCGGGCTTGTAGCTGCGGACCTGCTGGGCGGTGACGACGAGGTCGAGTTCGGTCCGCAGGTGGCGGCGCGAGATCCCGAGCAGTTTGTCGTCGATGTTGGAGATGATCCCGATCTCGTACTTCTTGCCGAGCCGGTCCATCGCCGCGTTGGCCTCGCGGAAGGGCAGCCAGTAGGCGACGCTGTTGGGCAGGAACTGCGCCCGCGAGGGCTCGACCTCCCAGCCCAGCTCGCCGGCGACTTTGACGATCGTGCGCCGCAGCACCTCGGCGTAGAGCTCGTAGGAACCGGCCATGATTTCGGCCTGGACTTCCATGAAGCGGGCGAGGAAGGGACCTTCTTCGAAGCTGAAGCCGTCTTTCGCCGCCTCCTTCTTGCAGGCGTCGATGATCCCTTTCTCCCAGTCGATCAGGGTTCCATAGCAATCGGTGGTTACCCAATTGACATTTTTTAGACTGGGAAGGGCCATCGGCGAGCGCGGCATTATGGCAGCGCCCCCCCTCCTGGGGGTTTCACCTATCCCCGGCGGGCACCAATCCGCGACCCCGCGCCGATCTTGGATAGGGTCCCCGACCGCGCCTCCGGGTGCCTCCCCAATGGACCTTCTCGAGTATCAGGGCAAGCAGCTCTTCGCCAAGCACGGCATCGCCGTGCCCGGTGGCGAGGTCGCCAAGACGGTCGACGAGGCGGTCGCTGCGGCGGAGAAGATCGGCTACCCCTGCGCGATCAAGGCCCAGGTCCTGATCGGCGGCCGCGGCAAGGCGGGCGGGATCAAGATCGCCTCCGACGCCGCGCAGGCTCGCGAGTACGCCGACGCGATCATCGGCATGGACATCGTCGGGCCCCATGGCGAGGGGCCGTTCCGGGTCGACCAGGTCTGGATCGAGGGCGGCTCCGACATCGCCTCCGAGTACTACGCCTCGGTGATCCTCGACCGCGGCGAGAAGAAGCTGCTGGCGATGGTCTCCGCCAAGGGCGGGATGGACATCGAGGCGGTCGCCGCCGAGGACCCCGACGCCCTGGTCAAACGCCACATCGACCCGACCCGCGAGTTCGACGTCGTCGCGGCGCGGGCGATCGTCGCGGAGGCGGGGCTGGCGGAGGACGCGCTCGACCAGGCCGCCGAGGTGCTGGTGAAGCTGGCCGAGGTCGCGACCAACGAGGACGCGAGTCTGATCGAGGTCAACCCGCTGATCGTCACCTCCGCCCGTGAGGTCGTCGCGCTCGACGCCAAGGTGACGATCGACGGCAACGCCCTCTTCCGCCACCAGGACCTGGCCGAGATCGCCGACACGGTCGACGACCCGCAGGAGGCGATGGCGAAGGAGAAGGGCCTGACCTACGTCAAGCTCGACGGCAACGTCGGCATCCTCGCCAACGGTGCCGGGCTCTGCATGTCGACGCTCGACGTCGTCGCCCAGGCGGGCGGCGCTCCGGCCAACTTCCTCGACGCCGGCGGCGGCTCCAAAGCCGAGGCGATCGTCAACGCGCTCGAAGTGATCGTCTCCGACAAGAAGGTCTCGGCGATCCTCTTCAACATCTTCGGCGGCATCACCCGCTGCGACGAGATCGCCAACGGGATCGTCACCGCCTCCAGCCAGCTCGGCCTCGAGCTGCCGCTGGTCGTCCGCCTCGACGGCACCAACTCCGAGCAGGGGCTCGAGATTCTCGCCGAGGCCGACCTTCCCAACCTGCACCAGGAGAAGACGATGCTCGACGCGGCCCGCCGCGTCGTCGAGCTGGCGGGTTCCGCATGAGCATCATCGTCGGCAACGAGACGAAGCTGGCGGTCTCCGGCCTGACCGGCCGCGAGGGCTCCTTCCACGGGCTGCGCAACCGCGCCTACGGAACCGACCTCGTCGCCGGGGTCACGCCCGGCAAGGGCGGCCAGGACGTCGAGGGCGTTCCGGTCTTCGACACGATCAAGGAATCGGTCGAGGAGGCCGGCGCCAACACCTCGATGATCTTCGTCCCGGCGCGCTTCGCGGCGGCGGCGATAGACGAGGCGATCGACTCCGGGGTCGAAACGGTGATCGCGATCACCGAGGGGATCCCGGTCCTCGACATGCTCGCCACCTACTGGAAGGCGAAGGAGGCGGGGGTGCGTCTGATCGGCCCCAACTGCCCCGGCGTCCTCTCGCCCGGCAAGGCCAACGTCGGGATCATCCCGGCCCAGTTCTTCGAGCCGGGCTCGATCGGCGTCGTCTCCAAGTCGGGGACGCTGACCTACCAGATCGGCAACGAGCTGAAGCAGGCCGGCGCCGGGAACTCCTCGATCGTCGGCATCGGCGGCGACCCGATCGTCGGCTCCGACTTCATCGACATCCTCACCCTGTACGAGGCCGACCCCGAGACCGAGCTGATCGTGATGGTCGGCGAGATCGGCGGCGACGCCGAGGAGCGGGCCGCCGAGTTCATCGCCTCCGACATCTCCAAGCCGGTGGTCGCCTACATCGCCGGCTTCACCGCGCCTCCCGGCAAGCAGATGGGCCACGCCGGCGCGATCATCTCCGGCTCCTCGGGGACCGCGCAGGCGAAGAAGGACGCGCTCGAAGCCAGGGGCGTGCGGGTCGGGCAGAGCCCGACCGAGGCGGCGGCGATCGCCGTCGAGATGCTGCGCGCGCTCTAGCGCCGCGGCGCCGCTCAGTAGACGGGCTTGGGGCGGGCGTCAGAGCGCGCACGATCGCCTTCATCGCGGCCAGTGAGTTGTAGGGGCCGTAGCCGGCTCCGATGCATTTGCTGCAGAGGACGAGGTTGACGCCGATCACCATGCCGCCGATGCGGGCGATCGCGTAGAAGCGGTCGGGCGCACGCTTCGGGCAGGCGTGGAAGTCCCTTCCGTAGGCTGCGAAGACGTCGGCGTGGCCGCGCGGCAGCTGGACCCGGGTGGAGGTCGTGCAGCGCCACTTGCGGTTCAGCGGTCCCAGCATCGAGCGGTTGAAGCGCTTCCAGCTCGCGCGGGTCCAGGCATCGACGGTGAAGGCTTCGTACCAGAGGCTGACCTTCTCTCCGGGAGGGCCTTCTCTGGATGCGGCGAAGGTGAAGGCGTCCGTCCCGGAGCCGTATTTGAATCGCACGCCCACCAAAGCCCAGAGCCGCCAGCTGGGTTCGATTCACGACGCCGTACTGCTTGGTCGCCAGCACCGCCATCCGCTGCTCGCGACTTGAGGCCTTCGCCCCCCGGACCGGTGCTTGGTCCTGGTCACGGTCGCCGGGCGGCAGACGCCGGGCCGTTGCTAGGGTCGGACCGTATGGCTGGCGAGACGATTTCCTTTGCTCGCGGCGCCCCCAGCGCCGACATCCTGCCCCACGAGGCGGTGCGGGACGCGGCTGCGCGGGCGCTCGCCGGCGACTGGGAAACGGCCCTCTCCTACGGGGTTGGAATCGGGCATCCCGGCCTCTGTCAATGGGTCGCCGAGCGGCACGGCGGGCTCGACGCCTCGCAGGTGATGATCACCAACGGCTCGCTCGAGGGCGGGGCGATGCTGTTCGAGCACCTCCTCGGCCCGGGCGACCGCGTCGTCGTCGAGCAGCCGACCTACGACCGCACGCTGCTGCTCCTGCAGCGGCTCGGGGTCGAGCTGGTGCCGGTGCCGCTGGAGGCCGACGGGCTCGGCCTGGCGGCCTTCGAGGTGGCGCTCGCCGAGGGGCCGATCAAGTTGGCCCACATCATCCCCAACGCCCACAACCCGGCCGGCTGCACGCTCTCCTCTGCGAAGCGCGCGCGGCTGGTCGAGCTCGCCGCCGAGCACGACTTCTGGATCTTCGAGGACGACCCCTACCGCGAGCTGCCCTTCGAGGGCGAGCCGCTGGAGACGATGCTCTCGCTCGACGCCACCGGCCACGTGATCCACGCCTCGTCCTTCTCGAAGACGGTCAGCCCCGGCGTCCGGGTCGGCTACCTCGCCGGCCCCGTAGAAGAGATCGCGAAGCTCTCGAAACGGGCCAACGAGACCTACATCTCACCGAACATGCTGGCCGAGTCGATCGTCCTCGAGCTCTGCAACTCCGGTGAGCTCGACCGCAACATCGACTTCGTCAAAGGGGCGCTGAAGGATCGCTGCGACGCTCTGGTCGCGGCGCTGCGTGAGCAGATTCCCGAGGCCGAGTTCGTCGTCCCCGAGGGTGGCTACTTCCTCTGGCTGGACCTCGCCGCGGGAACGGACGCTTCGGCCCTTCTGGCCGAGGCCAAAGGTGGCGGGGTCACGTTCGTCGCGGGTCCCGACTTCATGATCGACGGCGGCGAGAACAGCCTCCGCCTCTCCTTCGCACCGGTCCCGGCGGAGCAGATGTCCGAGGGCGTCTCGCGCATCGCCGCCGCACTCGAGCGCATCCGCGCCGCCTCACCCGCTTGAGCCCGGAGGCAGGCGCCCGAGCTGGACACCTGCATCCCGCTTTCGAAGGCGGCTGACTCTCTCGAGGTCGCCGGGTGGGGAGCCGAGTCCTCGTTGGTGAACCTGACCGTGGTGCCGACCGGAACGGTGATGCTGGCGGGCTTGAACATGTAGTCCTTGATCGTCACCTCCGTGCCGCCGCCGCTGGAAGCGGAGCTCGACGCGGTCGAGTCCGAGGAGCTCGAGCCGGAGCCGCCGCCGCAGCCGACCAGGAAGAGCGCGAGCACGGTGACAGAAGCCCGGTGGCCTTCATGCCGACCGATACGGGCCGGAGGCAAGACGGATCACGGTTCCGATTCGGACGGGCAATTGTGATCCGGCCGGCTGGGAGGGCGCGTAGGGGACCGACAGATGCGCAAACCAGCGAGGAGACGACGAAATGCCTGAGAGCAGCGAACGCGAGAGATCAGATGCACCGGCGCGCAGCGCGGTGGCTCGCGCCGCCAAAGGCCCGATCTCGCGCCAGAACAAGGAAGAACCGGCTCCCGAAGCATTCGATCCCTCGCTCGACGAAGCGCAGGTGCTGAAGGCGGTCGAACCGTTCATCGCCTAGCGGCGGCGGTTCGCAGAAGCGGAAGATAGGTCGAGATGAGCGTGAAGAGGGAGACGGCCGAGCGGCTGGCGGACGAGGAGCTGATGCCGCTGATCGCGGCCAAGGACCCCGAGGCCTTCGAGGTCTTCTACGACCGCCACGGCGGCGTCGCCTACTCGCTGGCGTACAGGATCGTCGGCGAGCGGGCGGCCGCCGAGGACGTCACCCAGGAGGCCTTCATCTCGATCTGGCGTAGCGGCGCCCGCTTCGACCGCACCCGCGGAAGCGTCCGCTCGTGGATGCTCAGCATCGTCCGCAACCGCGCCATCGACTCGCTCCGCAGCAAGGCCGGTAAAGCACCGAAGCTGACCTTCGACGACGACGCCGTCCTCGAGCAGCGGCCCTCCGAGGAGTTGACCGAGGAGGAGGCGATGCGGCGCGAGACCGCGAGCGAGGTCCGCGGCGCGCTCGGCCAGCTGCCGGGCGAGCAGTCGAAGGTGATCGAGCTCGCCTACTTCGGCGGCTTCAGCCAGTCGGAGATATCGAGGATGCTCGGGGTGCCGCTCGGCACCGTGAAGGGAAGAATGAGGCTGGGACTGGAAAAGATCAGGGGCGAGCTGGCGGAGGGACTGGCGTGACGGACAACGTGCACGATCGCTGGAGCGAGGACCTCGCCGCCTACATGCTTGGCGCGCTGGAGCCCGGGGAAGCCACCGAGCTGGAGCGCCACGCGGAGGACTGCGAACGCTGCCGCTCGGAGATGCGCTGGCTGACCGCGGCGGTCGAGGTGCTGCCGGAGGCGGTCGAGCGGCACAGGCCGCCGCCGCGGCTGCGTGAGAGCTTGATGAGCGAGGTGCGCGCCGACGCTCGCGCGGCGGGCGTCGAGACAGGTTCAGCCGGGGGCGGTGTGCTTCATCGTGCCGGGTCCTGGCTGCAGGGCCTGGGCTCTGGCTCTCACGATTGGCGCCGCCTCGCCGGCCTCGCGCTGATGGCCCTGGTCGTCGTAGCCCTCGTCGGCTACGAGATCGGCGGCGGCGGTTCCGAAAGCGGCGGCAGCACGACCACCTTCGTCTCCGGCAAAGCTCCCGGCGTCACCGCGGAAGTAGTCCGCGAAGACAATGGCGGCGAACTTCGTCTCGCCGACGTGAAGAAGCTCCCCGAAGACCGGGTGCTCGAGGCCTGGGTCCGTCGCGACGGCGAAGTCGAAGCGGTCAAGGCGCTGTTCGTCCCCGACCGCGAAGGCAACGCCTCGACGACGATCGGCGACATGCGCGGCGTCGACCTGGTGATGGTCACGACCGAGCCGGCGGGCGGCAGCGAGGTCCCCACCTCCTCGCCGATAGCGACCGTCCCCATTCCCCAGTAGGGGCCGGCGGCCTACCTGCCGTAGCGGTCGCTGGAGAGCACCAGCTGCTCCGGGATCGCCGCCCGCGGCGGCGGCGCCGGGTCGGCGCGGACCGAGACGGTCTCGGCGACGCTGCGGCTGACCTCGTGGCTGCCTGACGACGAGGCGATCGTGACGCTGTCGGAGTTGGAGCTCTCGACCTTGCCCTCCAGGCCCGGCTCGAGACCGGCGGCGCGCAGGTAGTGGAGCAGTTCCTCGGCCTCGTTCTCGAAGCGCAGGACGGTGACGTCGGCGCCGACCGATACGTCGGCGAGCAGCGATCCCTGCTCGCGGATCCCCTCGACGATCGGGTGGCCGTGGGGGCACGTGGTGGCGTCGCCGATCGCCGCCCGCATCCGCTCCTCCAGCACCGGCGACATCGCGTGCTCGATCCGCTCGGCCTCCTCGTGGACCTCGTCCCAGGGGATGCCGAGGACATCGGTGAGGAAGCGCTCGATCATCCGGTGGCGGCGGACGATATGGCTGGCGTGCTCGCGCCCGGACTCGGTGAAGGAGAGCGATTTGTTCGGGTTGCGCTCGACGTAGCCGTCGTCGATCAGGCGGCCGACCATCTCGTGCACGGTCGGCGGGGAGAGCCGCATCGCGCGGGCGATGTTGGCGCCGGTCATCGGCAGCCCGGCCTCTTCCAGCCAGAAGATGATCTCGAGGTACTCCTGCTCTGCGACGGTTGCCCCGGCCATCGGCTCGATACTAACGTCGCTCGACCAGGGTCGAGACGATCGCCTCGTAGAAGCCGTCGCCCATACTGCCCTCGGTCACCGTGACGTTGTCCCAGCTGGAGAGGGCGGCGCGCAGGCCGGCGTCGCGCTCGGGCCCGTTGGCGACGACGAAGAAGCGGCCCACCGCGGCCGCCACCTCGAGGTCCTCGACCGAATCGCCGACGGCGATGCACTCGGAGGGGTGGTAGCCCTGGGCGCGGGCGTGGGCGGCGACCGCCCCGGCCTTGCTGACCATGCGCGGAACCAGGTGGTAGGCGTGGGTGCGGCCGTCGATCGCGGGCATCGGGGTCCCGATCGCGCCGTTGTCGAGCAGCCGCAGGTCGTCGTCGCCGTGCTCGCCGAGGAGCGTGTTGGCCTCGTCGACGTCGACCTTGCCGCGGAAGAGGTGGGAGAGGACGCGGCCGTGATGCCAGGGGGCGTGGTACTCGAGCCGCCCGGGAAAGTGGTCGAAGAGCAGCTTCGGGATCCCCCGCGCCTCGATCTGCTCGTAGATCGTGCCGTCCTCGTTGGGGCCCATGTCGCCGGTCATCAGCGTCGTCTCGCCTGCGATCGCGAAGGCCGAGCCGGCCTCGTAGATGTAGGAGGCCTGGCCCATCAGCCGCGCCGCCTCGTGGACCTGGGGCTCGCGGCGGCCGGACATGATCACGACCTCGGCCCCGGCCCGCTGGCAGGCCTCGAGGCCGCGAGCCTGCGCCATCGAGAAGGCGCCGTCGGCGTCGCGGAAGAGCGCCCCGCCCATCCCGAGCAGGGTTCCGTCGAGATCGGTGTAGACGCATCGGAGTGCCATCGGCCCGGTCGCTACCGTAGCGACGATGCAATGGCGGCTGGCTGACAGGACCCTCGAGTTGGAGCAGCCGCAGGCGGCGGGGATCGTCAACGTCACCGTCGACTCGATGTTCGAGGGGGCGAGGAGCGGGACTCCCGAGCGGGCCGCCGCCGACGGCCTGGCGCTGGTCGAGGCGGGCTTCGACATGCTCGACGTCGGCGCCGTGGCGGCGCGCAGCGGGCCGGCGGTGGCGCCGGAGGACGAGGCGGCAGCGCTGGTGCCGGCGCTGGAGGGACTGGCCGGCTGCGGAGTCCCGATCTCCGCCGACACCTTCTCGGTCGAGGTCGCGCGGCGGGCGCTGGCGGCGGGAGCCGGCGCGGTCAACGACATCGGCGGCGGCTCGGAGGAGATGTTCGACCTCGTCGCCGGGGCGGGCTGCGGCTACGTGCTTATGCACATCGAGGGGCCGCCGCGGGTCGATCGGCCCTGGCGCGAGTACGGCGACGTCATCGACCACCTCAGGTCCTGGTTCGAGGGGAGGGTCGAGCTGGCGCGAGAGCTTGGCGTCGCGGAGGAGCAGATCGCGATCGACCCCGGACTCGACTTCGACCTCAGCCCCGAGCAGGATCTGGAGATCCTGCGCCGGCTCGGCGAGCTGCGCTCGCTGGGGCTGGCGCTCTACGTCTCGCTCTCGCGCAAGGACTTCATCGGCGCCGTGCTCGGCGGGTCCTGGGAGCGACGACTTCCGGCGGGGGAGCGCGAGTGGGGGACCGTCGCCGCGGTGGCCCTGGCGGTCCGCGAGGGCGCCGACGTCCTCCGCATCCACGACCGTTCCTCACTGCAGGCGATGCGAGTCGCGGGGCGGATCGCGCGGCCGCGGCGGAGCGTCGCCTGATGGCACGCGGTTCCAGCTTGCTGGAGAACCCCTGGTCGGTCGCGATCGAGCCAGCGCGGCGCGACGGGCGGATCGTCGCCGAGAGCTCCGAGAAGGAGCGGCGGGCGCGGCCGGTGGCGCTGCCGGACTCGCTCGACCCAGCCTTCGCCGCGGCGCTGCGGCGCGGCGGCATCGAGCGGCTCTACACGCACCAGCTCGAGGCCTACGAGGCGGCGGCGCACTCCAACCTGGCGATCACCAGCGGCACCGCCTCGGGCAAGAGCCTCGCCTTCAACCTGCCGGTGCTCGACGGCATCGCCCGCGAGCCCAAGCGGCGCGCCCTCTACCTCTACCCGACCAAGGCGCTGGCCCAGGACCAGGCGCGCAAGCTGGCGCAGCTACGGCCACCCGGCCTGCGCGAGGCGATCTACGACGGCGACACGCCGAAGGAGGAGCGCCCGGCGATCCGCCGCCGCAACAACCTCGTCCTCACCAATCCCGACATGCTCCACGTCGGTCTGCTGCCCAACCACAAGAGCTGGGGCGACTTCCTCACCAACCTGCGCTGGGTCGTCGTCGACGAGGCCCACACCTACCGCGGCGTCTTCGGCTCCCACGTCGCCAACGTGCTGCGGCGGCTGCGGCGGGTGGCGCGCGCCTACGGCTCCGAGCCGCGCTTCCTGCTCGCCTCGGCGACGATCGCCAACCCGGTCGAGCTGGCCGAGCGGCTGGTCGGGACGCCGTTCCAGCTGATCGACGACGACGGCGCGCCGCGGGCCGGGCGCGAGGTGACGATGTGGAACCCGCCGCTGATCGACAAGGCAAGCGGGACCCGGCGCTCGGCGCTCTCGGAGGCGGCGGACCTGCTGGCCGAGCTGGTCGCGCAGGGCGTGCGGACGATCTGCTTTCTCAAAAGCAGGCGCGGGATCGAGCTGATCCAGCGCTTCGCCCGGGAAAACCTCGAGCGCCGCGGCAAGCCGGAGCTGGCGGCGCGGATCGCCCCCTACCGCGGCGGCTACACGTCCCAGCAGCGCCGCGAGATCGAGGACCGGCTCAGCTCCGGCCAGCTGCTGGCGGTGGTCGCGACCGACGCGCTGGAGCTGGGGATCGACGTCGGCGAGCTCGACGCGGCGATCTGCGTCACCTTCCCGGGAACGGTCGCGAGCCTGCGGCAGATGTGGGGCCGGGCGGGGCGGCGCCGGCGCGGGCTCGCCGTCTACGTCGCCGGCCAGGATGCGCTCGACCAGTTCTTCTGCCGCCACCCCGAGGAGTTCCTCGAGCGGCCGGTCGAGGCGGCGATCCTTGACCACAACAACGACCAGATCGCCTCCCGGCACCTGATCGCCGCCGCCTACGAGCTGCCGCTGAGCGACGCCGACGAGGAGTTCTTCGGGCCGGACTGGCGCCAGCGGGCGGAGCGGCTGCTGGCGGCGGGGGAGCTGCGCAGCGCCGGCGGGCGGCTGCTGCCGCGGCGCAGCGAGTTCGTCGCCTCGCGGATCCCGCTGCGCTCGGCCTCCTCGGACTCGGTCGCGGTGATCGAGCGCGACGCGGGGGAGATGCTCGGCCTGGTCGAGGCGGAGCGGGCCTTCACGACGATCCATCCCGGCGCGATCTACCTCCACCTCGGCCGCTCCTACGAGGTGGAGCGACTCGACATCTCCGAGCGGCGGGCGATCGTCTCGGAGTTCGACGGCGACTGGTACACGCGGCCGAAAAAGGAGACCGAGATCTACATCGAGCGCACCCTCGAGCAGCGCCAGGTGGCCGGGGTGCAGCTCAACTTCGGCGAAGTCTCGGTGACCGAGCAGGTGATCGCCTTCCAGCGCGTTTCGATTTCAGAGCAGGAGCCGATCGACATCGTCGCCCTCGAGCTGCCCGAGCAGAACTTCGTCACCCAGGCGCTCTGGTACGTGCTGCCGGAGCGGCTCAGCGGGGCGCTGCCGCCGGACGTCCTGCTGGGCGCCCTGCACGCGACCGAGCACGGCCAGATCGCGGTGCTGCCGCTGATCGCGATGTGCGACCGCTGGGACATCGGCGGCCTCTCGACCAACGTCCACTTCCAGACCGGCCGCTCGACGATCTTCATCTACGACGGGCACCCGGGCGGGGTGGGGATAACCCAGCGCGGCTACGAGCAGTTCGAGCGCCTGCTCGACGACGCCGAGCGGCTGATCGCCGAGTGCCCCTGCGAGTCCGGCTGCCCCTCCTGCGTGCAGAGCCCGAAGTGCGGCAATCTCAACGAACCGCTGCACAAGGCGGGGGCGCTGGAGCTGATGGGGCAGATGAAGGGGGCGCCGCGGTGAGCCAGGGGCGGGGGCCTCGCCGTCACGAACAGCGGGGAGGCTCCGTCGAGGCCCCCTCCCCTGGCTTCAAGGGCCGCGCGCGTCAGGTTGCGGTGATCGGGGCCAGTGGGTGCGCCCAGGACTCTGAGATCGCCGGGCTCGCCGAGGAGGTCGGGAGGCGTCTGGCGGAGGCCGGCGTGACCGTGGTCTGCGGCGGCGGCGAGGGCGTGATGGAAGCGGTGTCCCGCGGAGCCGCCGAGGCGGGCGGCCGCGTGATCGGGATCGTCCCCGGCAGCTCGGCCGCGGAGGCGAACCCCTACTGCACCGAGGTCGTGGCCAGCGGCATCGGCCAGGCCCGCAACCTGGCGGTGGTCGGCTCGGGCGAGGTCGTGATCGCGGTTGGCGGCGAGTGGGGAACGCTCTCGGAGATCGGCCACGCGCGGGCGATCGGCCGCACCGTGGTCGCGCTGCGCAGCTGGGAGCTGAGCGGGCGCGAGCGGATGGACGGCGCCCCCGGCGTGATCCCGACCGAGTCGGCCGAGCAGGCCGTTGCGGCCGCCCTGGCGGCCTTGGGATGTCGTAATGCCCGCCGGTAGGCGGATGGAACTACGACCGCATCTAACATGGAACCCATGTACGAGGAGTCGATCCGCGACGAGTTCACGCACCAGACCGATTCCTTCGCCAGGGCGCCGGTGATGAACGCGGCCGAGACCCTCGGTGCGCTGGTCGAACTCGCCCCGGCCGACGCCGGGGCGCGCTGGCTCGAGGTCGCCTGCGGCCCGGCAGCGGTCTCGCAGGCGCTGGCCGGCCGGGTCGGCTCGGTCCACGGTGTCGACCTGACTCCGGCGATGGTCGAGAAGGCGGCGGCGGAAGCGGAGCGGGAGGGCATCGCCAACGTCGAGTTCTCGCTCGGCGACGCGACCGCGCTCGAGTTCGAGGACGCGAGCTTCGACGGCGCGCTAACTCGCTTCAGCCTCCACCACATACCGGCGCCGAAGCGGGTGCTGGAGGAGATGGCGAGGGTGGTGCGGCCGGGCGGTTGGGTGATCGTCGGCGATCACGTCACCGACGCCGATGGCGATGCCGCCGCCTGGCACGAGGAGATCGAGCGCCTGCGCGATCCCTCCCACTGGGCCTGTCTGACGCCGGACCGCCTGCGGGCGATGGGCGAGGAGGTCGGCCTCCACCTAGACCTCGAGGAGCTGATCCCATTCGATCTCGACTTCGGCGAGTGGCTGGGGCGTGGATCGGGCGGTCCCGCGGCGGCGGCGCTGATCGACCGCCTGCTGACCGAAGCCCCGGAGACAGCGGACAGCTTCCGCGTCGTCGGCGAGGGCGAGGAGCGCCGGCTGGCGCTGCACAACTCGCTCACCCGCTGGCGGCGTTCCTGAGTTTGTGGTCCCCATAGGGGCCTTAACCTCAGGCACCCACTAGGTTCCGGGCCAGAGTCGGCGCAGGGCGAGGATCGCGAAGGCGTGCGACCAGGCCAGCGGGGTGGTGGAGCGGGGGATGCCGGTGTTGGCGTCGACGCGCTCGGGAATCGCGCCGGCCGGAGTCGCGGCACGTCGCAGATCGGCGAGAAGGCGCAGCGCCTGGCGGCGCTCGCCGAGGGCGGCGAGGCTCCAGGCGGTCCAAGCGGTCGGGGCGGACCAGGGATCGACGCCGGGCCACCGTTCGCTGGGGGTGATCCCGAAGCGGGTCTGCTTGGCGGTCAGGTCGAGGAGGGTCCTGCGGGCCGCCGGGAAGAGGGTGGGCTGGGGAAACGGCCGCACCGCCCAGGCGGCCGCCGAGTCGAGCCCCGAGCCTGGGTCGCCTGCCCGCCGCACCAGCCCCCGCGCGGTCTCGAACGGCTCATTGACGGTGCTCGAGGCGATGGCGTTGGCGAGGTAGTCGCCTGGGGAGCTCTCTTGGTAATCGGGGCGATTGCGCCAGGATGGTTCGTTCTCGGGGGCGGGGAGCCCGGTGGCGCGGGCGGCAACCGCGGCCCAGCCGGCGGCGTCGCCCTGGGGGCCGCGCCCGGGCACCGGCGCGCCGGTGCCGCCGAAGCGCGCGGCCGCGTCGAGGTTGAGGCCGAGCAGGAACCGCGCGACGCTTCGCGCCTGCGCCGGGTACCCGGAGGCCGACAAGGCGAGGGCGGCGGCGCCGGCGTCGCGAGGCCAGACGTAGGCCCAGCCGTCGCGGGCGCCCGCCGCGACGGCGCCGGTGCGGCGGTCGGTCAGCGCCCGCAGGGTTAGCAGCGAGCGCGCGTACATTCGCCTCGCCCAGGCGGGGGCGGCGGATCCCAGCGGCCGCGCACGGGCGATCCAGCCACGCCCGGCGGCCTCGCTGGCGCGGATGATCTCGTCGACATCGATCGCGACGGGGTTCGAGTCTTCGCCGATGATCGAACTGCCGGCGGAGCAGACGATCGTCACCTCGCCCGGCCGGCGACCCTGCCGGCACCGAGCCCCCGACCGATCGATCACGTTGGCGTCGAAGGTCGGTACGACCGCTCGCTCCATCGGCCCCCTCACCTCCAGGGTCTCCGCCAGCGCACCGCTCGAAGCGGCGGCGGTCACCTCGGCCCTGACCCGGCCGAATCGAGCGACGGTTCGCACCACGTTCGTCCCCGGCAGGTAGCGCTGCGATACCGAGTCGGCGCGCCAGAGCGCCTGCGCCGGGCCGAGGTCGATGCTCACCCGCGGCACGATCCCGGTCTCGGGGGAGACGGTGCCGGCCGCCTGGCGGTCGGCCGGGTTATCGATCAGCTCGCGGCCCGCAGGCCCCGGCGCCCGCAGGTCGACGACGTCCCCGTAGGCGTCGATCGCGGCCGTCATCCCGCCGCCGCCTGCCACCGCGGTGCCGAGAAACGGCGCCGGCATTCCCGGCAGGGCCGGCGGCGTCCGCGGATCCGCGTCCGAGCCCCCCGAGACCACCACGAGCGCCACCGCCCCCACGACCACCAGCGCCACCGCTGCACGAGTCCAGGCCACCCCCCAATGCAATCAGCCCCGATCGCCCTCCGGCCGCTAGCCTTCCCGCTGCGCAAGCCGTCCGGCGCCCCAGGCGAGGTAGCTCAGTTGGTAGAGCACACGACTGAAAATCTGGGTCGCCGTTGTTCGATACGAATTGGGCGGCCCGACGGGAATGCCTGCAAATAAGCCTGCTTTGCCCTCTGTCGGCTGCTCGCGATCCGTGGCTGACTGGGCATGGGTGGGGGCCGTGACCCAATCGTGACCCAATGGCTCTGGGGCGGGGTCCGACAGGCATCTCAGCTAGCCAGGAGGTTGGGTGCGATCCAGGCGCTCTGCCAGCTGAGCTATAGCCCCAAAACGGTAACCGTTCAGTCATCGACCCCTCGGGCGCGGCTTCGGTGACGATCGACGGCGGGCTCCGTGCTCAGGCGAGCGCGGGCAGCGGCTGCCCGCGGGAGCGGGCGGTGAGCAGCTCGGCCAGGTAGGCGAAGAGCGAGCGGCTCTGCAGCCGGCAGGTGACCGAGGCCGAGAGAGCGCGCTCGACGAAGCGCTCGCCGTCTTCGGATCGGGTGCCGTGGGAGAGCTTGCGCTGGATGACCGGCCCGCGCAGGGAGCGCTCGGCGGCGTTGTTGGTCGGCTCGACTCCCGGGATCGTGACGAAGGTCCAGAGCGCCGGCCAGATCTTCAGCAGGTTGTTGGCGAAGACGCGGTGCAGGCGGGTGCGCTTCGATTTGCGGGCGGCGCGCTCGCAGAGTAAGCGCAGCTCCGCCTCGATCGGCGCCATCTCGGTCCGCAGCCGATCGCGGTCGCCGTGTTCGGCGAAGGCATGCCAGGCAGAGAACAGCCGCTTGGTGAGCTCGAGGCCGGCCGCGCCGAAGGCCTGCTGCTCGGCGAGTCCCTCGGCGTGGCGGGTGAAGTCCCGCCACAGGTGCGCCCAGCACGCCTGGCGGCAGGTGGGATCGAGGTGGTCATAGGCCCACCAGCGATCCGAGCAGACGATCCCCTCGTAGTCGCCGATCAGCTCCTCCAAGCGATCGCGGTGGCGATCGGCGCCGATGCGGAAGATCGCCGCGCCCGGTGTGGTCGCCGTCCACAGCGCCCGACCCTCCCCGGCGGTGCGCCAGCCGGTCTCATCGACGTTTATGGCCGGGGAGCCCAGGACCGATGCGGCGAGCCGCTCGTGCGGCTCATCAAGCGCCGCCGAGGCGCGCTGGCAGATCGCGTCGACCGCCCCCACCGACATCTCAAGGCCAAACAGGTCATCGGCGAGCTCGGCCATGTCGCGGCGCGAGATCCGGTTGCGGGCGCTCATCGTCACCGCCGCCGCCTGGGCGCGGGGGCCGAAGGCCGAGTCCCGTAGCCCCTCGCGCAGCTCGGCCGTCGTCTTGGCCTTGCACTCGGGGCAGCGCAGGCGGTGGGTGCGATGCTCGGTCATCCGCACCGCGATCAGCGGCAGCTCTGCCACCTGGTGGCGGCCGAAGCGCGAGGAGGGGCGGCGCTCTGACTCGGCGAAGCCGTGCCCGCAGCGCCCGCAGGACTCGGGGAAGTGGTCGACGATCTCATCGATCTGGTCCTCCGGGGCGAGCCTGCGACCCGAGCCCCGGTGCCCGGGCTGGGCTCCGGGCTGGCGCTGCTCTGCCTCGCCGCGCAGGAGCTCCTTGGCCTTCTCGCGCGCCTCGGCACGCCGCTCCTGGCGGCTCTTCGGCGGATCGGAGGAGGGTGGCTTGGAGCTGTTGCGCGAGTCCTTGCGCAGCTCCTCTTCGAGCCGCTCGACCCGTGCCTGCAGGCGGGCGATCTGGCGTTCTGAGCGCTCCGCCAACTCCTCGAAGCGCTGCGCCAGATCGAGCATGAACTCGACGCAGGCCTCCCGGCCGGCGTCATAGATGGCCTCGGCCTCGGCGCGCTCCATGCCCCGCGGTTCGACGTGGGCGCGGTCGTCCCTGCGTTATGTCAACCGCCCCGTTGGCCTTTCGCGCTTGGCGGCTTGGGGGTAGGGGACTGAACGGTTACCAGGCAAATAGCGGCTGATTCGGCAGCCGCGGCCTGACATCAGGAGGTCACTCACATGGTGAAGGTCTTTGCGGGGCCCGTGCGTCCCGACTCGGTGGG